>JANPEP010000322.1:0-20278 GCA_031422995.1 Polymorphobacter sp. | reverse complement strand
GCTTTGGACGGTCGGTGCAGGATCGCGGCAACCTGGGCTTGCTGCCCGAGGCGGGCCCGGCGGGGGATCGATCGGCTCCGGGGACCTTGTTTGCCGATGGGCGAGCAGCGGGAGCGCGGCAGTTGTTCATCGCGACACCGGGCATGGCGCCGCAATCGGTCGAACTGGCTGCGGCTGTGCCATCGCTTGCAGCGCGGCCGGCGGACCGGCGGGCGCAGGAGGATTCACGGCGCTTTGTGTGGAGCGGGGGCGCCAGTTCCAGCGTGTTGATCAGGGAGCCAGCGGCGACGGATTTGCAGCGCGAGACCAATGGCGAACTGGCGTTGATCATCGACTTGCGGGTTCATGCGCCAGCCAGTGCGCCGGTGATGCTGATGATGCGCTGCGGTGATGGTTGCGGTGGCAGCATCGATGTGGCGCCGATGCTGGCCGCCGCGGCAGCAAAGGGCTGGACGAGCATTGCGGTGCCATTGAGCCGCTTTGCCGCCGCCGGAGCCGACATGGCGCGGATCGACACGCCCTTCGAGCTTGGCACCGCCGGGCGGCTCGATCTGACGATATCCGGCATCAGGATCGGTTCGGCCAACGGCGTCAAATAGCGATTTTCAAAGAAGCAAAAAAACAAGGGGATGGACATGACGACACCGACACTTCGCAAGACCATGCTGGCGCTGCTGTTGAGCGGCACGGCGTTTCCGGTGGCAGCCCAGCAGGCGGCGGCGGTTGCCGACACCAGTGAAATCATCGTGACGGCGGAGCGCCGTGCCCAGAACATCCAGGATGTGACCGGCGTGGTGACGACGCTCGATGCGCGGCAGTTGCGCGCCGATGGCATCAACGACCTGCGCCAGTTGCAGGTGGCGATCCCGGGCCTGAGCATTGCCAATCAGGAAGGCAATATCGAGATTTTCATTCGCGGTGTTGGATCGGCGAACAACACCGAACTGGGCGATCCGGCGGCGGCACCGCATGTCAACGGGACGTATATCCCGCGGCCACGCGGCCTGGGATCGATGTTTTACGATCTGGAACGCGTAGAAGTGAACAAGGGGCCGCAAGGCACGCTTTATGGTCGCAATGCGCTGGCCGGCACGCTGAACATCATCACCGCCAAGCCGAAGCTGAACGAAACCAGCGGCTTTGTGCAGGGCGAATATGGCAATCGCAGCTCCTATGGCTTTGAAGGCGCGATCAACGTGCCGCTGGGGCAGACGGCAGCCATTCGCGCCGCAGCGTTTTATGCCAACAAGGATTTTGGTTTCAACAATGTCTCGACAGGTGCGCTGGCCAGCCAGCTTGATCCGGCCGGGCTGGAGGAGAATTACGGCGGGCGACTGTCGTTGCTGTGGGAGCCGACGAGCGACCTTTCGGTGTCGGTTATCGGGGATTACAGCAAGGAAACGGGCACCGGCTATCCTGGCGCCAACATCTTTGCCGCGGTGACGGCAACGGGGCTGCGGGCGGAGGACCTGCCGTTGCGTGATGTGGTCTATCGCGGCCAGCAGGGCGTTCTGGACAACACCAACTGGGGTGTTCAGGGCAAGATTGCCTATGATTTTGGCGGCGTTTCGGCCGAGTTGACGGGCAGTTATCGCGATGTCGATTTCTATCAGGCCAATGCCAGTTCGGAGAGCATCGATTGGCCGGGGCGTGATTTGAATGCGATCCAGTATGACAATTTTTCGAACAATTTCTGGCAGACGCGCTCGCAGAGCCAGGTGTATGAATTGCGGGTGTTTGCCGATGAGAAATCATCGCTGCGCTGGACCGCCGGTGCGTTTTATTTCAAGGAAAACCAGCAGGTTGGGTTCTTGTCGCTCGCCGATCGCGGCTATTGCTGCTATTCGGGCACCGAGTTTGTCATGCCGGATGTGAAGGGCGAATCCTATGCCTTTTACGCCGATACGACCTATGATGTGAGTGACCGGCTGCGGTTCTTTGGCGGCATTCGTTATACCGATGAAAACAAGTCCCGTTATGGCATCGGCGGCAACCTTGCCCTGGTCCTGGGTGGCGCGGATTTCGCCTGTTGCGTCGCGACGCGGTTCGGCACCGAAGGCTTCAAGCCCAATCTGCTCGACCGGCCGAATTTTGACTTGAGCAAGGTGACGACCAAGGCGCAGATCGCGCAGTTCCTGATCGAGAGCACCAAGACGCCGGGGCTGCGCGATACGTTGATCCAGCAGATCCAGTCGATCGCCAATGGCACCAACCTGAATGGCACCTGCTTTACGCGGCCTGACATCGACAATGGCTTTGTCACCTGCCCGACCGACCAGAATGGCGGCTTCAGCTATGCCAATCTGACCATTCCGTCACAGCAGGTCGGCAGTGCGGCCTTCAACTATGTCGATTTCCGGTTGGGCGCCGATTATGACCTGAGCGACGACAACAAGCTGTATGCAAAGATTTCGACCGGCCACAAGGCGGGCGGGTTCAACGACAGCTTCAACGGATCGACCATTCCCGAAGCGTTCAGCCCGGAAAAGGTGATGGTGTATGAAATCGGCTCGCGCAACGTGCTCGACATTGGCGGCCAGCGTTCGGTTATCAACATCACCGGTTTCTGGTATGATTATAGCGACCAGGTGTTTCAGGACCTGACCTGCATCAACCTGGACCAATCGCGTACGCCGCCGGTGTGCAACGGCTATTCGCTGGTCAACCGCAACATCGGTGCGTCGCGGATTCGCGGTATCGAGCTGGAAACGCGGTTTGCGTTGCCGGCCCGGCTGTCGCTGGATTTCAATGTGACATTCCTGGATACCAAGATCACCAGCGGCGTGGTTGCCGATGCGCGCGCGCAGGATTTTGGCGCGGGGGGCAATTCGCCGCTGATCAGCCTGGAGGGCAACAATCTGCCGCTGGCATCGAAGTGGAACATCACGGCGCGATTGGGCCAGACGATAGATGCCGGCAAGGGCAGTTTCGATTGGCAGGCGCTGGTGGCGTATCGCTCGTCCTTCTATCTGTCGCAGTTCAACGAGGATGACATCGTTTTCCTGAGCGGGGCGCGGCAGACGGCGCTGGCTGCCGGTTTCCCCGACAAGCAGAAGGGTTTTGCGACGGTGAACGCGGCGGTCGGCTATACGCTCGACAATTACCGGCTCGAGGCCTGGGTTTCGAACCTGTTCGATACCACGGCATCGCAAAAGGCCCTGGTCGGATCGGGGCTCAACATCCGCTTCCTGAATGATGCGCGGACCTTTGGCATCCGCGGTCGCGTCAGCTTCTGACGCAAGCTGTCCTGCCGCTGCCGGTAATCGGCAGCGGCAGGCACGCCCCCTGCCCCGTGACGCCGCCATGGCCGCAGTTACGCGGCCCGAAGGATCCGCATGGCCTTTTCACCAACCCTGACGACGCCTGAAACCGCTGCTGCGGGCCGTGCCGCGCCAGCCGATCTGCGCTGGTTCGTGTTTGCGCTGTTCTTTATCTTTGGTGGCATCACCAGCCTGAATGATGTGCTGATCCCCAAGCTGAAATCGCTGTTCACGTTGAGCTATTTCGAAGCGATGATGATCCAGTCGGCATTTTTCGCTGCCTATTTCCTGGTGTCGCTGCCGGCCGCCGCAATTGTTCGGCGTATCGGATATATGCGTGCGGCGGCGCTGGGGCTGATGACGATGACGGCGGGGTGCCTGTTGTTCATACCGGCGTCGTTGACAGCGGTGTTTCCGGCATTCCTGGGCGCGTTGTTCGTGTTGGCCAGCGGCGTGACGATTGTGCAGGTTGTAGCCAACCCTTTGATATCCATGCTTGGCCAGCCCGAGACGGTGCACAGCCGATTGACGTTTGCCCAGGCGTTCAACGCGCTGGGCACGACCATATTCCCGTTTTTTGGTGCCCGACTGATTTTGGGTTCGTTGCAGGTTGTTGATGAAACGACGCTGGACGCGGCCGGTCTGGCGGCGTTTCGGGCGCAGGAAGCCGGGGTGATCGTCAACACCTATCTGGGAATTGCCGCCGCGTTGGTGATCGTGGCGGCGGCCGTGTGGTTCCGGCGGCGGCGGCTGGTGGAAGCGCCGGCGCCGGCGGTGCCGATGCTGGCGGCGTTCGGATTGCTGCGCCGGCCACGCTTTGCGTTCGGGGTGCTGGCAATCTTTGTCTATGTCGGTGGTGAGGTTTCGATTGGCAGCCTGCTCGCCAATTACCTGATGCAGGCCGATACGATGGCGCTGGCGGCGCAAACGGCGGGGTCGTTGGTGGCGCTTTACTGGGGTGGCGCGATGGTGGGGCGGTTTATCGGCGCCGCTGTGTTGCGACGGTTTGCGCCGTCGCTGGTGTTGTGCGGGACGGCAATTGGTGCAGGGACGTTGCTGGTGATTGCCGGCGGCAGCGTGGGGCAGATTTCGGGATGGTCGCTGATTGCCATAGGGCTGTGCAATTCGATCATGTTTCCGACAATCTTCAGTCTGGCCTGCGAAGGGCTGGAGGCGCGCGCGGCGGAGGGTTCGGGCATCATCTGCATGGCGATCGTTGGCGGTGCGATTGTGCCGTTGCTGACCGGGATTGTTGCCGATGCCCATGGTCTTCGCGCGGCGTTGATGGTGCCTTTGGCCTGTTATGTCGCGATTGCAGCCTTTGCACTGGCCACCCGGCGGCTTTCGAGCGGAGTGCGCACGTGAGCATGGCGGAGATAGTCGCGGTTGATATCGGCGGCACCCATGCTCGGTTTGCCATTGCGACGCTGGCGGGGGGCAAGGTGGTGGGATTGGCGCTGGAGCGGACGTTGAAATGTGCCGACCATGACGGGTTGCAGGCGGCATGGGCCTGTTATGGCAGCAGCATAGGGCGGGCCCTTCCACGCGGCGCAGCCGTTGCAGTGGCATGCCAGGTAACGGGCGAGATGTTAAAATTGACCAACAATGGCTGGACGATCGACCGTTCGCGATTGCCGCAGCAATTGGGGGTGGATTGGACCTTGATTGTCAATGATTTTGCAGCGGTGGCGCATGCGGTGGCGCAGGCAGATGCAGCGCATCTTCATCCTGTTTGCGGGCCATTGACGGCATTGCCAACGGCTGGCGTGATTTCCGTCGTCGGGCCTGGAACCGGGCTGGGGGTTGCCTTGCTCGATGTGGCGGCAGACGGTTATCGGGTGCTGGCGAGCGAGGGGGGGCACAGCGGCTTTGCGCCGGCGGATGCGACAGACGCGATGCTGGCGGTGCGGTTGCGTGAGCGGTTTGGCCGGGTTTCGGCGGAGCGGGTTGTCTCTGGACCCGGCCTTGGCAACATTCATGCGGTGTTGTCCGCAGACGGCGGTGGCGGGCACGGCGATGCGGATTTGTGGGCTCGGGCGATTGCCGGGGACGACCCGCGCGTATCGTCGACGCTGGCGCGATTTTGCCGGTGCTTCGGCAGTTTTTGCGGCGACATGGCATTGGCGCACGGTGCCGATGCGGTGGTGATTGCCGGCAGCCTGGCCAACCGGTTGATCGATCATCCCGCGATGGCGCAATTTGCCGAAGGATTTGCCGACAAGGGCCGCTTTGCGCCGGCGATGCGACGGATTCCGGTGAAACTGGCAATCCATCCCCATGCCGGACTGTTTGGCGCGGCGGCGGCGTTTGCGCGGGATTCAGCGACTCCGGGTCGCAATCCGATCACGGCGGGCGATTTCCACTGATCCGCCGCAAGCGGGTATGAGCGCGAGCCAATCACGCGGCGTATGGTTCTGGCGGCGCCCGAGGATGGCGGCGATGGGGCCGCCATGGGCGACGACGGCGACGCGGCCGGGCGGGAGAGTGGCGAAAGCCGTTACGGCGCGATTTGCCAGTTCAGTGGTGGTTTCGCCGCCGCCGGGACGAAAATGGTCGGGTGCATCGATCATGCCATCCATGGCGTCGCCGGTGGCACGGTGGATTTGCAACCAGGTCTGACCCTCCCAATCGCCGAAGTCGCGTTCGCGCCAATCCGGCACTGCGTGGATTTCAGCGCGTGCCGTGGCGGCGATGAGACGCGCGAGGTGATGGGCGCGGCGCAGGCCCGAATGCACGACGATGTCGGGGCGCCATGATGCGATTTCGGGTGCGAGGGCGGCGGCATGTGCAGCGCCGGCGCGGCTGAGCCCGGTATCGGTGATGCCATAACAGCGGCCGCGCCAGATGCGGGCGACCTCGGTATGGCGGATGAGCAAAATCACGGAACGGCGGCGAGCAACAGCAGCAGTTGGCCGACATAGGCAGCAAAGCCGAGGCAATCACCCGTACTGCCGCCGATGCGGCGCATGAGGAGCGCGCGGAACCACAGGATGAAGGCGAGACCGGCGGCGGCGGCGGCAAGGACGGCGAGTGGTGCCAGCAAGGCAAACGGCAAGAGGCCGGGGATGGCAGTGAGCACGGCAACTGCCAGCAGACCCGGACCGACCCCCGAGGCGATATCCCTGGCAAGGCCGGTGCCGGTGGGAGCGGGCGCAACGGCAGCCATGACGGCGACGGCGAGCAGGCGGCCAAAAGTGGCCGAGGCGATGATGATGATGACAGCAGCGGCGGGTTCAAACGCCTCGAGCACGGTTATCAGCAGGGCGGCGCGCAGTGCGAGGGCGAGGATGAGGCCGACGGCGCCATAGCTGCCGATGCGGCTGTCCTTCATGATGCGGCGGGTGTCATCAGCGGATTGGCCGCCACCAAAGGCATCGCAGAAATCGGCAACGGCGTCTTCGTGGAAGGCGCCGGTGAGGCGCGCTTCGATGGCGAGCGCCAACAGCACCGCAACAGGCACCGGCCAGAGCATGGCGGCGAGGATGGCGACCGATGCGGTGATGGCGCCGATGAGGGCGCCGACCAGCGGGAACCAGCCAACAGCACGGACAAGGCCGGACTGCACCGTGGCTGCGGACAGGTTTTGTGTATCAGGGACGGGAAGGCGCGTGAGGAATTGCAGCGCAAGCAGCGGCGGCGCCCACCAGGGATTGGAGGGACGCATCAGGCGCCCAGGTCCGAGAGGAGGGCGACATCGCGCAGGATGGCCGCCGCGCTGTCGAGCAAAGGCAGGGCGACAAGCGCGCCACTGCCTTCGCCGAGGCGCATCTGCCAATCGAGCAGGGGTTCGAGGCCGAGGTGGGCGAGCGCGGCCGTGTGGCCAGGTTCAGCCGAGCGGTGCGCGGCGATGAGGTTGCGAGCAGTGCCGGGAGCGAGGTGTTCGGCGACAAGAGCGGCGGCAGTGGCGACATAGCCATCGAGCACAAGCGTGGCACCGGAAGCCGCACCGGCGGCGAAAAAGCCGGCCATGGCGATGATTTCGAAGCCAGCGACTGACGCGATGGCGGTGCGGGGGTTGGCGATGAGATGGGCGCCGGCGGCATTGACAGCAGCCGTGACGATGAGGGTTTTGGTGGCCAGCATTGCATCATCGGCACCGGCGCCGCGGCCGACGGCGACGGCGGGTGCGAGGCCGGTGAGCAGCGCCGTGAGGCAAGCAGCAGGCGTGGTGTTGCCGATGCCCATTTCGCCGGTGATGAGGATGGCGTTGCCGGCAGCGACGGCGCAGCGCGCTTCATCGGCGCCAATGGCCCAGGCGGCATCGAATTGTGCGGCTGTCATCGCTGGCCCTTGCGAAAGATCGGCGGTGCCTGGAGCGATGGCGGCGGCGCGGAAGTGCGACGGGTGTGGCGGGGCTTGCGGGGTGGCAGCGCCGACATCGACGAGGCGAAGCGTGCAACCATGGGCCGCCGCCAGAGCGGTGCTGGAAGCGCGGCCAGCGAGGATGGTGGCAATCATCAGGCCGGTGACAGCGGAGGGCCAGGCCGAGACACCTTGGGCAACGACGCCGTGATCGGCGGCGAACAGCGTGATGCAGCGCGGACGGGTGACAGGATCGAGGCGTTGCTGAATGACGGCAAGGCGTGCGGCCAGTGTTTCGAGCGTTCCGAGACTGCGGCGTGGTTTGGCCAGGGCGTCAAGATGGGCCCAGGCGGTTGCTTCGTCGATCATTGTGCGGTCCTTGCGATCGCCATGAGGGTTTCGAGGTCGATATGATGTTCGAGCGCTGCCGCCAGGGCATCGAGTGCAGCATCGACGCGGTGCGCCTGATCAACGCCGTCTGATGCCGCGCCGAGGCGGGCGAGCCAGGCGGCGCGTTGTGCCGGCGCATTGAACAGGCCGTGGATGTAGCAACCGGTGATACGGCCATCGGGCGTGGTAGCGCCATCGGTAACGCCATTTGTGAGGCGGAGCAGCGGCGTTGTGCCGGGCATGAGCGTGGTGCGGCCGGCGTGGATTTCATAGCCGGTAAAGGCGGCGCCATCGGCAAGGCTGATGCCACTGGTTTGCGTGAGGTGTTTGTCGTTGGTGAGGCAGGTTTCGATGGCGAGGTGGCCGAGACCGGGGACGGTTTCGGCCGGGCCTTCGACGCCATCGGGATCGTGGATGGTTTGGCCGAGCATCTGGTAACCGCCGCAGATGCCGAGGACACGTCCGCCGCGGCGGACGTGTGCCGCGATATCGATGTCCCAGCCCTGGGCGCGCAGGAAGGCAAGATCGGCGATGGTGGATTTGGTGCCGGGAATGATGATGAGCGCGGTTTCCGCCGGGATGGGTTGGCCGGGGGGCACGAAGATGAAGCGGACACCCGGTTCATGCACGAGGGGATCAAAATCATCGAAATTGGCGATGCGCGACAGCATTGGAACGGCGATGGTGATGGCCCCGGTGGCGGTGCGTGTGGTTTCGAGGATGACGCCATCTTCGGCCGGGAGTTGGCGGGCGGCGGCAATCCACGGGACAATGCCGAGGCCGGCCCAGCCGCTGCGGCGGGCGATTTCCGCATAGCCATCTTCGAACAGGCGGACATCGCCACGGAATTTGTTGATGAGGAAGCCGTGGATCATCGCCGCATCTTCGGGATCGAGGACCGATCGGGTGCCAACAATGGAGGCGATGACGCCGCCGCGATCGATATCACCGACAAGGATGACGGGCACGCCGGCGGCACGGGCAAAGCCCATGTTGGCGATATCACCGGCGCGCAGGTTGATTTCGGCGGGGCTGCCGGCGCCTTCGACGATGACAATATCGGCCTGGGTGCGCAGGCGGGCATAGCTTTGCAGGACGGCGCCGAGGCGTTCCCCCTTGCGGGCCTGATAATCGGCAGCAGACAAATGGCCGATGGCGCGGCCGTGGACGATGATTTGCGCGCCGGTATCGGATTGGGGTTTGATGAGGACGGGGTTCATGTCGGTGGTGGCGAGGGTGCGGCAGGCGAGGGCTTGCAGGGCCTGGGCGCGGCCGATTTCGCCGCCGTCTGCTGTGACGGCGGCGTTGTTCGACATGTTTTGAGGTTTGAACGGGCGGACGGCGAGGCCGCGGTTGGTGAAGAGCCGGCAGAGGCCGGCGACGAGCACGGATTTGCCGACATCGGAGCCGGTGCCCTGGAGCATTATCGCAGCCATGCGGCGATTCCGACGAAGAACCAGAGCGTTGGGCAAGCACGCCGGTAAATGGCGAGAGCGCGGGCGAGCGTTGCGGTGGTGGGTGCGGGACCGGTGCCGAGGCTGGCGCGGGAGGCCGGTTCGCCGCCATAGGTGACGGGACCGCCGAGCGAGACACCCAGCGCGCCGGCCATTGCGGCTTCGGGCCAGCCGCCATTGGGTGAGGCATGGGCGGCGGCGTCGCGGTACATCACGGGGAGGCCGCCGGGAGCCGCAAGGCAGATCAGCAGGCCAGAGATGCGGGCTGGCAAGTACATCACCAGATCATCGGCGCGAGCAGCGGCCCAGCCGAAGTAGCGATGGCGATCATCGAGATGGCCGACCATTGAATCGGCGGTGTTGATGGCCTTGCAGATGAACAGCCCGGGCAAGCCGGCGACGAGGAACCAGAATGCCGGGGCGACAACGCCATCGCAGAAGGATTCGGCGAGGCTTTCGATGGCGGCGGCGGCGACGCCGTATTCATCAAGCGCCGCCGTGTCGCGGCCGACGATGGCGGCAACCGCAGTGCGGGCGGCGGGAAGGTTGCCAGCGCGCAAGGGATTGAGGACGGCGGTGACGTGATCGTGGAGGCTGCGTTGGGCCAAGCCGGTGGTGGCGATGAGGATGAGTGCGACAAGGCCCCAGCCCTGTCCGGCGAGCCGGGTGATGGCCCAGCCGGTGGCGCCGGCGACGATGGTGATGAGGAGGAGAAGTGCGATGCCGAGCGCACGGCGGCGGTGTGGCGTGCCGTGGTTCCAGCCGCGATCGAGGGCGGCGATGACGGCGCCGATCCAGGTGACGGGATGACCGATGGCGGCGAACAGCCGAGCCGGATAGCCAAGGATGGCTTCGGCAATGAGAGCAGCCAGCAGTTGATCGGCAGTGCCGGTCATGTAAGCGCGCGGCCGGTAGCGACGATGAAACGATGGCCATCGATGGTGTGGCCGATGTGGGCCGCGACGCCATAGGTTTGGGCAATGAGATCGGGCGTGAGCACGGCATCGGGGGGGCCATGGGCGATGATGCGGCCATCGCGCATCAGCACCACATCATCGGCAACGCGGGCGGCCTGGTTGAGATCGTGGAGGACGACGATGACGCCAGCGGCCGGGCCAGCGTTGCCGCTCGCGATGCCGCGCAGGCAATCGAGCACATCGAGCTGGTGCGCCGGATCGAGGCTGGCGAGTGGTTCATCGGCGAGCAGCCATTCGGGCGTGCCGGCGAGGACGCGGGCGAGGAGGGCGCGGCCGCGTTCGCCGCCGGACAGGGTGTTGACGACGCGATGCGACAGACCGGCGACATCGGTGGCGACCATGGCGGCGCGGACAGCAGCGTTGTCGGCAGCGGTATCGCCCCAGCGGCCGCGATGCGGGAAACGGCCGAGTTCGACCAGCGTCTGCACATCGATGTCCCAGTGCACATCGGCGGTTTGCGGCAGGAAGCCGATGCGGCGGGCGAGATCGCGGCGATCGAGGCCGGAGCGAGGGGTGCCATCGACGCGGACGATGCCGGCATCGGGGGCGCGCAGCCCGGCGAGGCAGGCCAGAAGGCTGGATTTGCCGGCGCCATTGGGACCGAGGATGGCGGTGACGCGGCCCTTGGCAAAGCTGGCGCTGACGCCATCAAGGACGCGGGTGTTGCCCAGGGTGAGCGAAAGCGCTTCGGCGGTGAGAGTCATGCGGGAGAGAGTCATGCTGGAGAGAGTCATGGCAATTGCCGCCGCATCCGCAAAAGCAGCACGATGAAGAACGGCCCGCCGAGCATCGACATGGCGATGCCGAGGCGCAGCTCGCTGACGGTGGGCGCCGCGCGTACCAGGCTGTCGGCAAGGACGAGCAGAAGCGCGCCGCAGATGGCGGACGGCAGAAGCACCGCGGACGGGCGGTGGCCGGCGAAGGGCCTGACCAGGTGTGGGACCATGAGGCCGACAAAGCCGATGATGCCGGCGGCAGCGACCGAGGCGCCGACACACAGGCCGACGCCGAGAACGATGAGGATTTGCAGGCGCCGCGGATCGACGCCCATCGAGCGCGCCGCCTGTTCGCCAAGGGTGAGTGCATCGAGCGAGCGGGCCGTGAAGGCCAGCAGGACGCCGCCAAGTGCAATGATGGGAAAGGCGATGCGGACATCATCCCAGCTGCGATCGGTGAGGGCGCCCATCAGCCAGGTAACGATCTGTGACGTGGCGAACGGCGTGGGGGCGAGGCTGATCGCCAGTGCCGTCATCGACCCGGCGATGCTGGAGAGGATGACGCCACCGAGGGTGAAGACGATGAGGCTGCCGGAGCGGCCGACGAGGAGGGCGAGCAGCGCCATCGAAATGGCAGCACCGGTGAGGGCAAAAGCCGGGAGCAGGAACGACGCCGTATAGCCGAAATAGAGCGACAGCACGGCGCCAAGCGCAGCACCCGACGAGACGCCGAACAGGCCGGGATCTGCGAGCGGATTGCGCAGATAGCCTTGCATCGCCGCCCCGGAGAGCCCGAGTGCGGCGCCGACCAAAGCCGCAAGGACCGTGCGCGGCAAGCGGAGTTCGGCGATGATCAACCAGCGCGGATCGGCGGTGTTCCAGGCGGCGAGTGGCAGCCAGACCTTGCCGGCGATGAGCGACAGCGCCATTGCGGCGGTGAGCGCCAGCACCAGCAAAAGGTTTAGGCGCAGGTTCACAGCGCGCGCCTGACCTGGGCGAGGCGGGCGACGGCATCGATGATGGTCGGGCCGCCGCAATGCAGCAGGCGTACAGGATAGACGCGGATGGCGATGTGGCCGGCGAGGGGTTTGAACACGGGATGGGAGAGCATCCGATCGGCGCCGGAGGCATCGCCGACAGAGAACAGCACTTGCGGTGGCCGGGCGACGAGGTGTTCGAGGGGCAGCACATCCCAGCGTTTGAGGCCGTAATCGGCGCTGAGATTATGGAAGCCGGTGGTGCGCAGCAGTTCGTCGGCGAGAGTTTTTGTGCCGGGGACAAGGCCGCCACCTTGCCAGATGAGTGCAGGAATTGGGGTGCCGGTGGTGTGGGCTGCGTTAACGGCAGCATCGATGCGGGCGACGAGCCTTTGACCGCGATCGGGATGGCCCGCGGCGGCGGCAATCTGGCGAATCTGAATATTGCTTTCGGCGATGCTGTCGGGGACGCCGAGTTGCAGCAGGCCGATGTTCATGCGGCGCAGCGCCGCGATGGTGGCGGGATCGACATGGGCGCCGGCGATGACGATGTCGGGGGCGAGTGCGACGACTTCTTCGGCAGTGCCCGATGTGGCGGGGAAGCGTGCCGCCTGTGCCGCGGTTATCGAGCTGGCACGAGAGTCCTTGGAATAATGGCTGATGCCGGCAATCTGTGACGGGTCGGCGACGTGCATCAGCACAGCATCGACGCACGGGTTTATCGACACGATGCGCGGGGGCGCCGCCGCAGCGGACGTCGCGAAAAAGATCAGGACGAGGCGGGTGGTGCGGATCAATATTCGACGCCCTTTTGCGCCATGAAGCCCGCCTTGAACGGGTGTTTGACTTCGGCGAATTCGGTGACCAGATCGGCGATTTCGAGGAGTTCGGGCCTGGCGTTGCGACCGGTGATGCAGATGTGTTTGGTGAGCGGGCGGGCGGCGAGGAATTCGGCGATTTCTGCGATCGGCAGCGTATCGTCGCGCAGCACGATGTTGAGTTCATCCAGGATGATGAAATCATAGTCCGGATCGAGAATCAGCGCCTTTGAGCGTTCCCAGGCGGCACGGGCGGCGGCGATATCGCGTGCCCTGTCCTGCGTGTCCCAGGTGAAGCCTTCGCCCATGACGTCGAAGGTCAGCAGGTCGGGGTTGGCCTGGAAGAAGTTTTTTTCGCCGGTTTCCCAGCTGCCCTTCACATATTGGACGATGCCGACCTTCATGCCCCAACCGAGACTGCGGATGGCCATGCCGAAGGCCGAGGAGGATTTGCCCTTGCCGTTGCCGGTGTGGATGATGAGAAGGCCGCGTTCGAGGGTGTGGCGGGCCTGGATGCGTTCGCGCGCCGCCTGAACACGCTTCATGCGGGCATTATGGGCGGCAAAATCGTCGGGGGTTTCGGTCATCATGGCCTGTGGGTCTGGAGGGCGTGGCCGAGGCGGGTGGCGGCAGCGGGCGAGGCGGGAAGGCCGATGCGCAGCCGGTGCGCGTTGTCTGCGAACGGCCTGGTGAGGATGGCATGATGGGCGAGGTGGCGAAAGAGTGCCGGCGCATCGGGGGTTTCGACAAGGCGAAAGCAGGTGGTGCCGCCAGCGATGGCGAGACCCGAGGCGGTGAGCAGGGCATCGAGCCTGGCAGCAGCGTTGGTGAGCCGGTCATGCTGTGCAGCGTGCCAATCACGATCAAGATAGGCAGCAGTGGCGATGGTGATGGCCGGGCCTGATACGGGCCAATCCCCCAGCAGTCGGCGCAAGGCAGAGGCAAGCGGAGGCGGTGTGATGACGAAGCCGAGACGGAGACCGGCGAGGCCGAAGAATTTGCCGAAGGATCGCAGGACAACGAGATTGGGCCAGCGTTTGGCGGCGAGGCTGGCATCGGGATCAGCGAACGCTTCGTCAACAATCAGCCATCCGTTTCGGGTGGCGAGATCGGCGGCGGTGGCGGCCAGTTGGTCGCAATCGGCGATGGCACCATCGGGATTGTTGGGGCGGGCGAGAACGAGGGCATCATGGACGCCAGCGGTGATCTTCGTGATGCGATGCGGGCTCGCCCACATCGCCAGATGACCGGAATAGCCCGGGCCAAGAACGGCAGGGGATTTGGCGGCGAGCAGGCGGGCAATCAGCCTGAGGCCGATATCGCTGCCGGGGACGGCGATGGTGGCCACCGGGTCGGTGCCGAACGTGGCAGCGGCCGCAGCCTCGAGTGCCGCGAGCGCCGCCGGTTCGGGCAGGCGTTGCAGGGAACAGGCATCGACGGCTGCAGGAAATGCCCAGGGGCTGATGCCTGTCGACAAATCGATCCAGTCCGCCGTGTTCGGGAACGTGGCGCGCGCCAAATCGAGCCGTCCGCCGTGGAGGGCGAAGGGCGCGATGAGGGCGCGCGCGTTTTCCATCAATAGGCCAGCCGGATGCCGGCGTAACCGGCGCGGCCGGGCTGACCATAGCGCAGGATGGTTTCATACTGCGCGTCGAACAGGTTTTCGATGCGGGCGTAGAGGGCGATGTTTTTGGTGACGGGGTAGGAAGCGCGGATGTCGGCAAGGACATAACCCGGAACCTTGCGGGTGTTGGCGGCATTGTCGAAGCTGGCGCCGACATGGGTGAGCGTCACGCCGGTTTCGAGGCCGAAGGACCAGCGGAAATCGGCAAGCGTGCTGATGCTGTGCTGGGGCCGGCGGGTGAGTTGCTTGCCGAAATTTGCGTTGCCGGGGGATCGGTTGACAGCGTTGGTGTAGGTGTAGTTGGCCTGCACCCGCAGCGCATCGACGGGGCGCAGGGCGAGCGCGAGTTCGACGCCATCGGCGCGGGCCTGGGCGACATTGTCATAGGTGCCGTAGGGCCGGTTGGCGCAAATGCCGGCCAGCGGTGTGGAGCATGAAATGAAGTTGATGAGATCGGTGCTGTTGCGCTTGAAATAGGTGGCGCTGGCTTCGAGTGTGCCATCCAGCAGGCGCTGGGTGATGCCGGCGTCCCAGCCTTTGGAGCGTTCGGGGCGCAGCAGCTGGTTGCCATATTCGCTTTGCAGTTGATAGAGCGAGGGTGCCTTGAAGCCTTCGCCATAGCTGGCGCGCAAGGTTGTGCCGGTATCGCCGGGAGTCCAGACGCCGCTGGCGCCGAAGGTGGTGGCGCCGCCGAAGCGATCATGATCGTCATGGCGCAGGCCGGCGGTGACGGTGAGGCCCGTTATGGGTGTAGCGACGAGTTGGCCATAGACGCTGTCGATCTGGGCGCGGCCTTCGGTGACCGGGCCGCCATAGCTGGAGGTTGCGAAACGCGAGGTTTCGCGTTCGAGGCCGGCGGTGGCCTGCCAGCCATCGGCGATGTCGAAAATGCCCTGATATTCGAAGCGCTCGTTGCGGCCGTTGCCGGCGAAGGTTTCAAAGCCGGAATCGTCGCTGCTGCGGCGGGTATCCGTATAGGCAAAGCCGAGGCGATTGCGGAAACGGCCATCGAGGAAAGCGGCGTTGAGGCCGGTGTAGGCGACGATTTCGCGGGTTTTGGAGATTTCGACGGTGTCGCCAAAGGCATAGGTGGGAGGGGCAAAGCCATCGATTCCAACCTCCCCATCCGAATACCAGCCGCGCGCATCGACCGAGATGGCATCGGTGAGGGCGAGATTGACATTGGCGTTGGCGCCGAAGTTTTCATAGCCGTCACGCTCGACACCGCCGCGGGCCTCGCTGAAGGCCGAGATGCCATCGGTGCGGAAATAGCCGGCGCCGGCGCTGGCCGACACAGGCCCGGCCTTGCCCGAGACATTGCCGACGATTTGCGCGGTGTCACGGAAGCCATATTCGCCGCGCACATTGGCAGCGAGTTGTTCGGTTGGTTGGCGGGTGATCATATTGATGACGCCGCCGATGGCCTGGCTGCCCCACAGCACCGATTGCGGGCCGCGCAGGACCTCGATGCGGTCGATGTTACCGGTGAGGAGGTTGCCGAAATTGAAGCCGCCGCCGGGCGAGGCCGGATCGTTGAGCTTTACCCCGTCGATGAGGGTGACGGTCTGGTCGCTGTCGGCTCCGCGGATGAACACCGATGCCGAGGTGCCGATGCCGCCGTTGCGGGCGATGGCGACGCCGGGAAGGGTGCGCAGGATTTCGACGACGCTGGCGGTCTGGCGGCGGGCGATTTCGGCGGCATCGACGACGGAAATCGATTGACCGACGCGGTTCAGCGGCTGTGGCGTGCGGTTGGCAGTGACAACGATGGTTTCGGGGATGGCATCGGGGGCTTCGTCGGCGTTGGCAGTGGCCGATAGGGCCGAAATGGTGGCGAGAAGCATGATGGAATGGGCGCGCATGTTACCTCCTTGATGAACAAGAGGAGGTTGCGCGCGCCAGGGGCACAAGCTTGCAGAGAGCGAAACGGCTTGAACCCTTCACGCACGCCACCTCCTTCGATGTCGTCACGCGAGGCGAACCTCGATCACACAGAACACCCCGTCTGCATAAAGGACCGACCGCGACAGGCAGGTCTCCTGGCTCCCGGGTCATCACGTCCGCCCCGCCTTCCCGGATGCTTGCGCAGCCAGTGGCACGATGGGGCGACCGCTATCCGGTCACAGTTGCGGGCACAGCCCCGGATTACAGGTGCGAATCCTGCTTCCGGGTTCCCTATTATTTCCATTTCTGGAAACCTGTCGCATAGGCTCGATATGCGGATGAGGCGGGGAGGGCAAGCGTGACGGGCAAAAGCGTGACGTTTTTCCTGGGGGGTGCGCGATCAGGCAAGAGCCGGTTGGCGCAGGAATTGGCGGAACGCCAAGGGGGAAGCCTGGTCTATCTTGCCACCGGACAGGGGTTTGATGCGGAGATGCGCGAGCGGATTGCGCGGCATCGCAGCGACCGGGGACCACGGTGGCGGACGGTCGAGTGCGCGGTGGATTTGCCCGAGGCGATCGAACGGGAGGGTGTAGCGGGCAATGTCGTTCTGGTTGACTGCCTGACGTTGTGGGCGAGCAACCTGTTGCTGGCCGAGGCGGATGTGGGGGCGGCGCAGGACGCGTTGATTGGGGCGATTGGCCTGGCCAGGTGCCCGGTGATTTTGGTCAGCAATGAAGTCGGGCTGGGGATCGTGCCGGACAATGCGTTGGCGCGGCGGTTTCGCGATGATGTCGGGCGGTTGCACCAGCGCGTGGCAGCGGTGGCGGATGCGGTTTGGTTTGTGGCGGCAGGGCTGTCGTTGCGGATGAAATAGGCTGGTGCGGTTCAGGCGAGTTCGCTGCTGAAACGGATATTGCCGTCGGCGAGGCCCTGGAGAACGATGTCGAGGCCGCCGGAGCGGAGCATCCATTCGAGGCGGTGATCGCGGTATTCGCGCTTGAAGAGGCCGGAGGCGATGGCGCCGGGGACGGTTTTGGCGACGATTTCGGCGGAGGCTGCGGCCTCGGCGGCGGTGGTGGCGACGCTGGGGCGGGCGAGGCAGCGGTCGAGCCAGTGAGCGAGTTTGCTGCCGGGCGTGGGGGGCGCGCCGAAGCCTGCGGCGCCGAGAACGAAGGGCACGACGGCGATATCGCCCCAGCCGAAGGCATCCCCATTGAACCAGTCGGCATCGCCCAATTGGCGTTCGAGCCAGGTGTTGAGGTTGGCGATTTGGGCGGTGGCGCGGGTGATGAGCGCCTCCCCCGCCGGGCCGGGGGCGCGGCCGAAGACGCGGATTTCCATCATGCCCCAGGTGGTGGCTTCATATTGGGTGTCCATCACCTCCTCGATCATGCGGACGCGGGCGCGGGCGGCGGGGGTGGCGGGCAGCAGCGCGGGCGTGGGCCAGCGGTCCTCGATATAATCCTGGATGATGGTCGAATCGAAGATGGTAACGTCATCATCGATGAGGGTGGGGACTTCGGCGCGGGGGTTGGCGGCGAGGAAGGCGCCACCGGCGCCGCCGCTGCCCATGCCGTCGGGCGTTTCGGAGGTGAACGTGATGCCTTTTTCGCGCAGGGCGATCTTGTTTTTCTGAGCATAGGGCGAGAGCGGATGCTCGTACAGGAAGGGTGTGGCCATGGCGCATGATTGGCCGGGCGGGGCGTTCTTGCAAGAGGGCTGCGGGCGGCAATTCTGGCAGGTTTCGCCGGCGGCGGTTCGGGCTTAGACATTGCCAGGTTCAATGAAGGGGAATTTCATGGCTCTGCCCGCCGATCGCACGCCTGTCATCATCGGGGTGGGGGAGATCAACGACCGGCCAAGCGACCCGGCGTTGGCGCTGGAGCCGCTGGCGTTGATGGCGGCGGCGGTGCGGGCGGCGGATGACGATGCGGGCGGCGGGTTTCTGGAACGGATCGATTCGCTCGACATCATCCACCTGGTGTCGTGGCGGTATGACCGGGTGGCAAAAAGGTTGACCGAGCGGTTGGGAATCAACCCGGCGCGGGCGGTTTACGGGATTGTCGGCGGGGAAACGGCGACGACGCGCATGCACGAGGCGGCGCTGCGCATTATGAACGGCAACAGCCTGGTGGCAGTGGTAGTGGGCGGCGAGGCAGCCAATGCGGTGGGCAAGGCCAAGGCGGCGGGAGTGGAACTGCCCTGGACGGCGCCGGCGGCTTCGCCGGAGAACCCCATCGTGGCGAGTGACCATGTGACGGCAATGGCGTTGCGGCATGGAATCATGCAGCCGGTGCATATCTACCCATTGTACGAGAATGCAACGGTGGCGGCGTGGGGGATGACACCGGCGGAGGCGCTGGCCGAGAGTGGCGCAGCCTATGCAGCGATATCGGCGGTGGCGGCGGCGAACCCGCATGCGTGGGGGCGCAAGGCGTTTACGGCCGACGAGATCATGACGCCGACGGCAGAGAACCGGATGATCGCCTGGCCGTACACAAAGCGGATGGTGGCGAACAACAGCGTCAACCAGGCGGGTGCGGTGTTGATGACGACGCTGGCATTGGCGCGGGCGGCGGGGATTGCCGAGGACCGGATCGTGCATGTGCATGGCGGGGCGGCGGCGGCGGAACCGATGGATTATCTGGCGCGGGACCAGTTCACCCATTCGGTGGCACAGGATGCCGTGCTGGGGCAGGCGATGCAGATGGCGCCGGATGGGTTTGACCGGGTGGAGCTGTATTCCTGCTTTCCGACGGTGCCGAAGATGGCGCGGCGGACGCTTGGGTTGGCGGCCGATGCGGCATTGAGCGTGACCGGGGGGCTGAGCTTTGCCGGGGCCGGGCTGAATTGTTATATGTTGATGGCAACGTGCGCGATGGTGCGATCCTTGCGGGAGCGGCCGGCGGCGCGGGCGTTGCTGTATGGGCAGGGCGGGTATGTGACCAAGCACCATGCGCTGGTGGTGGGGAGCGAGGCGGCGGAGCCTGCGAGTTTGATGATGGGCAAGGATGTGCAGGACGTGGCCGAGGCGGCGCGGGGCGAGGTGCCGGCGTTCGATGGCGCCTATGCCGGGCCGGCGACAATCGAGACGTTCAGCGTGGTGTATGATCGCGAAGGAGCGGCGTCGCATGGGAGTGTGATCGGGCGGACGCCGGATGGGGCGCGGGTGTTCGGGAAGATTGATGTGGGGGATGCAGGGGTGATGGCGGGGCTGTTGTCGGGGGAGCGGTCGCCGGTGGGAGATGCGGGCGTGGTTTCGGTGGGGGAGGATGGGTTGCAGCGTTGGGCGTGACCGTCAGGGCCGTGCTTCGAGGATCATGTTGAAGGGGCCTTCGGTGGCGCGGCGGATGTGGGTGAAGCCGGCGCTGGTGAGGATTTGGGTGAGCCTGGCTTCGCCGGCTTGGGCGCCAAGGGCTTCGCCGACTTCCTGGGCCAGCGAGGTGGGGACGCAGATCATGGTAGAGGCGTTGTAGTAGAGCCGGCTGACGGGGTTGCCGATGTTTTCGGCTGGGGTGTTGGCGGCGATGGGTTCGACGATCATCCAGGTGCCATCGGGTTTGAGCAGGGTTTTGATGTGTGCAGCGCAGCCGCGGGGATCGCCCATGTCGTGCAGGCAATCGAAGACCGTGACGAGATCGAAGCCGGTTTCGGTGATGGCCTTGGCGGTGCTGGTTTCGAAGCGGACGCGATCGGCAAGGCCGTGTTCGCGGGCGTGGGTGTTGGCTTGTTCGATCGAGGGCGCGTGGAAATCATAGCCGGTGAAATGGCTGTTGGGGAACGCCCTGGCCATGAGGAGGGTGGAGAAGCCGACGCCGCAGCCGATGTCGGCGACCTTGGCGCCAGCAGCGAGTTTGGGGAGGACGCCGGTGAGCG
>JANPEP010000321.1:0-26593 GCA_031422995.1 Polymorphobacter sp. | reverse complement strand
CCCCGCTACTTCCCCAGCAACGCCAGCGCCGCCACCGTGTCGATCTTCGTCCCCAACGGAATCGCCGCCAAATCGACGACAAAATCATTGTTGTGGTTGGCAAACGGAAACTGCCGCCCGGCCTTTTGCGCCGCAGCGTAGCGATCCACCGGCGCGATCCCGATCAACAGGAAGGAATAAGGTGTCCCGGTCTTGGCAAACGCCTCCTGGAAATCCTCGGACCCCATCACCGACGGAAATTTGTCGATCAACTTGCCCCCACCCAGCAACGCCAGCAATGGCGGATTGATCGCCGCCACCAGCTTGGGATCATTGCTCAATGGCGATGCCGATCCCTTCATCTCGCGCTTGGGCACCTTGTCCTCGCCCAACCCGGCGCCGATGACGATGCCCTTGTTGATCTCGTCGATGCGCTTCAACATCTGCTCACGCACCGCCCGGTCGAACCAGCGCAGGTTCAATCGCAATTCTGCCGAAGCCGGAATGACATTATTGTCGCGCCCGGCCAGCACCGCTCCCACCGTCACCACCGCAGGTGCCTGCGGGTCGACACTGCGGCTGATGATGGTCTGGTACCCCAGCACTGCCTGCGCCGCCATCACCACTGGATCAATTGCCAAATTGGGTGTCGATCCATGGCCGCCCACCCCGGTGAATGTCACATCGAGCTGGTCGGTCCCGGCCATCCGCACGCCTGCCGAGCTGACCACCACCCCCACCGGCAACGGCACGGTATGGCTGCCCAGCGCAAAATCCGGCTTGGGAAAGCCGCGCGTGTGCAGGCCGTCATCGACCATCGCCTGCGCCCCCAGCCCGACTTCCTCGGCCGGCTGGGCATAAACCACCAACGTCCCCGACCAATCGGCTTTCAACGTCTTCATCGCCTTGGCCAGCCCCAGCATCCAGGTCGTGTGCGCATCATGGCCACAGGCGTGCATCACCGGAATTTCGCTGCCATCGGCCAGGCGTTGCGGCGCCGTCGCGGCCCAGGGCAATCCCGTTGCCTCCACCACCGAATTCGAATCCATGTCGGCGCGGAACCACAAGGTCGGCCCCGGGCCGTTCTTCAAAACCCCGACAACGCCGGTCTTGCCGACGCCGGTGGTCACTTCATACCCCAGCGCCTTCAATTCCTTCGCCACGATCCCGGCGGTCCGCACCTCGGTAAAGGCAATCTCGGGATGCTGGTGAAAATCCTTGAAAATCGCCGTCAACCGCGGCGCATCTGCATCGACCGCCGCCGACACCTTGGCGATCAATTCGGCAGAGGGCGTGGCCGCCACCGGCGCCGCAAAGGCGAGCCCTGCAATCCCGGCCATCAATGTTCCAAAGTGCTTGTGCATGACCATGTAATCCTGTTGCGGTACCGTTCTTATCCGGCATCACTCAAGATCCAGCAATCACGAACCGCTCGCAATCGCTTCCTGCACCACCAGATCCCAGGCCTTTCCCACCGGCTCAGGCCGGAACCGGTCCGCCGAATGTCGCGCTGTGTTGCCCATTCGGCGTCGCAGATCCGGGTCGTCCATCATCCGTGCCATGGCATCGGCAAGCTGCGCCACATCCTCGCGCGGGACCAGCATGCCATCGATGTCATGGCGGATCATTTCGGCCGGGCCCCATTGGCAATCAAAGGAGATCACCGGCAGGCCGGCCGCCATCGCCTCCAGCAGCACAATACCCCAGCCTTCGAAACGCGACGACAGGATGAAGACATCGCTGCCCGCGATCCAGCCGCAATGGCTGCGGCTTGTTCCCGGCAACACCACGCGGCCCTGCAAACCCAATTGCCGGCATTGCTGCTCCAGCGCGGCCCGTTCGCTGCCTTCGCCCCAGATTTTCAGCGTCCATTGTGGAAATCTGCCGGCGATCCGGCCAAAGGCAGCGATCAAAAGGTCAAAACCCTTTTGCTCGACAAGCCGGCCGGCGGCGACAAGCATGCAGCTTGTATCGTCATCACCCCCGTGATCCGGACAATCGACGGGCAGCAAGGCAAAATTCGGTATGATCCAGTTGCGCTTCCTCTGCCAAGGCGGGAAATAATCACGGGCGCCCGACGTCATCGTCACCAATCCAAAGGCTTTCGGATACATCACCGACCGCAGCATCGACCAGATCGCACCGATGGGTTGCTTGTCCGGGTTGTTGCGTTCCGAAACCACAACAGGAATGCCAAGTCCCTGGCTGGCGAGCAGCACCATTATGTTGGTACGTGACAGGAACGAAATCACCGTGTCCGGCGCGATGTCACGCAGTCGTTGGCGCAACGCCGCCACCCTGCGCAGCATATGCCAAGTCGCTGACGGCATTCCCCGTTGCTCTGGCGGAAGTGCAAGAAATGTTATTTCAACAGCGTCGAGATAATCATAATATGAGCCATTCTCTGCGTGATCAAGCGTCAGGACTGTGACTACCCAGCCTTTCGAAGCCCAGCGATTCGCCAAAAAATTCACGACAAGTTCGCTGCCACCGGCCCCAAGTGAAGGCAACACAATCACAATTCTTGGGCTTTCCAAGACTGTTGCTCCGCAGACCCGTGTTTTATCTGATTGCACACCCCTCCAGATGCCCAATCGACAGGCCCATTCCTCACAATTTGTTAATGTTGTCACTACCCCATATGGGGGATGTGACGAAATAGTGACAGCAGTGGCGCCAGTTCCGGGTCAGCGTGCCTTCAAACTCGGCGCCATCCGCGCTGCTTCCGATGCCGTCACATCCGGTCCCGGCACGCCCGAATCGACATCCCCGGATGCCGCCCGGTGAATCGCCTTGCGGATCCGCGGATAGGTCCCGCAGCGGCACAAATTTGTGATCACCGTATCGATATCGCTGTCGGCTGGATTCGGAATCTCTTTCAACAGTGCGGCCACAGCCATGATCATCCCCGATTGGCAGTAACCGCATTGCGGCACCTGTTCGGCGATCCATGCCTGCTGGACGATGTGCGAACGATCGTCGCTCAATCCCTCTATGGTGGTGACGAACGTGCCTTCGATGCTGCCGATCGGCACCTGGCAACTGCGCTGCGCCTTGCCGTCGATATGCACCGTACAGGCGCCGCACAGCCCGGCGCCACAGCCATATTTGGTGCCCGTCAGGTTCGATGCATCGCGTAACGCCCACAGCAGGGGTGTTTCGGGCGGCATCTTGAAATGCACAGGATTGCCGTTGACGGTAAATTTGGTCATGAAAACGGCAATAACCCAAGGATGCCGATCATGGAACTCACCACGTTCGATTACACTGTCGATGGCCCCATCGCCCGCGTCACCATGAACCGGCCGCAGGCACTCAACACCATGAACAAGGCCTTCTGGACCGAGATCATAAGCGTGTTCCAGGCCATCGATGCCGACCCGAGCATCCGCGTCGTCATCCTCGCCTCAAGCGGCAAACACTTCACCGCCGGCCTCGATCTCGGCTGGGCCGGCAGCGCCGGCGCCAATGATGCCGCCATCGACATCGGCCGCGCCCGCGAGGCTTTTCGCCGCCACGTCAAGGACATGCAGGAAAGCTTCAGCATCGTCGATCGCTGCCGCGTCCCGGTCATCGCCGTCATCCAGGGCGGTTGCATCGGCGGCGGCGTCGATCTCGTAACGGCCTGCGACATCCGCATCGCCACCGAAAACAGCTATTTCACCATCCAGGAAGTCAACATCGCCATCGTGGCCGATGTTGGCACCCTGCAACGCATCCCGCACCTTTTGCCGCAGGGGCTGATCCGCGAACTCGCTTACACCGGCCGCAAATTCCCCGCTGCCGAGGCGCGTGCCCATGGCTTCGTCAACGCCGTCGAGGTCGATCACGACGCTGCGCTGGGCGCTGCCGAGGCCATGGCGCAGCAGATTGCGGCCAAATCGCCGCTGGTCATCACCGGCATCAAACACGTGCTCAACGCCGGTCGTGACCAGACCATCGAACAGGGTCTGGACTATGTGGCGCTGTGGAACACCGGGATGCTGCAGGGTGATGATGTTCCCAACGCGGTGCGTGCCCAGATAGCCAAACAGCCGCCGGTGTTCGCCAATCTCAAGGCTTGAGGCGCTCCCTCGGCCGAGGAATTGCACTTCCGCGACATATGACCCGCTTGCTCCTGACGCTGCATCGCGTCATAGGGACGGCATTATCCGCCGGGTTTTCCCGGCCCTTATTGTCATGGGGCCCCGATGCGCAGATTTCAGCGCCTGATATTGCCATTCCTGATCGCGGTCGCTCCGTTGCCTGCGTTCGCCGAAACACCTGCCGCCGCGCCGGTGCCAGTGGTCACCACTGCCGATGTGCCGACAGCGATGCCGCAATTGGTGGCGCCGACCCCGGGCATTGGTCAACCGGTTGATCGCGGCATCGCTTTG
This sequence comes from Polymorphobacter sp., assembly GCA_031422995.1. Classification (GTDB taxonomy): domain Bacteria; phylum Pseudomonadota; class Alphaproteobacteria; order Sphingomonadales; family Sphingomonadaceae; genus Sandarakinorhabdus. The sequence goes on along the minus strand of JANPEP010000321.1, from coordinate 22,238 downwards.
CAGCAGCCGATGACCGGGATTGCCCGCGAGGCGCAATCGCTCGTCCACAATGTGCTGAACCCGGTAATGTTCATCGTCAGCATTTTTGTGCTTGCGCTGCTGGGCTGGACGGTCATCCGCTTTCGCGCCGCCGCCAATCCCAAGGCATCGAAGACCAGCCACAACACCGTCATCGAAGTCGTCTGGACTGTGGTGCCTGTGCTCATCCTCGTCTGGATCGCGGTGCCGTCATTCCGCTTGCTCGCCAATCAGTATTCGCCTCCCAAGGCCGACATCACCATCAAGGCGACCGGCCACCAATGGTATTGGGAATATGAATACCCCGACCAGGGGGCGTTCAGCTTTGATTCGATCATGTTGACCGAGGCCGAATCTGCCAAGCGCGGGTCGCCTAACCTGCTTGATGTCGACAATCGGGTGGTGTTGCCAGTCGGTGCCACCGTGCGCGTGCTGACAACGGCGTCCGATGTCATTCACGCCTGGGCGATGCCGAGCTTTTGGGTGCAGATGGATGCAGTCCCAGGCCGGATAAACGAAACCTGGTTCAAGGTTGAGCGTCCCGGTGTCTATTTCGGCCAGTGTTTCCAGCTTTGCGGAACCAAGCATGGCTTCATGCCGATTGCTGTCGAAGTCGTATCGAAACAACGCTTTGCCGAGTGGATTGCCGCCAAGCAGAAGGAAAACGGCATCACGCCACCTGCCGCTGCCGCCGTCCCGACCTCCGCCGCGCCCGTCGTGCCGGCTGTGACACCAGTCGCAGCTGCCGCGCCCGCCGCTGCCCCCGCCGCCTAATCAGAGGGACCTGAACGATGGCAACACGCGTAGCTGCCGGTCACGACGACCATGCCCATGACGACCATGCCGATCACAAGCTGAGCTTTGCCCAGCGGTGGCTGTTCTCGACCAACCACAAGGATATCGGGACGCTGTACCTGATCTTTGCGATCATCGCCGGCACCATCGGCGGCGCGGTTTCTGGCATCATGCGCCTTGAACTGGCGCAGCCGGGCATTCAATATCTGACCTTTTTCACACAAGGCAATCTCGACGCTTCCTATCATCTGTGGAACGTCTTCATCACGGCGCACGGCTTGATCATGGTGTTCTTCACCGTCATGCCGGCGATGATCGGTGGGTTTGGCAACTGGTTTGTGCCGATCATGATCGGCGCACCCGACATGGCGTTTCCGCGCATGAACAATGTGTCGTTCTGGCTGTTGGTGCCATCGTTCGCGCTGCTCGTCGGATCAATGTTCGTCGAAGGCCCTGCGGGCTTCAATGGCGTGGGCACTGGCTGGACGCTGTACGCGCCGCTGTCGTCGAGTGGCCATCCCGGTCCTGCGGTCGACATGGCAATCCTGTCGCTGCACATCGCGGGTGCGTCATCGATTCTGGGCGCCATCAACTTCATCACGACCATCCTCAACATGCGCGCGCCCGGGATGACGTTGCACAAGATGCCGCTGTTCGTCTGGTCGGTGCTGGTTACGGCCTTCCTGTTGCTGTTGTCGTTGCCGGTCCTTGCCGGCGCCATCACCATGCTGCTGACCGATCGCAATTTCGGTACGCATTTCTTCACCGCTGATGGCGGTGGCGACCCGCTGCTTTACCATCATCTGTTCTGGTTTTTCGGCCATCCGGAGGTTTACATCCTCATCCTGCCGGGCTTCGGCATGGTCTCGCAGATCATTTCGACCTTCTCGAAGAAGCCGGTATTTGGTTACCTCGGCATGGCCTATGCGATGGTCGCAATCGGCTTCATCGGCTTCCTCGTCTGGGCGCATCACATGTTCACCTCGGGGCTCGATGTGAACACCAAGATGTATTTCACGGCCGCAACAATGATTATCGCGGTGCCAACCGGCATCAAGATTTTCAGCTGGATCGCAACGATGTGGGGCGGTTCACTCAGCTTTGAAACCCCGATGCTCTGGGCCATCGGCTTCATCTTCATGTTCACCGTCGGCGGCGTGACAGGCGTCATGTTGTCGAATGCCGGTCTCGATACCTATTTCCACAACACTTACTATGTCGTCGCGCACTTCCACTATGTGTTGTCGCTCGGTGCGGTCTTCGCGATCTTTGCCGGCTTCTACTATTGGTTCGGGAAGATGACCGGCAAGCCCTACAATGAATTCCTGGGCAAGCTGCACTTCTGGGTGTTCTTCATCGGCGTCAACGTCATGTTCATGCCCATGCACTTCCTAGGGCAGCAAGGCATGCCGCGGCGGGTGCCCGATTATCCGGAGCAGTTCGCCTTTTACAACAGCATGGCCAGCTATGGTTACGCCATCATGGGCGTGGGCATGCTCATCTTCTTCCTCAACCTCGCCGTCAGCTTTGCGTCCAAGAAGCGCGTTGCCGACAATTACTGGGGTGAAGGCGCAACGACGCTGGAATGGACTCTTTCCTCGCCGCCGCCGTTCCACCAGTTCGAAACCCTGCCGGTGATCAAGTAACACCGGCTTTTCATCCCGCTCCGGCCGGTATCGGCAGGAGCGGGATTTGAAGTGACTGCGTAACGCCATGAACCGACCAATTGCCCCCGCTACCGCTGCGCCTGTCACGGCCTTTGCGGAATGGCGCGACTATTTCGCGCTTTTGAAGCCGCGGGTGATGACGCTGGTCGTCTTCACCGCCGCCTGCGCCATGGTCGCGGCGCCCGGCACCATCCACCCCTTCATCGGCTTCACGGCCATTTTGTGCATCGCGGTTGCTGCCGGTGCCGCCGGCGCCCTCAACCAATGGTACGAAGCCGATATCGACGCACTGATGAAACGCACGGCCAATCGCCCGCTGCCTGCCGGCAAGATGGAGCCGCACGAAGCGCTGAGCTTTGCTGTGGCGCTCAGCTTTGGTTCGGTGACCATCATGGGGCTGGCGACCAACTGGGTCGCTGCCTTCTGGCTTGCGGTGTCGATCTTGTTCTACGTCGTGATCTACACGGTCTGGTTGAAACGTCGCACGCCGCAAAACATCGTCATCGGCGGTGCGGCCGGGGCCTTTCCGGTCATCGTCGGCTGGGCTGCCGTCACCGGCGACACCTCGCTGCTGCCGTGGCTGCTGTTTTCCATCATCTTCCTGTGGACGCCGCCGCACTTCTGGGCGCTGGCGCTGTTCATGGAGGCTGATTATTCCAAGGCCGGCGTGCCGATGCTGCCCGTCACCCATGGCCTTGCCCATACCCGCAAGCAGATACTGGCCTATTCGGCGCTGCTGGTCCCGGTCTCCGTGGCGCCGGCTGTCCTCGGCCTTGCCGGCTGGGCCTATGGTGGCACCGCCGTCGTCCTGGGCATCATCTTCATGGCCATGGCGCTGAAGGTGTCACGCAGCCGTGCCGAAGTCTCCAAGGACATGACGGCCGAAAAGCAGCTGTTCAAGTTCAGCCTGTTGTACCTCGCCTTCCTGTTCGGCGCACTGGTCGCCGACACGTTGTTGCTGGCATGACGGCCAGCTGGACCCCGGCGGAGCGCGCCGCTTTCGAGGCCAGGCGCCGGTCCCGCAACCTCGCGCTCGGGCTCGTGCTTGGCGCGCTGGTCATCCTGTTCTTTGGCATCACCATCGTCCGCATGTCGGCAGGCATGGCCAATGGCAAGCCGCAGAGCGGGCAATCTGCCGCCAGCGCTGCCAAGCCTGCGCCGCAACCATGAGCGACCTTGCCCTCGATCGCGCCAAGCGTCGGACCGGGTTGCTGACGGCCGGGCTCGCGCTTGTCATGATCGGCCTCGCTTATGCCAGTGTGCCGCTTTACCGCGTGTTTTGCCAGGTGACGGGCTTTGGCGGCACCACCAGCCGCGCCGAGGCTGCGGCACTGCCCGATGCGGCTCGGCTCCAGGCACTGGCGGGCCGCACCATCAAGATCCGTTTCGATTCAAATGTCTCGCCCGATCTGGCATGGAAGTTCGCGCCCAAGGCCACGGAAGAAACCATCAAGATCGGTGAGAAGCGCCTGGCCTTCTTCATCGCCTCCAACATGGCATCGGTGCCGACCACGGGCCGCGCCGGTTTCAACGTCTCCCCCGATACCGCGGGCAAATATTTCCGCAAGATCGAATGCTTCTGTTTCACCGAGCAAACGTTGAAGGCCGGCGAAACCGTGCAGATGCCAGTGACCTATTTTGTCGATCCGGCGATCCTTGATGATCCCGATGCGAAGAAGATCGATGAGATTACGCTCAGCTACACCTTCTTCCCGGTGGACAATCCGGCTCCAAAGCCGGTAAGCGCCTCTTCAACGCAACAAACACCAGATAACAGGGGCTAAGGTCATGGCCGCCGGCAAAACCCACGATTTCCACATTCTCAACCCGTCGTCATCGCCGGTGCTGATGTCGGCCGCGGTGCTGGTGTTGGCATCAGGCGCCATCGGCTGGATGCACAAGGCACCCTGGGGAATGGCGGTGTTCTTCGCCGGTTTCGCCGCTGTCTGCACCATGTTCTTCCTGTGGTGGAAGGATGTCGTCCACGAAGCCAACACCGGTGATCATACGCCAGTGGTTCAGCTTCACCACCGCTATGGGATGATCCTGTTCATCGCGTCCGAAGTCATGTTCTTCGTCGCCTGGTTCTGGGCCTTTTTCAACGCCGCCCTTTTCCCCAGCGCCCATGAAGGCATCGGCGGCGTCTGGCCACCAAAGGGCGTCGAAGTGCTCGATCCCTTCGTGTTCCCCTTGCTCAACACGCTGATCCTGCTGCTGTCGGGCACCACCATCACCTGGGCGCACCACGCGCTGATTCATGGGGATCGCAAGTCGCTGAAGCAGGGCCTGTGGCTGACCATCGCGCTCGGTTTCATCTTCAGCTGCGTCCAGGCCTTTGAATATTATCACGCCGAATTCGGCATGAGCAGCAGCATTTATGGTGCGACTTTCTTCATGGCGACCGGCTTTCACGGCTTTCATGTTGTCGTTGGCACCATTTTCCTGATCGTCTGCCTCGCTCGTGTCTACAAGGGTCACTTCACGCCCCAGCAGCATTTCGGCTTCGAAGCCGCTGCCTGGTATTGGCATTTCGTCGATGTCGTCTGGCTGTTCCTGTTCATCTCCATCTACGTCTGGGGCTCCAACTTCGGCGCGGCGGTGGTCCGCGGTGCCTTTGGCTGATCCCCCGGTCAGCGCCGTTGCTGCGGCGCTGAAAGGCCGCTGCCCGCGCTGCGGCAAGGGTTTGTTGTTCACCAGGGTCATTGTCTTTGTCCCCCGTTGCAGCAGCTGCGGGCTGGACGTCCAGGGCTTCAACGTTGGTGATGGTGCGGCCAGCTTCCTCATTCTCATTGTCGGCGCCATCGTCACCGGCCTCGCCATGTGGCTCGAGCTCACGCGTTCGCCGCCCTGGTATGTCCATGTCGCGCTGTGGTTGCCGCTCACCCTTGGGCTGACGCTGGCGCTGATGCGTGTTGCCAAGGCCATCCTGCTGGCGCTCGAATATCGACACGAGGCGCGGCAGGGCCGTTTATGAGCATCCAACCATGAAGCGCGTTCCCTGGCTTGCAACGCTGCTGACGTTCGCGATGCTGACAACCCTGATCAGCCTTGGCCTGTGGCAACTTCAGCGCCGCGTTTGGAAGCACGACCTCATCGCCCAGCTCGAAGCGGCGCAAACCCTGCCGCTGCTCGAACCAGCCGACTATTTCAAGGCGATGACCGGCGAAGCCAGCGTCCAGTATCGCCGGGCCGAACTGCCGTGCTCGCCCGGCAAGGTTCTGCCTTATGATCTCCGGGGCGGCAGCAGCGCCACCGGCACTTCGGGATATCTGGTGCTGGTTTCGTGCCGTCCGAATCGCGATGCGCCGGATATCGTTGCTGTCGCCGGCTGGAGCGATCGCCCCGATGCGGCGCGCGTGCCGGTCATGGTCGATACGGTGTTCACCGGGCTCATTATCGAACACCCCTATGGCAATGCCTCCGGCCGGCCGCAGTTCATGCTGATTCCGGACACTGCGGTGGCGCCGCTGGTGCCGTCCCGGGTGCCGACTCCGCAGGATCTTCCGGACAATCATCTCTCCTATGCCGGGCAATGGTTTGGCCTCGCGCTGGCGCTCGCGGTCATCTACGGGATCTGGCTGCGAAACCGGCTGCGCGGGGAAACGGTTGCCGCCGGCGACTCCTCGCCTTAATCGCTGTTTCCCATGCGTTACATTTCCACTCGCGGCGCCGCGCCGATTCTCGATTTCCAGGCTGTGACCCTCGCTGGCCTCGCCAGCGACGGCGGGCTCTATGTGCCCGAAACCTGGCCGCGCTTCGGCAAGGGCGCCATCGCGGCCATGTCCGGGCTCTCCTATGTCGAAACAGCGGTGCGGGTCTGCGCGCCGTTCGTCGGTGATGCCATGACGGAAACCGATCTGCGCGCGCTGCTCACCAAGGCCTATGGCAGCTTCGAACACGCCGCCGTCACGCCACTGGTCCAGCTCGATCAACGCCATTGGCTGCTCGAGCTGTTCCACGGCCCAACGCTGGCGTTCAAGGATGTTGCCATGCAATCGCTTGGCCTGTTGTTCGAAACCTTCCTCGCCCGCTCGGGCCGTCACCTCACCGTCATCGGCGCCACCTCGGGTGATACTGGCTCCGCCGCCATAAACGCGCTGGCCGGACGCGCCGGTGTGGAGGTCTTCATGCTCCACCCGGTGGGCCGCGTTTCAGAGGTGCAGCGCCGCCAGATGACGACGGTGCTGTCGAAAAACGTCCACAACATCGCTGTCGAAGGCAATTTCGACGATGCCCAGGCGCTGGTGAAAGCGATGTTCAACGATCGTGATTTTGCCGGCCGCTTTAACCTGTCGGCGGTCAATTCGATCAACTGGGCGCGGCTGATGTTGCAGATCGTCTATTATTTTTACGCGGCCGTCCGCCTCGGGGCGCCCGAGCGCATGGTCAGCTTCTCGGTCCCCACCGGCAATTTCGGCGATGTCTTCGCCGGCTATGTGGCGCGCAACATGGGGCTGCCCATTGATCGCCTGATTGTCGCCACCAACGAAAACGACATCCTCCACCGCGCCCTCAGCAGCGGCGATTATTCCGCCGGCGCCGTCACCGCCACTGCCTCGCCATCGATGGATATCCAGGTCAGCAGCAATTTCGAACGGCTGCTCTTCGATCTGGCCGGTCGCGATGGCAGCGCCAACGCCGCTGCCATGCGGAGTTTTGAATCGACCCGATCTCTCGCCATTCCCGCCGGCCAACGCGCCGCCGCCGCCGTGGCGTTCGACAGCGCCCGCGTCGATGCCACCGAAATGGCGCAGGCGATGCTCTGGGCCCGCGACAAATGCGGCCAGACCATTGATCCCCATACCGCCATCGGCCTTGCCGCCGCCCGCGCCAGTGCCGGCGACAGCCCGATTGTCACCCTTGCCACCGCCCATCCGGCCAAATTCCAGGATGCTGTCGAATCGTCGCTCGGCGTTCGCCCGGCGCTTCCTGCACGCGTCGCCGGCTTGATGGACAAGAAGGAACGCTTCACCGTCCTTCCCGCCGATCTGGCAAAGGTCGAAGCGTTCATCGCCAGGCGCGCCCGTCCCGCAATGGCTGCGGCTGCCGAATGAAAACCCCTGTCATCGCCCATACGTCACACGGGCTGCGCGTCGCCACTTGCGTTACTCCCGGCGTCGAAACGGTTGCCGTCGCCCTCCACGCCGAAACCGGCGCACGGTTTGAACCGGCCGAACACAATGGTCTTGCCCATCTGTTCGAACACATGGTCTTCAAGGGCACCCGGACGCGCTCCGCCCGCGCCATCGCCGAACAGATCGAGGATGTCGGCGGCAGCCTGAATGCCTGGACGTCGCGCGACACCACGGTATTTCACGCCCGCTTGCTGGCGCGCGACCTGCCGCTTGGACTCGGCATCATCGCCGATCTGGTCACTGCGCCACGATTCGATGATGATGACCTTGTTCGTGAAAAGGACGTCGTGCTGCAGGAACTCGGCGAAGCCCGCGACACGCCCGATGACATCGTCTTCGATCATCTTCAGGAAGCCGCCTTTCCCGGCCAGGCGCTCGGTCGCTCGATCCTGGGCGCCGAGGACAGTCTTGCGCGGCTGACCAGCGATCATTTGCGCGATTGGCTGGCCCGCCATTATCGCAACAACCGCCTCACGCTTGTCGTCACTGGCAAGCTCAATCACGACGATGTCATGCGCCTTGCCGAATCGGCGTTCCCCAATGGCGGAAACACGACCGCAGAAACCCCGGAAACGGCCCATTTTGCGCCTGGCCAATTCGCCGATCCGCGGCGCTTCGAACAGGCACAGCTGACCAGCGGCTATCCCGCCCCTGGTCATTACGACGCCGCCCATGACGCTGCCGCCCTGTTCACGCTCGCTGCGGGCGGCGGAATGTCGTCCCGCCTGTTCCAGGAAGTCCGAGAGGAACGCGGCCTCGCCTATTCGATCAGCGCCGCCACGACCCCCTATGCCGATGCCGGCCTGATGAGCATCCACGCCGCGACGGCGCGCAAGGACGCCGCCAAGGCGCGCGACCTTATCGACAGGGTCATGGCGGAAACGGCGCAAAGTCTCGACCCGTCCGAACTCGCCCGCGCCAAGGCCCAGGCCGTCGCCTCGTTGCTGATGGCCCTCGAAAGCCCGCAGGGGCAGGGCGACTATCTCGCCCGGCAATTACTCGTCCACGGCCGCTGGGTGCCGGCATCCGAAGTCGTCAGGCGTATCGAAGCCGTCACGGTGGACGCTGCCCGGGCTGCTGGCCGCGCCATGTTGAGCCACGCCCCGGCCCGCGCCGAAATCGGCGCCGTTGTAAAGCCGCGACCCGTCAAAGCCGCCGCATGACATCGCTCCAGGTTCTCGTCACCGAACCTTGGGATGATTATGCCCTGCTCGATTCGGGTTCGGGGCGCAAACTCGAACGCTATGGTCCGTATCGCTTCATCCGGCCCGAGGCGCAGGCCTTGTGGCAACCCGCAAGCCCGGAATGGCAGGCCGATGGCGAATTCACCGGCGGGCGCGACGATGAAGGCGGCGGCCGTTGGGATGTGGCCTCCAATGTCCCCGAACGCTGGCCACTCAGCCGTGGTCCGGTCAAATTCCATGCCACCAACACGCCCTTTCGCCACCTCGGCTTTTTCCCCGACATGGGCGCCCAATGGGACTGGATGCGCGCCCAAATAAAGCAGGGTTCCCGCGTCCTCAACATGTTCGGCTATACCGGCGTCGGCAGCCTGATTGCCGCCGAAGCCGGCGCACAGGTCACGCACGTCGACGCCAGCAAGAAAGCCGTGGCCTCGGCGCGCGACAACGCTGCGCTCACCGGCCTGCCCGAAACATCGGTGCGCTGGCTCACCGACGACGCCTTGAAATTCCTGCGCCGCGAAGTCCGCCGCGGCAGCAAATATGATGGCATCCTGCTTGATCCGCCCAAATATGGTCGGGGCCCCGATGGCGAGATCTGGACCCTTGAACGCGACCTGCCCGAACTCATGCACCTCGCCCGGCAATTGCTGTCCGACGACGCCGCCTTTCTCATCCTCACCGTCTATGCCATTCGCATGTCGGCGCTGGCCATCAAGGCGCTGGCCGATGAAGCCATGGCCGGGGCGGGTGGCAGCATCGAATGCGGCGACATGGCGATTCGCGAGGATGCCCGCGGGTTGTTGCTGCCCACCGCAATCTTTGCGCGCTGGAGCGCCTGATGACCGTCCGCAACCTGTTCGCCACGCCCTTTTATGCGGCTTCGCTCGATGATCCGGCGCTCGTTGCCGAACTCGAACACAGCTGCCTTACCCTGGCGCAGGATGATCGTGCCGGGCGCGCCTGGGCAAAGGCCAACACCTATGCCGGCTACACGTCCTATGCCTCGCTTACCGATTTGCCCCAGCGCGATCCGGTATTCGACGATCTGCGCCGCATCCTCGACAAGCATGTGAAGGCCTTTGCCGCGCTCGCCTTTCTCGATGTCCGCAAGCTCAAGCTCGACAGCCTGTGGGTCAATGTCCTCAAACCCGGCGGCGGCCATTCTGGCCATATCCATCCGCACAGCATTATCTCGGGCACCGTTTATGTCGCCGTGCCGCCCGGTTCGGGGCCGTTGAAGCTCGAGGATCCGCGCCTGCCGATGCTGATGGCAGCGCCATCGCGGACCGATGATGCACCCGTCGAAGCGCGCAACTTTTTCTATGCCACTCCGGCCCCGGGCACGATTTTCCTGTGGGAAAGCTGGCTGCGCCACGAAGTCCCCGCTGGAACTGCCAAGACCGAGCGCATCAGCATCAGCTTCAACTACAGCTGATTACGCCCGACAGGCCTTGACCGTTGCCGCATCCACGGGCGCACCTTTTTTGAACACCGCAAGATAGCCCGGCTTCAGATCGGCGATCGACACCAGATCATAACCCACCGCCTTGACTTCGCACACCAGCAGCGCCTTGGGCATGCCATGCGCTTCGCTCGGCCGATCAAGGTCAACGATCGCCACGCGCCCATCGGGCTTCAACCCGGCGCGCAATTTGTACAGCAGCGCATAAGGCTGGGCGATCTCGTGATACATGTGAATCAGCAGCGCCGTATCGATGGTGCCCGGCGGCATACGCGGATCTACCGGCGTGCCGAGCACGAACCGCACATTCCGTAACCCCGCCTTGCGCACCCGCGCCTTCAACTGCTCAAGGTAGCGCGGCACGATATCCTGCGCCAACACAATGCCCTTCGGCCCCACCACCGGTGACACCCGCATCGTGTAATATCCGCTGCCGGCACCGATATCGGCCACCGTCTGACCGGGCTTTATGTCCAGGGTGCGGATGACATTTTCGGCCTCGCCAGCGCGGTCGCGACTGCCTTCGTCGGCCCATGCCGGGCTGACAATCCGCGCGACCTGGCGTTGGGGCAAGGGAAAGGCCATCGCAGCTGTTGCGAGGCAAAGCGGAAAGCAGGCCAGATATCGAAGCATGGAGGTTGATTAGCCGGTGATACGTTGGCTGGCTATGCTTTCCCCCGCATGGCGCGGTCGTTCCGCAGCGCCAGCCGCGACGGTTTCTTCGTCTCCGCCACCGTAATCGCCGTGCCAGTCGCCGTCAGCGCCCGCATCCGGTTCATATGCGCATAAAACCGCGCCAGGTCATTCCCCGCCAGCTGGGTGCCGCCCAGGAACTTCAACTGCACCGGGTTGATCGGCCGGCCGCGCATCCAGACTTCATAATGCAAATGCGGCCCCGTCGACATGCCGGTGGAGCCCACATAGCCAATCACCTGCCCCTGCGACACACTTTGCCCCGCCCGCACGGCAAAACGCGACATATGGGCATAGCCGGTGTTCAACTCCTTGTTGTGCTTCAACAAAACATAATTGCCATGGCCGCCGTGGCGCCCGGCAAAAGCCACGGTGCCGCTCGCCGCCGCCAGGATCGGCGCTCCCATCGGTGCACCGAAATCGACGCCCTGATGCATCCGCGAATAGGCCAGCAACGGGTGGAATCGCATCCCGAAACCCGATGTCAGCCGGGCACCGTCCACGGGCGTGCGCATCAGGCCCTTGCGCGCACTTTCGCCATCGGCGCGGAAAAACTGCGCCTTGCCACCCATTTCATAGCGGCCCAGTTCGACTGGATCCTTGCCGGCGCGATCGAGGGCGGCAAACAGCAATTCGCCATGGCGGACATCGCCGGTTTCGGCGCGATCCTGCTCGACAATGATGTCGAACTGCGCGCCCTTGCCGACACCATGCTGGAAATCCACGGCATAGCCCATGGTCTTGATGTAATCACTGGCCAGCTTTGCCGGGATGCCGGCGCTGCGCAACGCGCGCTCGATGCTGCCGCCAACGACACCCTTGACGCGCAGCGGGGTCGAATCGACCGCGATGGGAATACGCTTGACCTGAAAACCGCCATCGGCGCGGTTGACCGCCAGCCGCAAATCAAACGCTGCACGAAAGCCGAGCAATTCCAGCGGGCGCGGCACCGAACGCGTTTCCCGTCGGCCCAGGACCAGGTCGAAATCCGTGCCTTTGGGCAGGCCGGCAAGATTGGTCAGTGGCCGCACCACCGCCACAACCGCGGCAATGTCGGATGCGCCCACCCCCGACCGGCGCAGCACGCCTTCAAAACTGTCGCGACCATTCATGCTCGCGGTCAATTCCAGCCGAGGGCGCTCCGGCGCTTCGGCCAATGCCTCGACAAGCCGCGGTGACGGCATTGCCTGCACCCCGGTGGCTGCACCACGAGCCAAGGGCGCAATAATCTGTGGACGCAAGGCTTCGCGCTGAACCGGTGTCAGGCCGGGCCGCACGGTTTGCGGCAAGGGCATCACCATCGTCGCCAACGCCAGCGCGGCTCCGCACAGGCTGATGCAGGCGGCAAAACCCAGCCACCAGCTCTTGCTGCCGATATCGTCGCCAAGATCAGTTGACAGTTCCGTGCCCAGCCCAAGCCCGAGAAACTCCCCCGGCAATGGGCGACGCAGCAAGCGACGCCAATCGGGTGCGGCAAGACGACCAGTGCCCGAAAGCGCAAGCTCGGCTACACCGTTTCCGGCATGCAAATTCGGCTGAAACAAGCGCATCCCCCCACGGTCCGCCCAAGACGATGGATTCTTTGGACTCTTGATATGGGCTGTGTCAATCCTGCCACGCTATCCAAAAGACGTAATGCGATGAGCTGCTGTCTTTGAACGGTCACTTGAATCCGGCGCCGTCCCGTGCGAATCTTTGCATTGCTGCCTCGTTGCAAAGGATGCGATGCGCCGGTTGGAAATCTTGTCCAGACTTGATGCTCCGCTCGCGGCGGAATTGCCATCCGGTCGCGGCCTTCCCAGATTGACCGGGTGACGACGCGCCACCCTTCCTTCATCACTCCGTCGCCGCCTCGCGGCGCGTCAAACGCAGCCTCGCTCACGGCCGTGCTCGGCCCCACCAACACTGGCAAAACTCACCTCGCAGTCGAACGCCTGTGCGGCCATGCCAGCGGCATAATCGGTTTTCCACTCCGGCTGCTCGCCCGCGAAGTCTATGAAAAGGTCGTGGCGCTGAAGGGCGAGGCCAACGTCGCCCTCATCACCGGCGAAGAAAAAATCGTTCCCCCAAACGCCAAATATTTCCTGTCGACGGTCGAAGCCATGCCACTCGGTCGCGCAGGCGACCAGGCCATGAACGCAAAGGACGTCGCCTTCGTCGCCATCGATGAAGGCCAGGTCGCTGCCGACCCCGAGCGTGGCCATGTCTTCACCGATCGCCTGCTCCACGCTCGCGGTTATGCCGAAACCATGATCCTTGGCTCCGAAACCTTGCGCCCGCTGGTCCGCAAGCTGCTGCCCGATGCCGAAATCATCACCCGCCCGCGTTTTTCCACGCTCACCTATGCCGGTTCCAAAAAACTGTCCCGCCTGCCACGCCGCTGCGCCATCGTCGCCTTCACCGCCACCGAAGTCTATGCGCTCGCCGAAATGCTGCGCCGGCAAAAGGGCGGCGCCGCGGTCGTCATGGGCAGCCTGTCGCCCCGCACCCGCAACGCCCAGGTGGCGATGTATCAGTCGGGTGAAGTCGATTATATCGTCGCCACCGACGCCATCGGCATGGGCCTCAACATGGACATCGCCCATGTCGCCTTCGCCAGCCTCGGCAAGTTCGATGGCCGCCGCCAGCGCCGCTTGACCCTTTCTGAAATGGCCCAGATTGCCGGCCGCGCCGGGCGTTACCAAAAGGACGGAAGCTTCGGCACCGTCCAACTCGGCACTGCCGAAGCCGCCAGTTTCACGCCAGACGAAATCAAAGGGTTGGAGGAGCACCGCTTCGAAGCCCTCGAACACCTTGTCTGGCGCAATACCGAACTCGATTTCACGTCTTTGTCGCGCCTTATCGGCTCGCTTGATGCGCGCCCGCCGCGTTGTGAGCTGGTGCGGGGTGATGATGCCATCGACCTCGCTGTGCTCAAACGCCTTGCTGGCGAACCCTGGGTCATGGAGCGCGCGCCTGGACCAAGGGGCGTTTCCCGCCTGTGGGCGGCATGCAGCCTGCCTGATTACCGCAAGACCGGCGCTGAACAGCATGCCCGTCTGGTCGGCCGGGTCTTTCGCCACCTCTCCGAAGCAAATGGCAAATTGCCCGATGCCTGGATTGCCAGCGAGCTTGCCCATCTCGATCGCCTCAGTGGCGATGTGGAGACGCTGGCGGATCGCATCGCCGGGGCGCGAACCTGGACGTATGTGGCGCATCGGCCAGATTGGTTGGCAGATCCAATGCATTGGGCCGAGCGGACGCGCGCGGTTGAGGACCGGCTTTCGGATGCGCTGCATACGGCGTTGACGCAGCGGTTTGTTGATCGGCGGACGGCGGTCTTGTTGCGGGATCTGAAGGCGCGGGGCCAGGACCAGCGGGTGGAGATCGATCCGGATGGCGCCGTTGCGGTTGAGGGCGAAGTCATTGGCACGCTGAACGGGTTTCGGTTTACCGCCGATCCATTGGCACGGGCGGGCGAGCAGCGATTGCTGTTGGCTGCTGCAGAACGCTATCTTTTCAAGGAGATGGCGCGGCGTGCGGGGCAACTTGTGGCGGCGACGGACGTGGATTTCGCGCTGGATTTCGCCGGAAAGATGCCGCCGCGGCTGCTTTGGAATGGCGCGCGGGTGGCGATTTTGCGCAAGGGCCGCGATGCGATGACGCCGCGTATCGAGCTTGACCGGGCGCTTGCCAGCCTGTCGCCCGATGACCGGCGTCACATTCAGGCGCGACTGGAGGGGTGGTTCGCGGGGGCTCTGGAGCGGGAACTGGGGTCTTTGGTGGTGCTCGGCGGGCTGCATGAGACGGTATCGCCGGTGGCGCGCGGGTTGATCGTCAGGCTGGTCGAAACTTTGGGGGCGCTGAAACGCTGCGATGCTACGGATCAGGTCGAAGCGCTGGCCCGCGCCGATCGTCAGGCCCTGACCCGCGCCGGCGTGCGGATGGGAGTCGTCCATATTTTCGTCGCCACGTTGCTGCGGCCGGAACCAACGCGCTGGCGCCTGGCGCTTTGGGCCGTCTGGAACGAAATCGCCGCGTTGCCGCCGCTGCCTGTGCCGGGCCGTGTCAGCGTTGCCGCCGATGATGGACTGCCGGCCGGGTTCCTCGAGGCCGCCGGTTTCTGGCGCATCGGCAGCGAGGCGGTCCGCATCGACATGGTCGACCGGCTCGCCCGCGCCATCCATGGCCGGCGCGAAGGCCGGGCGCCCTTCATCCCCGATCCCAATTGGGCGGCTTCGGCCGGTCTGACCCGCGATGGCCTGGCGCGGCTGATGCGTGCGCTTGGGTATCGACTCCAGCTTGTCGATGGCGCGGCGCATTTCGCCTGGCGCGGCCATCGGCGGCCAACAGTTCAACAAGATTCCGTCAGTGAAGCCCGGACGCTCGCGGAATCCCCCTTCGCAATCCTGGCAGACGTTTCGTTCGGGAAGTCGGCACCAGCCCGCTCCCCCGCCCAACCACCCGATACGATCACACACGTGGGTGGCTGGGCGGGGGAGCGGGCTGGTGCCGATTTCGCAGCAGCGCAACGACAAAAGAAAGGCAGGTAGCATTTGGTTTACGGCGCAGGGCTCCGGCTCGACAAATGGCTGTGGTTCGCAAGGCTTGCGAAGTCACGATCCGCCGCGCAAAACCTTTGTGAAAGCCGACGATTGCGCATTGATGGACGGGTCATCGACCGGGCGTCGGCGCTGGTCCGGGCCGGATCGGTGCTCAGTTTCCCGCAAGATGACGACGTCGTTATCGTCCGTGTCGAAGGCCTTGCCGAACGTCGCGGACCTTATGATGAAGCCCGTCAGCTCTACACCGATCTGACCCGCAGGCTCGTCGCAGGCTATGCCGCACCATTGACGGACGCCTCGGCCTCGTTCTAGCAGGCAGGCGACAGCAACAACACGCGGGCGCCGCCCGCAGGGGAGCAACGATGGCGTACGTGGTTACCGAAGCCTGCATCAAGTGCAAGTACATGGACTGCGTGGAGGTCTGCCCGGTCGATTGTTTTTATGAAGGCGACAACATGGTCGTCATCAACCCCAATGAATGCATCGATTGCGGCGTCTGCGAACCCGAATGTCCGGCCGAAGCCATTTTGCCCGATACCGAGGGCGGCCTTGAAAAATGGATGGAGCTCAACGCCACCTTCTCGGCACAATGGCCCAACATCACCATGAAGGGCGAAACCCCCGAGGATGCCGACTCGCACAAGGGCGAAGAAGGCAAGTTCGACAAGTATTTTTCGGACAAGGCCGGCAGCGGCGCCTGATTCGCCAGGCGGCATTGTGAGATTTTTAACGGGCGTCGGCAGCAAAATCGTTGCTGGCGCCCTGTTTTTTGACAATTGACGCGGCTTTTTTGGCGTCTGGCCGGGCAATATTGTCGCAACAGTAGAAATCCGGCGGTTTTCCTGCTATGAACAATCCGTGACGGTGGATCAACCACCGCCGCGGTCGCCGGTTCGCTTGCCAACTGCCCCCTGCCGGGTCGGTGGCGAACCTGATGGTACAGCAGGCAGGACGCCCGAAGCTCGAGACAGTGCAGCGCCGCCGCCATGCCAGCCAGCGTGGTCGCAATGTCGCTCCTGTCGCTGGTGCCGGCGCGCAGAAAGGAACGGACCTCCATGGCAATCGTCAAGCCGCTCGGCTTCGAAGTCGGTGATTATGTTGTGTACCCCAAGCATGGCGTTGGCCGTGTTGTTGAATTGCAGCGTTCCGAAATTGCCGGGTCCGTGCTGGAACTGTTTGTCCTGCGCTTTGAAAAAGAGCGGATGACCCTGCGCGTCCCCACCAACAAGGCCGAAGCCGTTGGCATGCGCAAGCTGTCGAGCCAGGCCACGCTCACCGAAGCATTGACGACGCTGAAGGGCAAGCCGCGCATCAAGCGGACGATGTGGTCGCGCCGCGCCCAGGAGTATGAAGCCAAGATCAACTCGGGCGATCTGGTTTCCATCGCCGAAGTGGTTCGCGACCTGCACCGCGCCGAAGACCAGCCGGAACAAAGCTATTCCGAACGCCAGATCTATGAAGCCGCCATCGGCCGGCTGGCGCGCGAACTGGCGGCGATGGAAAACATCGACGAGCCGGCGGCGCAGCTGAAAATCGAACAGGTTCTGAAGGCCGCTTAAGCAGCTCGGCTTTGCCGTAACGAAACCGGCTGTCACACGCTTTGGTGTGGCGGCCGGTTTTCGTTCAGGGCTTGCACTGGCAGTTCCCGTGTGTATTATTCAAACAATACACAGTGAAGGAATAGCCACCATGATCGCTCATCGCCTCGCCGTCGGCATGCTCGCTCTCGCAGCAGCACCCACATTCGCTGCCGAACGCAGCTACACCGTCGGCAGCTTCGATCGTCTCGCCGTTGCCGGTTCCTCCGACGTTGCCGTCACCACCGGCAAGGCCATCAGTGTGCGCGCCAGCGGCGACGAAGCCGCACTCGACAAGCTCGAGATCACCGTCGAAAACGGCACCCTCCAGGTGCGCAACAAAAGCCGCTATGGCATGAACTGGGGTGGCAACGCCAAGACGCGTGTCGTCATAACCGTGCCGATGCTGCGCACCACCGATGTCGCCGGCTCCGGCAATGTCACCGTCGATCGCATCGACACCCCTGATTTCACCGCCAGCGTTTCGGGTTCGGGCGGCCTCAACCTGCCCAAACTCACGACTGCCAAATCGCGGTTCTCGGTCGCCGGCTCCGGCAATGTCAGCGCCGCCGGTACCAGCACCGAAACCAAGGCTTCGGTCGCTGGATCGGGCAATCTCAACATCCCGGGCTTGAAGTCCAGCGTGCTCAGCGCGTCGGTCAGCGGCTCGGGCAGCGTCGATGCCTTTGCCACCACCACCGCCAGCGTCTCGGTTGCCGGCTCGGGCGATGTCCGCGTCCGCGGCGGCGCCCGCTGCGCCATCTCCAAATCGGGCAGCGGCTCGGTCGACTGCGGCTAAGCATTCGCAACAAGTTGGAGTTTTTTCGATGACGATGCGAATGATGTTGCTAGCCGCTGCCGCAATCGCCGGTCCGGCTGCTGCCAGCGAACGCAGTTTCGCGGTTGAAGGCTTTGACGGAATTTCGGTGTCCAGCCGAGCCGATGTATCTGTCAGCACCGGAAAGCCCGCGAGCGTCCAGGCCAGCGGACCCGACAGCGCACTCGACCGGCTGGAGATCAAGGTCGAGGCGGGCACGCTCAAGATCCGCACCAAGTCCGGCACCGATTGGGGCTGGGGCGGCGAGAATGTCCGCATCCTAGTTACCGTCCCCATGTTGCGCAGCGCCGGCGTCACCGGCTCGGGCGATGTCAGCATCGATCGTGTTGCTGTTCCGGAATTCACGGCCGGTGTGTCGGGTTCCGGGAATCTGAGGCTCGCGTCCTTGATTGCCGATACGGCCAGATTCTCCGTTGCCGGATCGGGCAGCGTGGCGGCCGCCGGCACCAGCGCCGCCGTGAAGGCGTCGGTCGCCGGTTCGGGCGACCTCGATTTGTCCGGCCTCAAAGCGCAAACGCTGTCGGCGTCCGTTGCAGGATCAGGTGATGTCGATGCCCATGCATCGATCACGGCATCGATTTCGGTCGCCGGGTCAGGCGACGTGCGTGTGCGCGGCGGCGCCAAATGCAGTGTATCAAAAAGCGGCAGCGGCGCCGTCGATTGCGGCGATTTCAGCGTCCGCTGAATCGCCGGTCGGCCAGAGTCGCACCACCGCTTCATATTCGGGCCGCGGGCGTTCCTCGAGTTGGCGCGAGGCGGTGCCCATGAAGAAAAACCCGGCAATACGTTCGCCGGGTTCGCCAATAATTGCCAGTACGCCCGGCGAATATGTGGCCCAACCTGTCAGCCAATTGGCGACAAACCCCTGGGCATGGGCGGCGGCACACAACAGCATGGCGCAGGCACCTGCCGAAAGCTCCTGCTCCCAGACCGGAATATGGCTCGACACATCGGGGCGTGACATCAGCACGACCATTGCAGGCGCCTGCAACGCAAAGGCGTGTGCGGCCTCGCGCTCCAGTCGCCCGGCTTGGGGTTTTTCCGCCACGTAAATTTCCTGCATGGCATTGGCGAGCAACCTGCGTCCGCCATCCTCCACCACGACAAAGCGCCACGGCGCCAGCTTGCCATGGTCCGGCACCCGCATCGCCGTCGCCAGGATGGCGTGCAACTGGTCCGGCGAAGGCCCGGGCGCCACCATGTCCCGCGCCTTCCCGGAGCGACGGGTGGCGAGCAGCGTGGCGGCGGAGGTGAGGTCGTTGAAACTGGTCATGCGCCCGGCTTTATCGCCTCGTGTGCCCAAGTGCTACCGCGGGCCGTTGCCATTCGCGCATCGGCCGCTATCGTGCCGCCATAAAACCGGCTGCAAAGCCGGACAAAGGGTTCGGGAGTTCAGGATTTGACCGATATCGCTGCCGGCGCGCCGGCTGTGGACACACGGCCGCAATGGTATGGCCACCCCGCCCAACTGGCGCGGCTGTTCACCACCGAGGCGATGGAGCGCTTTGGCTATTACGGCATGCGGGCGTTGCTCACGCTGTATCTTGCCGATCATTTCCTGTTCAACGATTCCACCACCACCAGTCTTTATGGTGGCTTCACGGCCTTGGTCTATCTCACTCCGCTGGTCGGCGGGCTGCTGGCCGATCGCTATCTCGGGTCGAAACGCTCGGTGAAGTTCGGCGCCATCGTCATGGCGCTGGGCTATTTCATCCTGTGCTTCGGCGGGGAGGCAGCCAAGCCCTTCGCCATGATCGAAGGCACAAGATATGAAGTGACCGTCGACAAATCGACCGCGGCCAAGCAGCAATATGTCGTCGATGGTGCCCAAAGGCTCAGCATCAAGGGCAATGACGACGGCACCGTGACCTTGACGGCACCCGATGGCAGCGTCGCACGCACCGTGCCCAAGGGCGGCTTTGTGGCAGGCGGCGATCGCGATCCGTTCTTCACCATGGTCATGCTGATCGGGCTCAGCGCCGTCACCATCGGCAATGGCTTTTTCAAGCCCAACATCTCGACGATGGTCGGCTCGCTGTATGCCAAGGGTGATCAGCGCCGCGATGCCGGCTTCACCATCTTCTACATGGGCATCAACCTGGGCTCGCTGGGGTCGCAACTGGCGTGTCCGTTCCTGGCCGACAAATATGGCTGGTGGGCGGGCTTCCTGCTCGCCGCCATCGGCATGACCATCAGCTGGGCGCTCATCCAGTTCGCCGGGCCCAAACTCGCCGGCTATGGCGAGCCCCCGGCGCAGGAGGGCAAGGACCGGACGCTGCTGATCTATGCCGGCGCCATCCTTGCGGTTCCCGTCGTCTGGTTCCTGTTCGTCAACCTGATGAACGCGCCGCCGCCGGTCGCGGGGCAGGGAATCCTGGGCTATATCATGGGTCTGCCGATTCTGGGTCGGGCGCTGTTCACCACCTTCCTCATCTCGGTCATCGCCATCCCGATCTGGTCGTGGAGGGTCGGCACCCGCGCCGAATTCGAAATGATGGTGGCGGCAATCGTGCTCATCATCTTCAACGTGGTGTTCTGGACATTGTTCGAGCAGGCGGGGTCGTCGCTGACGCTGTTTGCCGATCGCAACACCAACCTGTCGGTGTTCGGGTTGTTCAGCATTTCGGCCGGGCAGACACAGTTTTTCAACGCGTTTTTCATCGTCGCGCTGGCGCCGGTTTTCAGCAAATTATGGACGACATTGGGCAAGCGCGGCATCGAACCCGGCATTCCGGTCAAGTTCGGCATCGCGCTGATGGGGGTCGGACTGGGCTTCCTGTTCCTCGTCTGGGGCACGCAGTTCGCCGATGCCAATTACAAGGTTGGCCTGTGGTGGCTGGCCGGGCTGTATCTCATCCATTCGATGGCGGAATTGTGTATCTCGCCGGTGGGGCTGAGCATGATCACCAAGCTGTCGATCGCACGCATCGTCGGCATGATGATGGGCGTGTGGTTCCTGTCGATTTCCTGCGCCCAATATGTGGCCGGCGTGGTGGCGCAAGTTGCCAGTGTGGAAACCGTCGGTGGCCAGGTGACCAATGCGCGGGTCAGTCTCGAGACTTATGCCGGGGTGTTCCAGACCATCGGCTATGTGTCGGTCGGCATCGGGCTGTTGTTGCTGGCCATCTCGCCGCTGCTGCGGCGCTGGATGCACGGAGTCAAATGATGCGGCGTGTTGCTCCCCTTGCCGTTCTGCTGCTGCTCGCGGCGTGTGTCGGCAAGACGCCGCCGGGCACCGCCGGTGGCAAGCCGACCGAAATCATCGCGATTCCGGGCGATCCATTCCCATCGACCTATCGCGCCTTTCCGGGCGTCACGACGGTCATTCAGAACGCCACGGTTTATGATGGCACGGGCAAGAAGTTCGCGCCCGGCGCCGTGCGTATCGAAAATGGCGTGATTGCCGAAGTCGGCGCTGTCGTTGCGGTGCCGGCAGGCGCCTTGGTCATCGATGGGACGGGCAAGTTCGTGACGCCCGGCGTCATCGATGCACACAGCCATCTTGGGGCCTATCCCAGCCCCGGCGTCGAAGCGCTCAGCGATGGCAACGAAGCCACCAGCCCGGCACGGCCGGAGGTGTGGGCCGAACATTCGGTATGGCCGCAGGATGCGGGGTTTGCCCGCGCTCTGGCGGGCGGAGTGACGACATTTCATGTGCTGCCCGGCTCGGCAAACCTGTTCGGCGGGCGCGGCACGACCTTGAAGAACGTCTATGGCCGCAGCGTCCAGGACATGAAATTTCCGGGGGCGCCCTACAGCCTGAAGATGGCGTGTGGCGAAAACCCCAAGCGTGTGTATGGCAACCGCAACCAGATGCCGAGCACGCGCATGGGCAACATCGCCTATGCCCGGCAATTGTGGTCCGATGCGACGATCTACAAGCGCAAATGGGATGATTATGGCCGCAAGGCCCGCGCCGGCACCGCCAAACCAACCGATGCGCCGCGCCGCGAGCTGGCCAATGACACGCTGATGGGGGTGCTCAACGGCGAAATTCTGGTGGAAAATCACTGCTATCGTGCCGACGAAATGACCAATGTCATCGCGATGAGCCATGAGTTCGGATACAAGGTGACGACGTTCCACCATGCGGTCGAAAGCTACAAGATCGCCGATATCCTCGCCAAAGAAGGCATTTGCAGCGCCATGTGGGCCGATTGGTATGGCTTCAAGATGGAAAGCTATGACGGCATCCGCGAGAATATCGCGCTGGTCGATCGTGCTGGCGCCTGCGCCATCGTCCATTCCGACGATCCCAACGGCATCCAGCGGCTGAACCAGGAAGCCGCCAAGGCGATGGCCGCCGGCAATCGCATGGGCATGAA
>JANPEP010000320.1:0-1677 GCA_031422995.1 Polymorphobacter sp. | reverse complement strand
GCCGACATCCACCTCGCCGGCGGCGTCGATGGCAACACCCCCAGCAACGACCCCGAAAGCATCGCCACCTTCGCTCTCGTTGCCCTGCTGATCCTCGCCATGGCCTGCATCAATTTCACCAATCTCGCCACCGCCCGCGCCAGCCAGCGCGCGCGCGAAGTCGCGCTGCGCAAGGTCATGGGCGCCAGCCGCCGCCAACTCATCACGCAATTCCTCGGTGAATCGCTTGTCGTCGCCGCCCTCTCGATGCTCGTCGCCCTCGCCATCGCCGAGCTCGCCCTCCCGGCGCTCTCCGCCTTCCTCAATGCTGATCTCAGCCTGCACTATTTCGGCGAAGGCGGCATCCTGCTCCCCGTCATCGGCCTCGTCATCGCCGTCGGCCTCGCCGCCGGGCTTTACCCGGCCTTCGTCCTCTCCCGCTTCGATCCAGCTCCCGTGCTCAAATCAAACCGCAGCGGCACCGACGCCTTGGGTTCCGGCCGTCTGCGCAGCGCCCTCGTCGTCGCGCAATTCGCCGTCTCGATCGGGCTGGTCATCTGCACCGCCGTCGTCACCGCGCAAACCATCTACGCCCGCTCGTCCGATCCCGGCTACAACCGCGCCGGCCTGCTCCAGGT
The DNA here is from genome assembly GCA_031422995.1 of Polymorphobacter sp. GTDB lineage: Bacteria > Pseudomonadota > Alphaproteobacteria > Sphingomonadales > Sphingomonadaceae > Sandarakinorhabdus. The sequence continues at coordinate 1,060 of JANPEP010000320.1, read as the reverse complement.
CACCGGCATCGGCCGCCGCCAGCTCGAAGGCGTCGCCGACCAGATCGTCACCGCCACTGCCGCCATCCCCGGTGTGGAGGCGGTCGGCCGCACCAGCATCGGTGTCGATACCGACAGCAGCATCAACACGTCGGTCCGCGTCGATGGTAACCCGCTGCCGATCAACCTGGGCAACTACAACGTCGATCCCGGTTTCTTCGCCGCCATGGGGCTCCAGCCCCTCGCCGGCCGCTTGCTCGATGCCGCCAATCCGCGCGACGACATCCGCATCGCCCATGGCGATGATGCCAGCGAGGCGGCGCTCGCCGCGCGCGGTACCAACACCGTCATCAGCACCGAAGCCCTGAAAAAGCTCGGCTTCAAGTCACCCGCCGATGCCATCGGCAAGGTCATCCGCGTCGGCCTCGTCGATGAAAAATACGGCCTGACCCCCGTCACCATCGTCGGCGTTGTCGCCGATCTGCGCCTGCGCTCGCTGCGCGATCCTTATGATCCGATCATGTTCTACTATGATCGCAGCTACATGACCGAAATGATGGTCCGCATGAAAGCTGGCGAAGCCGGCGCCATCCGCGACAAGGTCGAGGCTGTCTGGAAACGCTACGCCCCCCAGGTGCCGTTCCAGGCGCAATTCACCGACGACATCGTCCGCGAGCAATATGACGCGGATGAAGCCCGCGCCACCATCTTCGCCGCCTTCGCCGGCCTCGCCATCATCGTCGCCTGCCTAGGGCTTTATGGGCTCGCCGCCTTCACCGCCGAACGCCGCACCCGCGAAATCGGCATCCGCAAGGTCCTCGGCGCCCAGGATCGCGACATCGTGCGCCTCCTGGTCTGGGAATTCTCCCGCCCCGTGCTCCTCGCTAACCTCATCGCCTGGCCCATCGCCTGGTGGCTGATGCGCGATTGGCTCGACAGCTTTGCGGCCCGCATCGACTTGGGCCCCCAATGGTTCATAGGCGCCGGGCTGCTCGCCGCTGCCATCGCCGCCGCAACCATCATCGGCCATGCGCTCAAGGTGGCGCGGCAAAGCCCGGCATTGGCGCTGCGCTATGAATGA
>JANPEP010000319.1:0-1677 GCA_031422995.1 Polymorphobacter sp. | reverse complement strand
GCCGACATCCACCTCGCCGGCGGCGTCGATGGCAACACCCCCAGCAACGACCCCGAAAGCATCGCCACCTTCGCTCTCGTTGCCCTGCTGATCCTCGCCATGGCCTGCATCAATTTCACCAATCTCGCCACCGCCCGCGCCGGGCAACGCGCCCGCGAAGTCGCGCTGCGCAAGGTCATGGGCGCCTCCCGCCGCCAGCTCATCATCCAGTTCCTCGGCGAATCGCTCGTCGTTGCCGCCATCGCGATGCTCGTCGCCCTTGCCCTTGTTGAACTCACACTGCCGGCGCTGTCCGCCTTCCTCAACGCCGATCTCAGCCTCGCCTATTTCGGCACTGGCGGCATCCTGCTTCCCGTCATCGGGCTCGTCATCGCCGTCGGCCTCGCCGCCGGCCTTTACCCGGCGTTCGTCCTCTCGCGCTTTGATCCCGCCCCCGTGCTCAAATCAAACCGCAACGGCACCGACGCCTTGGGTTCCGGTCGCCTGCGCAGCGCCCTCGTCGTCGCGCAATTCGCCGTCTCGATCGGGCTGGTCATCTGCACCGCCGTCGTTACCGCGCAAACCATCTACGCTCGCACGGCCGATCCCGGCTACAACCGCGCCGGGCTCCTGCAAGTCACCGGCATTGGCCGTCGCCAGATCGAAGGCGTCGCCGATCAGATCGTCACCGCCACCGCCAACATCCCCGGCGTGGAGGCGGTCGGCCGCACCAGCATCGGCGTCGACACCGACAGCAGCATCAACACCTCGGTCCGCATCGACGGCAACCCGTTGCCGATCAACCTTGGCAACTACAATGTCGATCCCGGTTTTTTCGATGCCATGGGCCTGAAACCGCTCGCCGGCCGCCTGCTCGACGTCGCCAATCTCCGCGACAACAGCAGGCTCCCCCCCAATGACGACGCCGCCGAGGCCGCTTTCGCTGCCAGCGGCACCAATACCGTCCTCAGCCTCGAGGCCAGCCGCAAACTCGGCTTCAAAACCCCCGCCGACGCCATCGGCAAGGTCATCCGCGTCAGCCTCACCGATGACAAATACGGCCTTACCCCCGTCACCATCGTCGGCGTCGTCCCCGATCTGCGCCTGCGCTCGCTGCGCGATCCTTACGATCCGATCATGTTCTATTATGACAGCAGCTACATGACCGAAATGATGGTCCGCATGAAGGCCGGCGATTCCGGTGCCGTGCGCGACAAGGTCGAAGCCGTCTGGAAGCGCTATGCCGCCCAGGTGCCGTTCCAGGCCCAGTTCACCGGTGACATCGTCCGCACGCAATATGACGCCGATGAAGCCCGCGCCACGACCTTTGCCGCCTTCGCCGGCCTCGCTATCGTCGTCGCCTGCCTCGGGCTTTACGGCCTTGCCGCCTTCACCGCTGAACGCCGCACTCGCGAAATCGGCATCCGCAAAGTCCTCGGCGCCCAGGATCGCGACATCGTGCGCCTCCTGGTCTGGGAATTCTCCCGCCCCGTGCTCCTCGCCAACCTCATCGCCTGGCCCATCGCCTGGTGGCTGATGCGCGATTGGCTCGACAGATTTGCGGCCCGCATCGACTTGGGCCCCCAATGGTTCATAGGCGCCGGGCTGCTCGCCGCTGCCATCGCCGCCGCAACCATCATCGGCCATGCGCTCAAGGTGGCGCGGCAAAGCCCGGCATTGGCGCTGCGCTATGAATGA
>JANPEP010000318.1:0-7007 GCA_031422995.1 Polymorphobacter sp. | reverse complement strand
GTTACCGGGGTAGCGCAGCAGTTCCCAATAGCGGTCGATCATCGCCGGGGTGGCGATGGATTGCACCGTGACCGACTGTTTGAACGAGCTTTCCATGAGGGCGCGCGGCGTGATGGTGGCGGCGATGTCGCGCAACAGCGGCGTGCGGGCGATTCGGAAGCCCAGCGGCAAGTCGGTGCCCTTTGGCGCGGGTTGGCCCGAGGCATCGACAAGGATGAGCGCCGCGACATTGCCCGGGTGCGCCGCAGCGTAGCGCCAGGCGACGCCGCCGCCCATGGAATTGCCGGCGATGGCGAAGCGGGTCAGGCCGAGGTGTTCGACGACTTTTTGCGTGATGGCGACATAGGATTCGCCGGAATAATCGCGCGAGGGGACCGGGCTGGAGAGGCCATGGCCGGGGAAATCGAAGCTGATGACGCGGAAGCGTGGGCTGAGGCGTTGGACCCAGGGTTCCCAGGTGTGGAGCGAGGCGTTGGAGCCGTGGAGCAGGAGGATGGGGAAGCCGTCCTTTGGCCCTTCATCACGCAGATGGATGACGGTGCCGGGGGCGAGGGCGAGATATTGCGAGGCCGGGCTGCCATATTTGGCGCGCAGATCGGCGACGGGGATGTCTGGCGTGCGGAACGCGGCCCAGAGGCCGGCGAGAATAAGCAGCAGGACGGCGAGGCCGATGGCGAGGCGCATCGGCCAGCGCGATTTCGTGGCGGGCATTCAGAGTTTCTCGATGCGCAGCGGTAGGCCGTCACGCGGCTTGGGGATGGGGAACATGATGAACTCGCCCTTGTAAGTGTCGGACAGGACGATGCGGTTTTCGGCGAGCAAATGGAAGAAGAAGGATTTGACCTGCATATAGGCGAAGTGCAGCCCGAGGCACATATGGCCGCCGCCGCCGAAGGGGACCCAGGCGTATTTGTGGCGGCCTTTGCTGTTTTCGGCAGTGAAGCGGGTGGGATCGAACTTTTCGGGTTCGGGCCAGACGTCGGGCAGGCGGTGAGTCATCATCGGGTTGATCCCGACGTGGGCGCCGGCGGGGATGCGGTGGTTCATGAAGACGAAATCGCGGAGCGCCCGGCGCGGCATGGAGGGGACGGGGGGGATGAGGCGGAGTGATTCCTTGAAGACAAGCTCGATGGTTTCGAGGTCGCCGAGGGTTTCATAGGTGAGGGCGCCGCCGGTTTTGGCCTGGACGGCGCGGATTTCGGCGCGGATCTTGTCCTGCCATTCGGGGTGAGTGCCGAGGAAGTGGACGGTGGAGGTGATCGATGACGTGGTGGTGTCGTGCGCCGCCATCATCAGGAAGTTCATGTGATCGATGATGGCCTGGTCGGAGAGTTGGACGCCGTCATCATCGGTGGTGTTGCAGATCTGGGTGAAGATGTCGTCGCCGGCCACGCCGCGGCGTTTGGGGATTTCGCGGCGGAAGAATTCGGACATGAATTCGCGGCCCTTCACACCGCGGCGCATTTGGGTGAGCGGCAGTGGTTTGCGGACAACGGCGACCGAGGCGAGGACCATGTCGACGAAGGCCTTGTTGATTTTCTTGGCATCGGGGCCCCAGGGCACGCCGAGGAAGGAGGCGGCGGCGAGATCGAGGGTGAGGGCCTTGATGGCGGGGTAGAATTTGAATTCAGGGCTGCTGGGCCAGGCGGCGATGCCGCGAGTGATGCCGGTGTTGAGCTCGCCGAGATAGTGTTTCATCGGGTCGGTCTTGAAGGCGACCGACAGGGCCTTGCGGTGGATGCGATGCTCTTCGAAATCCATCAGCATGAGGCCGTGGGGGAAGAGGTTTTCGAGGACCGGGTTCCAGCCCAATGAGGAGGAGAAAATCTTGTCCTTGTTGAACATGACCAGTTCATTGGCTTCGGGACCGATCATGGCGACGCCCCAGCCGCCGAAATCCTGGCGGCGGAAGACGCGGCCATATTGATCGAGCATCTTGTGGCTCATGCCGAGCGGATCACGCAGGAAATTGATGGTGCGCAGGGTGCGGATTTTGGCCGGCTGCATGCCGGGGAGGTGGGCGAGGTCTTCGAACGTGGGTTCGGGCAGGTCGACGGGAATGAAAGCGGATTGTTTGGCGGGGGCGTTCATTGCGCGTCTCCTGAATGCGGAGCCGTGATACGCAAATTTTGAGTCCGGCACAACGCCCCTGCGTGCGACAATATTGCTGGGCTTTCACCATGCGCCTTCCCCGCTTATGACGACGCCGTGGAATACGATATCATTCTTGCCGGCGGCGGGCTGGCCAATGGGTTGCTGGCGCTGAGGCTGGCGCAGGTGCGGCCCGAAGTGCGGGTGTGCATTGTCGAATCGGGGCCGGTGCTGGGGGGGAACCACACCTGGTCGTCGTTCACCAATGATTTGACGCCGGCGCAGCGCGAATGGACGGCGCCGCTGTTTGCCTATCGATGGGACAATTACGAGGTGCGTTTTCCGGCGCACAGCCGGACGTTGCAGGCGGGATATGGCAGTTGCACGTCGGAATTGCTGGCAGACGCCGTGACGGGCGCGTTGCCGGCCGATTGCATTTTGACGGGGATGCCGGTGGTGGCGGTGACGCCGACGAGTGTGACATTGGCTGACCAGCGGGTGTTGACGGCAGGGGCGGTGATCGACGGGCGGGGGCAGGGGCCGACCAAGGCGATCGACCTGCGGTGGCAGAAGTTTTTGGGGCAGGAGATCGAGCTGGCCGAGCCGCATGGGTTGACGGGGCCGGTGATCATGGATGCGACGGTGCCGCAGCTGGATGGCTATCGCTTCGTCTACACGCTGCCGTTCGGGCCGCGGCACGTGTTGATCGAGGATACGTATTTCAGCGACGGGACGGATTTGTCGCCGGAGCTTTTGCGGCGGCATCTGGCGGATTATGCGGCGCTGCAGGGCTGGACGATCAAGCGGGTCATCCGCGAGGAAATGGGCATCCTGCCGTTGGGGATTGGCGGCGATATCGAGGCGTTCTGGGATGAAGGCGAGGCCGGAGTACCGCGGGTCGGACTGCGCGCCGGCATGTTTCATCCGGCGACAGGCTATAGTTTCCCCGATGCGGTGGCGATGGCGGACGTTATCGCAGCGCTGCCGGTGCTCGATGCCGCATCAATCTATCGCGCGGCACGCGACCATAGCGTTACAGCGTGGCGGGCGCGCGGCATGTACAGGCTGCTCAACAGAATGTTGTTTCTTGCCGCCCATGACGAGGAGCGCCGCCATGTCATGCAGCGGTTTTACGAACATAATGACGCGCTGGTCGGCCGGTTTTATGCGGCGAAGCCCGAGTTGAAGGATTGGATGCGCATATTGAGTGGCAAGCCGCCGATCCCGCCGATGCGGGCGCTCGGCACGTTGATCAAATATGAAATGGGGAAAGCGTGACGGCAGCAGCCTGGCTGTGGCATGACCGTCCCTGCGACACATTCGGCTTTGAACTCGTTCTGCGAACCGCGTAACGCGACGTGCATGAGACAACAGCGAAAAACGGCCATCGTGATTGGCTCCGGCATTGGTGGCATTGCCTGTGCGATGCGCTTGCAGAGCCTGGGCTTCGAGACACGCATCGTCGAGGCGCTCGATTCCGCCGGTGGCCGGGCTTATGTCCGGCGGGCCGAGGGCTTTACCTTCGACATGGGGCCAACCGTGCTGACGGTGCCGCACCTGATCGAAGAACTGTTTTCGCTTGAGCAGGACCAGGCCATGCTTGGCGAACCGGATTTCCCGGCGCATGTGCTGGGCGATGACAAGCGGATAATGTCGGGGATAAGCGGCGGGCCGAATACCAGCCGCTATGTCGAGATCATTCCGATTTTGCCATTTTACCGCATCTATTTCGATGATGGGACATTCTTTGATTATGACGCCGACCCGGTGCGGGTGCGCGAGCAGATTGCCCGCCTGGCGCCCGAGGATTTGCAGGGATATGAGGATTTTCACGAGGCGGCGCGGGCGATCTTCAACCGGGGATTCCTCGAACTCGGCTATACCTATTTCGGCAATGTCGGCCAGATGCTGGGTGTGGTTCCCGACCTGTTGAAGCTGGGGGCGGTGCAGCCGCTGTTTTCGCTGATCAAGAAATACTTCAAATCGGACAAGATGCGGCAGGTGTTCAGCTTTGAGCCCTTGCTGGTCGGTGGCAACCCGATGAAGGTGCCGGCGATCTATGCGATGATCCATTTTGTCGAAAAGACCTGGGGGATCCATTTCGCGCGGGGCGGGACCGGTGCCCTGGTGTCGGCGATGGTTCGCAAGCTGGAGGAAATGGGCGGGGTTTTGCAGCTGAACGCCGAAGTCGCGTCGATCGATGTGGTCAAGCGCGGCGGCAAGCGCGTGGCGACCGGTGTGACGCTGAAATCCGGCGAGGTGCTTGCGGCGGATGTGGTGGTTTCCAACGCCGACTATGCCACGACCTATATGCGGCTGATCGACAAGGCGCATCGCCGTATCAATCGCGACATGGTTGTGAAATTCCGCAAGCAGTCGATGTCGCTGATGGTGATCTATTTCGGGTACAGGAAAGCCGAAGGCGACCCGGATTTGCAGCACCACAACATCATCCTGGGGCCGCGATACGAGGAACTGCTGACCGATATTTTCGAACGCAAGATATTAAGCCCCGACTTTTCGCAATATCTGCATATTCCGACATTGACCGACCCAAGTCTGGCGCCGGAGGGGCATCATGCGGCCTATACGCTGATCCCGGTGCCCAACAACCAGAGCGACCTGGATTGGAGCAAGATTGGCGAAGGTTTCAAGGATGTTGTCCTGACCTTCCTTGAAGAGCGTGGTTACATCCCCAATTTGAAGGAACGGCTGGTTTACCAGAGCTTTGTGACGCCGGACTATTTCGAGCAGACGCTGGGATCCTATCTTGGCAATGGTTTCGGGGTGGAGCCGGTGCTGACCCAGACGGCGTTTTTCCGGCCGCACAACCGAAGCGAGGATGTGTCGAACCTGTATCTGGTTGGCCAAAGCACCCAGCCGGGCGGCGGCACGCCATCTGTGATGATGTCGGCGAAGATGACGGTCCGCGAGATTGCCAGGGATTTCGACATTCCGGCCGCGGTGGTCAACGGGGTGCCGGGCCGGGCTGTCGCTTGACGACCAGGCAGGCCGGACCGACGTTGCGGCTGGCATCGATCATTTCTCTATAGGCGGACGATGAACCCGATCGTGGATAGATTGGCCGGACGCGAGGCGGCAGCTTGCGCTTGACCCCTTGGTTTCAGCGGGTGAGAGGGGGTGCATGACAGATGTTCTGGGCCATGCCCGCGCCGCGATTGCTCGTGGTTCCAAGAGTTTTGCGATGGCGTCGCAATTGTTCGATCCGGTAACGCGGGATCGGGCGATGCTGCTTTATGCCTGGTGTCGGCACACCGATGATGTGATCGACGGCCAGGTGCTGGGGCAGGGGCGCAACGACGATATGCGGCCACCGGCGGAGCGGCTCGCCGAAGTCGAGCGGTTGACCGAGATGGCGCTGGCGGGGGAGCCGACGGGGGTGCCGGCGTATGAGGCGTTGGCGCGGGTGGTGCGCGAGACCGGGATGCCGCCGCAATATCCGCGTGACCTGGTGCATGGCTTTCGCATCGACATGGAGGAGCGGCCGTTTGTGACCTTCGAGGACACGCAGACCTATTGCTATCATGTGGCCGGGTGCGTGGGGGTGATGATGGCGATTGTGATGGGGGTTTCGCCGCAGGATCGGGCGACGTTGGACCGGGCGTGTGATCTGGGGATTGCGTTCCAGCTTAATAATATTGCGCGGGATGTGATTGAGGATGCGATGAATTCGCGGCGCTATATTCCCGATGAGTGGTTGGCGAGCGTGCAGTTGGAGCCCAAGAGCTTTGCCTATCCGGCGAACCGGCGGCAGCTTTCGCGGCTGGTGACGCGGCTGGTCAACAAGGCCGAGGAGTATGAGGAATCGGCGCGATTTGGCACGCCGGCGCTGCAATGGCGTGCGGCCTGGGCGGTGTTGGCAGCGGCGCGGATTTATGGCGGGATCGGACGGAAGGTGCGCGACGCCGGGCCGGAGGGCATGGAAGCCCGGATGAGCACGACGAAGGCGGAAAAGTTGCAGGCGGTGGCGGTGGCGCTTTCGGAGACGATGGCACGCAAGGGGCGTTGGCCGGCGCCGGGGCCGGAGCGGATTGGGCTTTGGACGATGGGGGGATGACGCTCCCGCTCCCGCAGGCGGGAGGGAAGCAGAATTAGCGGGCCCAGTGCTCGGCGTTGTCGGTCTGGTCCATTTCGGCGCGCATTTTGGCAGAAGAGCGGATCTTGCCTTTGCCGTTGGCTTCGAGTTGCGCCTTCAATTCGCGGATCGGTGGGGCGTAGAGGAAGCCATAGCTGACGGTGCCGTGTTTCGATTCGACGACATGGTGGAGGCGATGGGCCTGGACGATGCGTTTGAGGTAACGCTGTTGCGGGTTCCAGCCGTGCTTGACGCGGCGGTGGACGAGGACGTCGTGGAAGCCGAAATAAATGGCGCCATAGGCGGTGATGCCGGCGCCGATCGCTGTTATAACGTGCCAGCCCTGGCTGGTGCCGATGAGCAGCAGGATGATCGATGGGATGGCGCCCATGACGGCGAACCAATCGTTTTTTTCGAAGAAACCGGTGCGGGGTTCGTGGTGGGATTTGTGCAGGTTCCACAGGAAGCCGTGCATGACCCATTTGTGCGCCACGATGGCGACGATTTCCATGATGGCGACGAGCAGCAGGGCGATGCCGAGCGCCTGCCAGAAGTTTATGTGCGCGGTGAACATGGGATTGCTTTAGCGGCAGTGTGCAGGCTTTGCACCCCACCCGATGCCGCACCCTTTCGCAGCGGCGCGGCTTGTGCGAAATCATGGGAAAGGGAGATAATCATGCGTCTGCACATTCCATTGCTTGCCGGGTTGGTGCTGGTGGCGGCGTGCGCGTCGCCGTCGCAGCGGATTACATCGAAACTGGTTGGCTATGGCGTGCCGGAACCGCAGGCGCGGTGCATGGGGGACCGGTTGCAGGATCGT
>JANPEP010000317.1:0-2041 GCA_031422995.1 Polymorphobacter sp. | reverse complement strand
ATGGTCCTCGCCGCCGGCCTCGGCAAGCGCATGCGGCCGCTCACCGCCACCCGCCCCAAGCCGCTGGTCGAAGTCGCCGGCCGCACGCTTCTGGATCGCGCGCTTGATCGGGTGGAGGCCGCTGGCATCGCCACCGCCGTCGTCAACGCCCATTATTTCGCCGACCAGATCGAAGCCGCGGTTGCCGCCAGGCCCGGCAACCTCGAAATCCGCGTCTCGGATGAACGCGCGCAACTGCTCGAAACGGGCGGCGGTGTCGTCAAGGCAATGCCGCTCATCGATTCCGATCCGTTCTTCGTCGTCAACGCCGACAATATGTGGATCGATGGCTCGGCCGACACGCTGCGGCTGCTGGCGCAACGCTGGGATGCCGCCATCATGGACGCGCTGCTGCTGCTGGTGCCACTCGCCCGTGCCACCGGCTATGAAGGCCGCGGTGATTTCCATCTCGATCCCGATGGCGTCGTCACCCCGCGCGGCGAAGTCCGCATCGCGCCCTTCGTCTATTCGGGCATCCAGCTGATTTCCAAGCGACTGTTCGACGGCGAAAAGCCCGAACCTTTCTCGGTCTGGCGCCAATGGAACAAGGCCATGCCCGAAAATCGCCTTTATGGCGCCGTCCACCAGGGCCTGTGGTTCCATGTCGGCACCCCGGCCAGCGTCGGCGAGACCGAAGGCCTGCTTGCAGCGGTTTGAAATCTTTTCCATCCCGCCGCACGTCGCGTTCGTCGACGCGCTGGCGCAAGGATTGCTCGACCGCTGCGGTGATGACCCGCTCGAACTGGCGCGCACCCATATCCTGCTGCCAAACCGGCGAGGCGCCCGCGCGCTCACCGATGCCTTCGTCCGCCTGTCGGGCCAAAAGGGCCTGCTGCTGCCGCGCATGACGCCGGTGGGCGATCTCGGTGACGACAGTTTCGACCGCTTCGCCAGTGGCGAAACCGCGCTGGCGCCTGCCGTCCCGCCGCTGCAGCGCCGGCTCGAACTGGCGCGCCTTGTCCGCGCCATGCCACAGGCGCGCGGCCTCGATCGCAGCGCTGTGGAGGCCTTGCGCCTCGGCGACGAGCTCGGCGCCACCCTCGACGCATTGCTGGCCGAAGAAATCGATCCCGCGCGGCTGAAAACCGTCGTTGATGAAGCCGATCTGGCGCATCACTGGCAGGACACGCTGGCGTTCCTCGATCTCGTCATCACCCATTGGCCGCCGGCGCGCGATGCGGCGGGTGGCAGCGACGGCGGCACGCGGGTGGCGGCGATGATCGACGCGCTCGTCGCTCGCTGGGCCGCCGCACCGCCACCGGGCATCGTCATCGCGGCGGGCGTCACCGGCAGCTCGCCGTCGCTGGTCCGCCTGTTGGCTGCCATCGCCGGCCTGCCGCGCGGCGCCATCGTGCTGCCCGGCCTCGATGTCGACCTGTCGGACGATGGCGAAGCGCGCTGGGCCGCGATCAAGTGCCGGGCCACTGACCCCGAGGAACCGGGCCGCGAAAGCGAGGAGCACCCGCAGTTCGCGCTGAAGGCGCTGCTGGCCAAACTCGGCCTGGAACGCGCCGATGTCCGTGACTGGGGCGTGACCAGTGCCCATGACGGCCCAGCGGCGCGGACACCGCGCGTCATGGCAGCGATGGCCCCCGCCGACGCTGCCGATGGCTGGCACGCCGGGCTGGCAGACGGTGCCAGCGGCTTTGAAACCGTCGCCGCCGTCGAAGCCGCCACCCCGTCCGAAGAAGCCCAGGTCATTGCCCTCGCCCTGCGTGAGGCGCTGACCATCGAAGGCAAGACCGCCGCTCTCGTCACCCCCGACCGGGCGCTGGCCCGCAGGGTCGCGGCGCATTGCCGGCGCTGGGGCATCATGCTTGACGATTCCGCCGGCACGCCGTTGCGCCTCACCCCGCCCGGCGCGCTGGCGTTGGCGTTGGTGGAGGCGATGGCGCAGGGTTTTGCCCCCGTCGCGCTCCTTGCCGTGCTCAAACACCCGCTGGTCCAATCCGGCGACGCGCGGCTGCCGTGGCTCGAATCGGTCCGCCGCCTCGATCGCGCC
>JANPEP010000316.1:0-4321 GCA_031422995.1 Polymorphobacter sp. | reverse complement strand
GGAACGACAGCGATGAAATTCGCGCCATATTGCTATTCGAGATCTGGCGGCCGGAATTGACGGCGGCGGAGCGCCAGGCGCTGACGGTGATGTATGAATCGGTGACGGGGTATGACGAGGGGTCTTAACCCCAGAGGTCGGGTTCGGGTGGCCAGACATCGGAATGTTCGAACTTCAAGCCGCCGGAGCGATCCGCGATCAGCAGGGGACCGTCGAGATCGGCATATTGGCCCTGCATGGCGATGTAGAAGGCCGGGGCGATGCCGAGCGAGGTCGAGAGCATGCAACCGGTCATGACGCCAAGGCCGCGGGTGCGGGCGGCGTGGACAAGGGCATGGGCTTCGGTGAGGCCGCCGGCCTTGTCGAGTTTGATGTTGATGTGGCTGTACCGGCCGACGATGGCATCGAGTGTGGCGCGGTCGTGGCAGCTTTCGTCGGCGGCGAGCGGGATGGGGGAGCGGACGCCGTCGAGGAATGCGTCCTGGCCGGCGGGCACGGGTTGTTCGATGAGTTCGACGCCAAGTTTTTCAAGGGCGGCCGCGGTGCGGGCGATATCAGTGTGTCCCCAGGCTTCATTGGCATCGACGGTCAGGCGCGCATCGGGGGCGGCGCGGCGCACGGCGGCAGCGCGTTCGATATCGGCATCGGGGCCGCCATCGCCGCCGAGTTTGATCTTGAGAAGTTCACGGGCCTTTGCGGCGGTGGCGGCAATGGCCATGGTGGCGGGGTCGCCGAGGCTGATGGTGTAGGCGGTCAGCATCGGGCGCGGTTGGGGGAGGCCGAGCAGTTGCCAGACGCGCTGGCCGGATTGCTTGGCCTCGAGATCCCAAAGGGCAGCATCAAGGGCGTTGCGGGCGGCACCGGCGGGCATGAGGGTAAGCAGATCGGCGCGGGTGGCGCCGGCGGCGATCGCGTCGGCCTGGGCGAGGATGGCGGTAACGACCGATTCGGCGGTTTCACCACGATAATAGATGGCGGTGGCTTCGCCGCGGCCGCGATGGGCGCCATCGGCGAGTTCGGCGACGGCGACATCGACATGCGTCTTGGCGCCGCGGGCTATGGTGAAGACGCCGCGGACGGGGAAGCGTTCGACGCGGGCGGAAAGGATGCGAGCCATGCCGCCGTCTTGGCGCATCCGCAGCACCTTTCCAAGCCGGGGGGACTTGTTAGAGTATGGGTATGAATGACGATGAGTCCGTCGAGCTTGATGCCGTTGCCGCCGTGGCGCGCATAACGGCGCTGGAAATGCTCGTCCGGCAGATGATGATCGTGCAGTTGCGGATTCTTGATCGCATGGGCGAAATCAAGCTGGATGCCGATTATGTGAAGACCGTGGCCGCGGCCTATGCCGAGAAAGTCGACGCGTCACCGATCATCGAATCGAATTCGCCCGAGGTGAATTACGAATTCAAGGTCAATGTCCTGCACAATCTGGAGCGGTTTTTCGACGAGCTGGAAGCCCATGTGCGGGACAATCCATCGTAGAAAGCCACATCTTTCCGCCATTTATGCGGTTCTGGAGGCCCGACCGGGAATCGAACCCGGGTTCACGGATTTGCAGTCCGTTACGTCACCACTCCGCCATCGGGCCGCGCGAGGAGCGTCTCCCTAGCAATGGTGCTTGGCGAGGGCAACCTCGACAGCTAGAGAAAGCAGCGATGGCTGAATTCGATTGCGACTCAGCTGTATTACGTTTATCAGACACTCGATATTGCGAGAAATTCCGGTGACCAGCTCTGCCCATCATGCCGCTGAAATTGCTCCTGACGCGCAGCGGCCGACCATGTCCAGCGCGCAGCGTCAGACTATGATCGACAGCCAGTTGCGGACTGTCGGGGTGATGGATGGCGATGTGTTGGCGGCTTTTGCGAGCGTCGCTCGGGAAAACTATGTTCCCGCTGGCTTGAAGGGGCTGGCCTATGCCGATGCGGCGCTGGAAGTCGCGCCGGGGCGGTGGCTGCTCGAGCCGATGGTGCTGGCGTTGCTGTTGCAGCACGCAAATATCACCGCGGCAGACCGCGTGCTCATCATCGGTGCCGCCACCGGTTACAGCGCCGCCGTCGTCCGCGCCATCGGCGCGACGGCGACCGCGCTTGAAAACGATACGGCCTTTGCCGATACAGACGCCGTTCGCGGCCCACTGCCCCAAGGCTGGCCCGGAAACGCACCATATGACCTGATCCTGTTTGAAGGCGCCATTGAAGTCCTGCCTGAAGCAATTGCCGCGCAACTGGCGCCGGGCGGGCGTGTCGCCGCTGTCGTGCGCCAGGGTGGGATTGGCCGCGCCTTTGCCGGGCCGGTTGTTGCCGGCAACCGCATCGGCGGGCTGCCCTTCCTCGAAGTCGCTGCCAAGCCGTTGCCGGGGTTTGCCGCCACTCGCGAATTTGCCTTTTGATGCGAAAGTTGCCCCAGATGTTGTCCAAGTCCCTGTTGCTGGTCGCGGCCGCATATCTGGCCGCCGCCCCGGCCAGCGCCGATTCGTTGAGCGCGGCGATCGAGGCGGCCTATGCACGAAATCCCGAACTCGGCGCCCAACGCGCCGTGGTGCGTCAGGCCGATGAAGGCGTGCCGCAGGCGCTCGCACCAGGGCGCCCGACGCTGGGCACCCGGCTGAGTGCCGATCAGGCCGGGCTGGATTTCAAGGACAATGGCCGCACCTACAGCGCGGGACTCCAGCTCAGCCAGTCAATTTATCAGGGTGGTCGCACCCGCACCGCCACGTCGGCAGCGGAGAATCGCATCCTTGCCGCGCGTGCAAGGTTGCGCGCCACCGAAAACCAGATCGTTCTGGGCGTCGTCACCGCCTATGCGGATGTATTGCGCTATAAGCGCGTCGTCGAATTGAACATCAGCCAGGTGAAGGTGCTGGAGCGTGAGCAGCAGCAATCGAAGGACCGGTTCGAAGTCGGCGATTTGACCCGCACCGATGTTGCGCAATCCCAGGCCCGGCTGGCCAATTCGCAGTCGAACCTTGTGGTGGCGGAAAACCAGCTTGCTGGCGCGCGCCAGGCCTATCTGCGCGTCGTTGGCCGGTTGCCCGACGAACTGGAGCCGATGCCGCCGCTGCCTATCCTGCCGGGCACCGCCGGCCAGGCCGTGGATTTTGCCCGTGAAAACAACCCGAACCTGATCGCCGCGCGCTTTGATGAAGCCGCTGCGCGATATGATGTGAAGACCTTGCAAAAGCAGCGGTTGCCCAGCGTGAATGGCACGGTTGGCGCCAGCTATACCTATTTCGAAGGCGGTGGTGGCGGCGCGAATTTCGTGCGGCAGGGCGGTTTTTTCCAGCAGGATCTGAATGTCGTCGCCACGGTGCCGCTGTATCAGGCCGGGCTGGTCGGATCGCAGGTGCGCGAGGCACAAGCGCGGCAGAGCCAATTGCTTGAAACCATTTCCAATCAGGGCCGCATAACCGACGAGAATGTTACCAACAGTTTCAACCAGTTGCGTGCGGCACGGGCCGTCATCGATGCGTCAAAGGTTGCCGTTGATGCCAATACGCTGGCCGCAGAAGGCGTGAAGCAGGAAAACCAGGTCGGCACCCGGACGATTATCGAAGTGTTGAACGCCGAGCAGGAACGGTTGAATTCCGAGGTCAACCTTGTGACCGCGCGGCGTGAGGAACAGGTTGCGGCCTATTCGCTGCTCGCCTCGGTCGGGGCTGCAGAAGCCGTCGCGTTGGGCGTTCCGGTGACGGAATATGATTCCGTCAGCAACGCGAAAAAGGTCCGTCACCGGCTTGTCGATGACACCGACGGCGGGCCGCCTGCCCTGCCATTGCCGCCGGCGGAGCGTGCCAGCCGGTCTATGGTCATCGGGCCGCAACAGCCCTAATGTTCGATTCATGAGCGAGCTTCCTCCCAACATCGATGCGATCCTGGCTTCCATCCGTTCGCGGATGAACGAGGACGGCGTGGCACCGCCGCCCGAGGTGCCGGCATCCTATCCGCAGCCGGCGCCCGAGACTGAGGCGCGGATTCCGGACCTGGCGGCGGTTGATCTTGCCGGGAGCGCCACCACACTCGATGCATTGATACGCGGCATGCTGGCGCCAATGTTGCAAGCCTGGCTGGACGCCAACATGCCCGAGATTGTCGAACGCATGGCGCAGGCCGAAATCAAGCGGCTGACCGGGCGCGACTGATGGTCGCCTGGGTGGCTGGCTTGTCACCCGCGTGGATAACGGCAGCGCTGATGCTCGCCGCAATTCCAGCCGCTGCGCAAACGGTACATATTCATGCCGGAAAGCTTTTGGACCCTGCCACCGGCGACATTGTGCGCGACCGGGACATCATTGTCATCGATGGCCGCGTCCACAGCA
>JANPEP010000315.1:0-19687 GCA_031422995.1 Polymorphobacter sp. | reverse complement strand
GGAAAACACCGCGCCTATGCCGACGACCGGGACATGTTCCCTGCTGCCGTCGATGTCGTTCGGAGACTGAAACCGCGCGCCTTCATTATCGAAAATGTGAAAGGAATCACCCGATCCACATTCACAAATTACCTTCAATATATCGAACTCCAGCTTCGTTGTCCGGATATCGTCAAAAAGGCCGATGAAGCATGGCAAGATCATTGCGTTCGGTTGCAACGAGAACACACGTCAGGTGCATCAGGCCTGCGGTATAACCTTGTACGAACATTAGTGAACGCTGCCGATTACGGGATTCCACAACGGCGTGAGAGGGTGTTCCTTGTAGGTTTTCGATCTGATTTGGGGATTGAGTGGAGCTTCCCTGAACCAACACATTCTCTAGACGCACTTTTGGTAGATCAATGGGTAAGCGGCGATTACTGGAACCGCAATTCAATATCGCAACGCAAAGCTGACACCGCCGGATATTCGACTGACCCTGCAAAGCTGGACGGGTTGCGTAGACGAAACGATCGTACTGGCCTTCGTCAGCCTTGGCGGACCGTAAGGAACGCACTCAAAGGAATGCCAGAACCGACACTCAAAGGTGTGCCGGAATGGTATAA
Source organism: Polymorphobacter sp. (assembly GCA_031422995.1). Lineage (GTDB taxonomy): Bacteria > Pseudomonadota > Alphaproteobacteria > Sphingomonadales > Sphingomonadaceae > Sandarakinorhabdus. Next base: position 19,079 of record JANPEP010000315.1, on the reverse strand, counting down.
TCACAGGCTTCAAATCGGCGCTAAAAGCTACACCGGGCATACTGGCAGCCCGTTGGACCTGCCCGCGAAAGCGTTAAAAGCCGGCGATCACGGAGTCCCCGGCGGCGAGAACATGATGGTTCGCGACGACGGCAGCGTTCGCTATTTCTCAGTCCGCGAAAGCGCGCGGATACAGACATTCCCAGACACATTCGTTTTTCATGGTTCATGGTCCGAGACAATGCGTCAGCTTGGTAATGCCGTGCCGGTTGCACTGGCTCATCTGGTCGCCTCAAGTGTGGCTCAGCGGCTGCTTGAGGCTGACATAGAGACGCTGGCTTCACGTATTGCTTCAACGCATGGCCACGCTTGATGGGCAGCCAGCCGTACAACCCCTTGGACAAGCATAATCTTGCAGCCAGTATTGCCGAGGCACTGCTGCGCCAGACACCTGAACCAATTGACCAGATTGCTCGATTTGCAGGTAGTGGGATCTATCTGATTTATTACACTGGCGCGCATAAGAGCTATATTCCTCTGGCAGAGCGCAATCGCGATGGTAAGTTCGAGTGGCCGGTTTACGTAGGTAAGGCCATTCCTTCTGGCGCGCGAAAGGGGACAAAGCTGCCTAAAGTGCCAAAAAGGCCGTCGAAAAAATCTAAGGTCGATCCGTTACCTGAAGCAGCGCTATTCGAGAGGCTGAAAGAACATCGTGATTCTATCCGGTTTGGCGCTGGACTCGACGTCAAAGAATTTCACTACCGATTTCTGCTTTGTGACCCGCTCTGGATACCACTCGGAGAATCGTTGATGATCGCCAAGTTTGCTCCGATCTGGAACACGCTTCTGGAAGGGTTCGGGAATCATGACCCTGGCAGCGGGCGCTACAACGGCAAAATTCCAAAATGGGACGTGATGCATCCCGGGAGGGCTTGGGCGGTCAAGTGCAAGCCGAGACCTGAAACACCGGCGATGCTTGAGGCTGAAGTCGAAAATGCGTTGCAGATGGCAACCGTACCTCATAGCCCTCAGATGCTCATAGGGTCGGTAAAGGCTAGTGATGTGACCTGATTCATTGGCGATCTGTGGCGCTGCAGCAGCCTCGCCCTGTCCTACAGCCCTTGAATCTACTACACCTTTTCTTGTTCTTTCAAACGTCCTAACGTCCCGCAACCTCAGGCTCGCGCCGAGCCAAAAAGTGTGACCTTTGTCAACTTCCAGACTTTCAATGCCTAGGCACGCCCGCGCCCACCACCTCAAAAAACCGGGTCGTGGATCCCGCATTCGGTCTTGTCCCACCCGCGCCAACGGCCGGCGCGCGGGTCTTCGCCGGGCTGCACCTGGCTGGTGCACGGCACGCAGCCGACGCTGGGGTATCCCTGCGCCTCCAACGGATGCCGCGGCAATTTCGCCGCCCCGAACCGCGATTCAATGGCGTCTTTGGTCCAATCCGCCAGCGGGTTGACCTTCAACCGCCCCTCATCGATCTCGAAGCGCGGCAAGGCACCACGCCCCGCCTGGAATCCCTTGCGCCCCGAAATCCACGCCACAAACGGCGCCAGCGCCCGCCGCAACGGTTCGACTTTCCTCAGGTCACAACAGCCATCGGGATCATAACTCCAGCGCAGCGAAGTCCCGTCCTGCGCAGCCAGCAACCGCGGATCGGGCCGAAACACCCGCAAATCGGTAAACCCCAACCGCTCCGCCAGTTCATCGCGATACGCCAGCGTCTCGCCAAAAATCTTCTGCGTATTGATGAAGATAACGGGAACATCCTTGTCCACCGCCGCCACTATGTCGAGCAACACCGCCGATTCGCTGCCAAATGACGACACTGCCGCCACTCGCCCCTGCAATTCCCCGCCGAGCAAATCCGCCAGCATCGCGTCGGTCGAAACCCCGGCATATTTCGTCGTCAACCGCGCCACATCGGCCAGCGTAAACGGCGGCGCCGTCTCGATGACATCGATCTGGCGGGCAGGTTCACCCATGCCGCAAAGCCCAAACCGGGGTCTTCCCGTCTGCGGCCTTCATGTAGACGTAGGGGTAGCGCTCCAACGTCACCTGCACGACCTTGGTGTCCAACGGCGCATCGGGCGCAAACCCGTCAAAACCCACCCGCCGCATGAAACCGACCTGATCGACCAGCACATCGCCAACCGCCCGGATTTCCCCTGCAAAGCCTGACTCCCGCAGGATCCGCGCTGACGAATAGCCCCGCCCATCGCGGAACTTGGGAAACGCCACCTCGACCAGGCGCAGTTGCGCCAGCTGCGGAATCAACGCCCGGGCATCATCACCCGGTTCAATCCGCACCGCACCGGCATTGGTATCGGCCGCCAGATCGGCAAAGGCCACAACCGGGCCCGCATAGACCGCATCATCGCGAAAACGCAGCTGATCAACCATAAACAGCTTCCTTGAACGGTGCGGCGCCAAGCCGGCGATAGGTATCGAGAAACCGCTCGTCCGGCGCACTGCGGGCGGTGCGGTAAAAGGCGATCAGCTTGTCGACCGCGGCCACAATGCCATTCTCGTCAAAGCCCGGTCCCAGGATCTTGGCCAGCGACGCATCCTCGGCACCCGAGCCACCCAACAGCAGCTGATAAGCTTCCTCGCCCTTTTTATCGACACCCAGGATGCCGATGTGCCCGGCATGGTGATGGCCACAACCGTTGATGCAGCCCGAAACCTTGATCTTCAGTTCGCCGATATCCTTTTGTGCGGAAACCGAATCTTCGAACTTTGCGGCAATCTTCTGCGCGATAGGAATCGAGCGCGCATTGGCCAGCGTGCAATAATCCATCCCCGGGCAGACGATGATGTCGGTCACCAGGTCAAGGTTCGGCGTCGCCAGATCGGCGGCGTCCAACGCTTGCCAGACGGTATAAAGATCCGCCTTTCTCACATGCGCCAGCACCAGATTCTGGCTGTGCGTCACCCGGATTTCATCCTGCGCGTAACGCTCCGCCAGATCGGCAATCACATCCATCTGCGCCGACGACGCATCGCCCGGAATGCCGCGCTTGGGCTTCAGGCTGATCGTGGCGATGGCATAGCCAGGCTGCTTGTGGGCATGGACATTCTGCTTCACCCACACGGCAAAATCAGGGTCCGACAGGTCAAGGCTGTCCGGCGCCGACAGGTCATAAACCGGGTCGGCAAACTGTGCGATGATCCGGTCATATTCGGCCTTGGGTGCATCAAGCCCCAACGGCTCGAGCAGCGCCCATTCGGCTTCGACCTGGCGGGTGAACTCGGCAATCCCTAGCTCGGTAACCAGGATCTTGATACGCGCCTTGTAGATGTTGTCGCGCCGGCCATAGCGGTTATAAACCCGCAAAATCGCCTCCGAGTAGCTGAGAAACTGCCCCACCGGAATGAATTCCCGCACCACCTGTCCGATGATCGGTGTCCGCCCCATGCCCCCGCCGACATAGACTCGAAAACCCAGTTCACCGGCGTCGTTCTTGCGCAACTGGAGCCCGATATCATGCAACTGGATCGCGGCGCGATCGGTGTCGCTGGCAATCACCGCAATCTTGAACTTGCGCGGCAGGAACGAAAATTCCGGGTGCAGGGTCGACCATTGCCGCAGCAGTTCGGCATAGGGCCGCGGGTCGGCCAGCTCGTCGGCCGCAGCGCCGGCAAACTGGTCCGAACTGATGTTGCGGATGCAATTGCCGCTGGTCTGAAACGCGTGCATCTCGACCTTGGACAAATCATCGAGCAAGTCCGAAAACTGCTCCAGCTTGATCCAGTTGTACTGAATGTTCTGGCGCGTGGTGAAATGCCCGTAATCCCGGTCATATTTCCGCGCGATATGCGCCAGCATCCGCATCTGCGTGCCCGACAGCGTGCCATAGGGAATGGCGACGCGCAGCATATAGGCGTGCAATTGAAGATACAGCCCGTTCATCAGCCGCAGCGGCTTGAACTGGTCCTCGGTAATCTCATTCCGCAGACGCCGGCCCACCTGCTCCTTGAACTCGGCAACCCGCGCATCAACGATGGCCTGGTCATATTGGTCATAACGATACATCAGATGACTTCCGTCGAAAGGCTGCCACGTGCCAGATCGGCACGCACGCTGGGGCCGGATGCGCGCACGCGCTCACGGGTTGTGGTGGGAACAAAGGCGCCGGGTTCGCCGGTAACATCGATAAGCACAGGGTCGTTGATGCGCTCCTCGGCAACAAGTTTCGCCAGCAGCGCCTCGCCCTCGTCACCAATGGCAACGGCGTTCTTGATCTGGAGGCTCCAGTCGGAACCATCCCACCACAGCACGTCGCCGGTTTCGAGGCGGTTGCCAGTCAGGACACGGGGCATGGAGAGGCCTTTGCAATCTGGTTGAGAACGGCGTCGGCGCCGAGCGTGGCGACATCACCAACAATGATGAGGGCAGGCGAACGAACGGCCTCTCGCACGACAACGCCGCCCAAGTCGGCAAGCAACGAGCGCAGCACGCGCATGTCGGGGTGCGTCGCGCGTTCCAGCACGGCAATCGGCGTATCCGGTGACAAGCCATCGGCGATGAGTTTTTCGGCAATCCGGTCGGCACCGGTAACGCCCATATAGATGACCAGCGTGCGGCCCTTGCCTGCCAACCCGACCCAATTCTGTTCGGACAGACCCCGGCACTCCCCCGCAACAAAGCTGACAATGGAGGCATGGTCACGATGCGTCAGCGGCATATACGCCGCAGCAGCCCCCCCAAGCGCAGCCGACACGCCGGGAATGACCTCCACCGGCACGCCGCCCGCCAGACAGGCGCTGACTTCTTCACCGCCGCGGCCAAAGATGAACGGGTCGCCACCCTTCAACCGCACGACGATATTGCCGGCGCTCGCTTCGGCGACCAGCAAATCGCCGATAGCGTCCTGTTGCATCGTGTGGCGGTCGCGGCGTTTGGCGACCGAAATCAGCCGGGCACTGGCGGGGGCAAGCGCCATGACATCGCTGCCTACCAATCCGTCATGAACGATGACGTCGGCAATGGCGAGCGCGCGGGCGGCACGCACGGTCAACAAGTCGGCGGCGCCAGGGCCGGCGCCGACAAGGATGACTCTGCCATGATTCGAGTTTGAATTCATGACGCGGAGTTACGCGCCTTGGGCCGGTCAACGCCAGATGCTGCGCTGCAACGCTTTCTTGGCCATGGTGAAGCGAAGTTTCCCCATGGCGCAGGACCGAACCAGATCTTGGCGCGAAGCGGGACGCACCCACCTCGCGCCAAGGAGACTGGCCTTTACCCGAACGTACGCTGCCACCAGCCCTTGCGAGCCGGGCCGGTGAGCGCGGCCTCGGCCGTTTCGTTCGTTGGCGCTGCGCCTTCGGCTGCGGCGGTCTTCGTCGGTTTTTTGGCTGCGGGCTTTGGCGTCGGCTTAGCAGCCGCAGGCGTTGCCTTGACCGGCGCTTCGACCACAGCTTCGGGAGCGGCTTCAACAGCCTTTGCCTTGCGCGGCGCGCGCTTGGGCTTGGCATCGGCCTCCACCGGAGAAGGCTCAGGCATAGGCGCAGGGGCCGGGGCCGCAGCGACTGGCGCCGTGGCAGCAACCGGCTTGGCCTTGCTCGGACGCTTGCGCGGTCCCTTCACCGCGGCTGCAGGTTCCGGCACTGCGTCCGCAACAACCACATCGGGCACCGCTTCCACATCGGTCTTGCGGCGGCGCGAACGCTTGGGCGCTGCCTGCGTTTCGGCATCACCCGGTGCTGCGGCTTCGGCCGGCCGCACCGCAGCACTGTCACCCTCGTCACCCGGTTGCCCGGCATCGCGTGGCGCACCATCGCGCTTGCCGCGACGGCCACGCCGGCGCCGCTTGCGGTCACCATTCTCGCGTTCACCTTGCGCCTCGCTGTCCGCCGGCGTCTCGCCGGGATGGGCGACAAGCTCGACACTATCTGCACCGGGGCCGTCGCCGGTCTCACCAGCATCATTTTGCGGCTCGTCACCACGACCGTTCCGGCCACCACGCCGGCGACGCTTGTTGCGGCCACCGCGCTCACTGCCGCGATCACTACCGCGTTCGCCACCACGCTCGCCGCGTTCGGTCTGGGGCCGCTCCTCGCCATCCTCATCCTCACCATCACCGATGAAATCATCGGGATCGTCCTCGATCCGCACTGGCACCGGCAACGCCCGCATCTCGACCTTCTTGGTCGGCGGCGGTCCAACCGAATCAATCGCAAAGTTCGGCCCGATCAAGGCTTCGTCAGGCACTGTCACGATGGTCACACCGTAAAGTTCCTCAAGCTCGGCAAGCTCGATGCGCTTGCGGTTGAGGATATACACTGCAACTTCGTCACCAGCGCGCAGCGTAAACTCGCAAGCGCGCCCGCGAAGTGCTTCGGCTTCAAGCGCCCGCAATGCCGCAAGCGCAGCAGACGACACCGATCGCACCATGCCGGTGCCCTCGCACATCGGACAGATATGCGTGCTGGCCTCAAGAATCCCGGTGCGCAACCGCTGCCGGCTCATTTCCATCAAGCCAAAGGCCGAAATCCGCCCGATCTGCACCCGCGCCCGATCATGACGCAGCGCATCCTTCATCGCCTTTTCCACGCGGCGGTTGTTGGCGCCAACTTCCATGTCGATGAAATCGATCACCACCAGTCCAGCCATGTCGCGCAGGCGCAACTGCCGGCCAATTTCTTCGGCGGCCTCAAGATTGGTCTTGGTGGCGGTTTCCTCGATGCCATATTCGCGCGTCGAACGCCCGGAGTTGATGTCGATGGCAACCAGCGCCTCGGTCGGGTTGATGACGATATAACCGCCGGACTTCAGCTGGACGACAGGTTGGTACATCCCCTCCAGCTGTTGTTCGACGCCAAAACGCTGAAACAACGGCACATTATCATTATATTCGACAACCTTGGGCGTGTGGCCGGGCATCAGCATCGACATGAAGCGCGAGGCATCGGCAAAGCCTTCCGGGCCCTCGACCAGAACCTGCTCGATATCGCGATGATAGATATCGCGAATTGCACGCTTGATCAGGTCCGAATCCTGGTGAATCAACGCCGGTGCTGACGATGCCAGGGTCTTTTCGCGAATTTCGTCCCACAACCGCGTCAGATAGTCGAAATCACGGCGAATATCCTCCGACGACCGCTTCAACCCGGCGGTGCGCACAATGGCGCCCATGCCGGTCGGCAGCTTCAGTTCCGACATGATCGACTTCAACCGCTTGCGATCGGCGATGTTGGAAATCTTGCGGCTGATGCCACCGCCATGCGCAGTGTTGGGCATCAGCACGCAATAGCGACCAGCCAGCGACAGATAAGTGGTCAGCGCCGCGCCCTTGGAGCCGCGCTCTTCCTTGACCACCTGGATCAGCAGCACCTGGCGACGACGGATAACTTCCTGAATCTTGTAGCGGCGGCGCAGCGACTGGCGCTTGCGGCGCAGCGCGTCGGTTGGTTCGTCATGCTGGCCACCGGTTTCGGACAGTTCGTCACGCGATTCGCCGTCCTCACCATTTTCCTCGTCATGATGGTGATCATCATGCTCGGCGGCGAATTCGGCTTCCTCGCGCAGCAGCGCTTCGCGATCTTCGCGCGGGATCTGATAATAATCCGGGTGGATTTCGCTGAACGCCAGGAATCCGTGGCGGTTGCCGCCATATTCGACGAACGCCGCCTGCAGACTGGGTTCGACGCGAGTGACCTTGGCGAGGTAGATATTGCCCTTGAGCTGCTTGCGATCAGCAGCCTCGAAGTCAAATTCCTCGATGCGCTGGCCATTGACGACGGCGACCCGGGTCTCCTCCTGGTGGCGGGCGTCGATCAACATACGAAGTGACATGATATTGCTCCATGGCGCGGCAGCTCTCGCCCGAAACGGGCAAGCGCCGGCGGCGCATATTTGTGATGTCAGCCATGCACGCAGCGGCAGGCTGGACGATAAGGTTGGGTGTCAGGAATTCCGGAGCCGAATCCCGAAAGGACGCCGCCCAAGCTGGAGTCACCGCAAGGGCAATTCCGGCTGAACTTGTTGGCGTCTCGATCATCAGGCCCCTAAACGTCGCCCGGTCTCGACCCCGACCGGGTAGCATATTTGCCGGGCGACTTCGCCAAACGCCGTGTTTCAAAACGACAGGACGAAGGTCCGGAAATGACAGCGGCCAAGCCACTGTTGCATTTTCGTAGCAGTGTGCGCGGGGTGCGGCAAGGGCGACGATTCTCCTGCGTAACAAGCCCGACACCAAAAACGCCACACCGACCAAAGTCGGCATGGCGTTTTTGCAGCCTGCAACCGGAACGCCCGGCCTGCAGAACGATTCGAAAATCAGCGCGAATAGAATTCCACGACCAGATTCGGCTCCATCTTCACCGGATAAGGCACTTCGTCCAACGACGGCACGCGGACATACGTCGCCTTGGGCCCTTCGACCGCCACATATTCCGGCACTTCCCGCTCGGTCAGGCCTTGCGCTTCCATGACCAGCGCCATTTCCTTGGCCTTGGCGCCCAATTCGACGATGTCGCCCGGCTTCACCTTTGCCGAAGCGATGTTGCAGCGGCGACCGTTGACCAGGATATGCCCGTGGTTGACGATCTGGCGTGCGGCAAAGATCGTCGGCGCAAACTTGGCGCGATAGACAACCATGTCGAGACGCTGCTCGAGCAAACCGATGAGGTTCTGTGAGGTATCGCCTTTCATCTGCACTGCGGCAGCGTATGTCGCGCGGAACTGCTTTTCGGTCACATCACCATAATAACCTTTGAGCTTCTGCTTGGCCTTCAGCTGGATGCCAAAGTCCGAAACCTTGCTCTTGCGGCGCTGGCCGTGCTGGCCGGGGCCATATTCGCGCTTGTTGACCGGCGACTTGGGGCGACCCCAGATGTTTTCGCCCATGCGGCGGTCAAGCTTGTACTTGCTGTTATGACGCTTCGACATTGATTCGCTTTCGATTTGCTGATGCGGACCCAGTGTTGAATCCGAACCCCGGCCTCGCACCGTCCGTCCCATGAACGAACGCGGCGCCTGCTTCACCGGGGGTGCAGGGCCAATTGCGAAGCGGCGGCGGTTAGACGAAGGTGGTCCGGCGGTCAAGTGTTGCTTGACTTTGGCAGGTCTTTCCCGCCATAGGCCGCGCTTCCAAAAAACCGGAAAGTCCTGCCCCATGGCACGCGTTACCGTCGAAGATTGCGTCGACAAGATCCCCAACCGCTTCGACCTGGTGTTGCTCGCCGCCACGCGTGCCCGCGCCATCTCCAGCGGTGCCGAGATCACCGTCGATCGTGACCGCGACAAAAACCCGGTCGTCGCCCTGCGCGAAATCGCCGATGAGCAGGTCCTGCCGACGGATTTGAAGGAAGCGCTGATTTCCTCGATGCAGCGGGTCGTCGCCAATGAAGACGACACGCCGGACGCGATCGGCTCGCTGTCGGCATCGGCCGAGGCGTTGCGGATCACGGCTGCGCAGCCGCCGCGGAACCAGAATCTGGGGCCGGATTACGAATAAGCGCGGCCAGCGCGCAGCGTAGCAGCGCGCGGACTCGCGCTTATTCCGGCCGGCGGGGCGGCGGGTTTTTCCCCTGCCGAACCCGTCCGACGCGTGGGCTTTGCCCACGCCTCTTCCTTACTTCCTTCTGTTCTTCCGAAACCCCGCCAAGACAAAGCCGCACCATGATGCGGCCCGCGCCACGCGCGCTTCGCGGTTGCGCCCGAACCCCCACCGCACCACTATGATAACATGCTTCGCCAATATGAACTCGTCGAGCGCGTAAAAGCCTATGATCCGGATGCGGACGAGGACCTGCTGAACCGCGCCTATGTCTTCTCCATGAAGGCACACGGCAGCCAGTTGCGCGCCAGCGGCGATCCCTATTTCAGCCATCCGATCGAAGTCGCCGGCATCCTCACCGACTTGAAACTCGACGACGAAACCATCGCCACCGGCATCCTCCACGACACCATCGAGGACACCGTCGCCACCCAGGAACAGATCAACCGCCTGTTCGGCGAAAGCGTCGGCCGCCTTGTCGATGGCGTCACCAAGCTCAGCCGCATCGAAGCCCAGACCGACAGCGAGCGCCAGGCCGAGAACCTGCGCAAGTTCCTGCTCGCCATGTCCAACGACATCCGTGTGCTGCTGGTCAAGCTCGCCGACCGCCTGCACAACATGCGCACGCTCCACCACATCAAGTCCGAGGACAAGCGCCGCCGCATTGCCCGCGAAACCATGGACATCTACGCCCCGCTCGCCGAACGCATCGGCATGTACGGCTTCATGGACGAGCTCCAGGAACTGGCCTTTCGCCAGCTTGAACCCGATGCCCATGCCACAATCGCCGCACGACTGGCGAAACTGCGCGAAGGCGGCGGCGACACGGTGGCGCGAATCGCCTCGGGGCTCAAACTGGTGCTGGCGCAAAAAGGCATCGAGGCCGAAGTGACCGGCCGCGAAAAACGCCCCTATTCGATCTGGCGCAAGATGCAGGGCCGCGGCATGAGCTTCGAAGCCCTGTCCGATGTCATGGCCTTCCGCATCATCGTCGAGGATGACGCCGAATGTTATCGCACGCTGGGCGTCGTTCATGGCCGCTGGCCGATGCTGCCGGGCCGTTTCAAGGACTTCATCTCCACGCCCAAGCGCAACGGCTATAAATCCATCCACACCACGGTGCTGCACAGCGAAAACACCCGGATCGAAGTGCAGATCCGGACCACCCGCATGCACGAGGAATCCGAATTCGGCCTCGCTGCCCATTGGGCCTATAAACAAGGCGGAGAGGGCGCCAAGGCGCGGGAGGCCTATCCCTGGCTCGATGACCTGCTTGAAGTGCTGCACGACGCCGCGTCGCCCGAAGAGCTGCTCGAAAACGCCCGGCTGGCGATGTTCCAGGATCAGGTGTTCGTCTTCACCCCCAAAGGCGCGCTGCACCAGTTGCCCAAGGATTCAACGCCCGTCGATTTCGCCTATGCCGTCCATTCCGACCTGGGCGACAGCTGCGTCGGTGCCAAGGTCAACGGCCGCGTCGTTCCCTTGCGCACCCGCCTCGTCAACGGCGATCAGGTCGAGATCCTGCGCTCCAAGACCAAGGCCCCTGATCCGGCCTGGGAAGGCTTTGTCGTATCGGCCAAGGCGCGTGCCGCCATCCGTCGCCATGTCCGGCACAAGAATCTTCAGGAAAGCCAGTCGATGGGCAACAAGCTGCTCGAATCACTGGTGCTGCGGTTAAAGATTGCCCTTGGTGACGAACTGCTCGGGCCGGCGCTGGGCCGGTTGAAACTCCCCGATCGCACTGCCCTCGAGCTCGCCATGGCACGCAACCTGTTGACCGATGCACAAGTCTCCGAAGCGCTGGTCCCGGGCTCCACCGCCGGCCAGAAACCGCGCCGCAAACGCGGCAAGCCGGGGCCGGCCGCCGTCTCCATCCACGGCCTCACCCCTGGCGTGGCGTTCGAACTCGGCACCTGCCACCCGATTCCCGGCGATCGCATCGTCGGCATCCGCCACCCCGATTCGCCCATCGTCGTCCACACCATCGATTGCGCCAGCCTGGCCGATGAAACCGGCGAATGGCTCGAAGTGTCCTGGGGCGATGAAACCGGCGGTGCCGTGGCGCAATTGACCGTGGTGGTCCACAATCAACCCGGCTCGCTCGCTTCGCTCACCGCGGCGCTGGCGGCCCACAACGCCAATATCGTCAACCTGGCGCTCAAACACCGCGACCGCGAATTCCACACCGACATCATCGACATCGAAGTCGAAGACCTCAAACACCTGACCACCATCATCGCTGCCCTGCGCCAGGTAAAGGCGGTCGTGTCCGTTGAACGGATGCGCGGATAACCCGGCGCCTATCGCGCCACCGCAATCGCGATTTCGCTCACCCAGCCCTTGGTGCCCAATTCATCCTCGACTTCCCAGAATCCGCCCTGCTTGTTCCCGGTCGGATACAGCATCGATCCGGCATCCAGTGGCTTGACCACCTTGGACTTGGGCGTCGGCCCGGCAAACATCCGCCCGGCATTCTTCATCGTCACCGCCTTTTCGGCCTGCGGCCCGGCGATGGCGGCGGTCATGCCGCCCAGGTCGTTGACCAGCTTGGTATAGGCATCAAGATAGGCCAGCGCGATGACCTGCCCGATTTCTGTGTTGTCATAACCACTGGCCCCGCCGGCACCCAGGAAGCCACCCGAAAACAGCCCGCCACCGCCGCCAAAGCCCAGGTCGGATTTCTTCGATTGCCCCTCGGCGACAAACTCCTCCGACGACTTGTTGTTGACGACGTTGAGAATCACATTGGCGGAGCGTTTCTTGATGTTGATGCCGCCGACCAGCGCGCCGAAACCGCCGGGAATGAAGCCACCGACCAATCCGCCAATGTTCAACCCGCCCTTGTTGTTGTTGCTGGTGACAATGTCGGGAATCACGGTGAAATCGGCCTCGACCATCTGGCCCTTGCCGATGGTGCCGCCGCGCCGCGTTTCGCCACCGGCGGCCAGATTGCGTTCCTGCTGCATCGCCGCCATGCCGCGGTTGCTGCGGTTGACCAGCTTGAAGCACTTCGATTTCTGCACATAGACGCGAATCAAGGCCTCGGGCGAGCTCAACCCCAGGTCGGTCCACCAGCGGTTCTGGTTCTCCGGCTCGGCCAGCGCAATGGTGCCGATCGGCCGTGCGCAGACCGGCAATTCGGCAACCTTTGCGGCGCGGGTCTTCTCGATTTCCTGGCCGGCTTTGGACTTTATCTGCGCCGCCGCCGGAATTGCGCCGGCCAGCATTGTCGTCAATGCCACCACCGCCGTAACGCGAATCGCTGACTGCATCTCAAACTCCCCAGGAAGCCGATCATGTTTACGCAATTGTAAGGTGTACCGGCCTCTTGGCTCAAGCGAATACGGTCAAAAATCACCATCAGTTTCGCCGGGTGCGCCAATTCACACCGTTTTGACGCACGTACATGCGATGCTAGGGTCAAAATCATGACCGATGATCAGATTCTCGCCGAATTCCGCGCCGCCCAGGCCCTGCTGGAGGGGCATTTCATCCTGTCCTCCGGGCTGCGCTCGTCGCGCTACCTGCAATGCGCCCGCGTCCTCATGGACCCAGCCCGCGCACAGCGTCTCGCCGAGGCGCTGGCCGCCAAAATCCCCGCCGAAACAAGACGCCAGGTCGATGCCGTCATCGCCCCCGCCATGGGCGGCCTCATCTGCGGCCACGAACTCGCCCGCGCCCTTGGCGTGCTCTCGATGTTCGTCGAACGCCCCACCGGCACCTTCGAGCTCCGCCGCGGCTTCCGCCTCGAACCCGGCCAGAAAGTGCTTTTGATGGAAGACGTCGTCACCACCGGCCTCAGCAGCCGCGAAGCCATCGCCGCGATCACCGCCGCCGGCGGCCAGGTCATCCACGCCGCCAGCCTCGTCGATCGCTCGAACGGCAAGGCCGACCTCGGCGTCCCCTTCACCCCGCTCATCCGCCTCGACGTGCCCAGCTATGCTGCCGACGCGTTGCCGCCCGAACTCGCCGCAATCCCCGCCGTGAAGCCCGGCTCGCGGGTCGCCGCATGACCGGTTACCTTCGTCTCGGCGTCAACATCGATCACGTCGCCACCATCCGCAACGCCCGCGGTGGCCTCCATCCCGATCCGGTCCGTGCCGCGCTGATGGCCGCCGAAGCCGGCGCCGACGGCATCACCGCGCACCTGCGTGAGGACCGCCGCCACATCACCGACAATGATCTCGACGCGCTGGTCGGCAGCATCAGCCTGCCCTTGAACCTCGAAATGGCGGCGACCGATGAAATGCTGGCGATTGCGCTCAAACACCGGCCCCATGCCGCCTGCATCGTCCCCGAACGGCGCGAGGAGCGCACCACCGAAGGCGGCCTAGATGCCGCCGGACAACAGAACACACTCGCCCCGATCATCGCCCGGCTCAAGGACGCCGGCATCCGCGTCAGCCTGTTTCTGGCCCCCGATGCCCGCCAGCTCGACGCCGCAGTCCAGCTCGGCGCCCCCGTCGTCGAACTCCACACCGGTCCCTACAGCCACGCCGAAACCGACGCACAAATCGCCGCCGAACTCGCCCGCCTCCATACCGCCGCTGCTTATGGCGCTGCATTGGGTCTCGAACTCCACGCCGGCCATGGCCTGACCTTCGACAACGTGGGCCCGGTTGCCGCCATGCCCGAACTCCACGAGCTCAACATCGGGCATTTCCTCATCGGCGAGGCCGTCTTCACCGGCCTCGGCTCGGCCATCGCCCGCATGCGCGCCGCGATGGACGATGGCCGCGCCAAACGCGCGGCGGGGGACGCCGCCCGAGCATGAGGTCGCGAAGGTCTTCCCTCTCCCCCCCGGTGGACGCAGCGAACCGAGAGTGGCGAGGGTCGGGGTGGGGGTTTTCAGCACGGGCGAACGAAACCGCCACCGTGCCCACCCTCGGCGTCGCTGACGCAGAAGGAGCAGACCGGTGAACATTCCCCCCGGCATCTTCGTCCTCGGTCTCGGCAGCGACCTGTGCAACATCGATCGCATCCAGAACAGCATCACCCGCTTCGGCGACCGTTTCCTCAACCGCGTCTTCACCCCCATCGAGCGCGCCAAGGCCGATCGCCGCATCCTCACCCGCACCGCCACCTTCGCCAAGCGTTTTGCCGCCAAGGAAGCCTGTTCCAAGGCGCTCGGCACTGGCTTTCGGCGCGGCGTCTTCATGCGCGACATGGGTGTCGTCAACCTGGCGTCGGGGGCTCCCACCCTAGCCCTCACCGGCGGTGCTGCGGCAAGGCTGGCGGAAATCACGCCGCCGGGGCATAAGGCCGTCATCCACCTGACGATTACCGACGATCACCCCTGGGCACAAGCCATCGTGCTCATCACAGCGAGTCCCCTATGACCGAGGCCAGCATGACGGCAGCCAAGAAGCCGACCAACTGGGCGCACGAGATCTGGCAGCTCTTCCTGCTCGTCCTCGCCGTCCTTGCGGTCCACAGTTTTGTTGCCAAGCCCTTTTATATCCCCTCGGGCTCGATGCTCCCCACCCTGCTCATCGGGGACCGGCTGATCGTCTCCAAATTCCCTTACGGCTATTCCTACCTGTCGCCGTCGCTCAACATCCTTCCCGAAATCCCCGGCCGCCTGTTCGGCCGCCTGCCGGAGCGCGGCGACATCGCCGTCATCAAATCGCCGCGTGACAAGTCCGACTATATCAAGCGCGTCATCGCGCTTCCCGGCGACACCGTGCAGATGAAGGATGGCCAGCTCTGGCTCAACGGCGCCGCCGTACCCAAGGTCGCGGTCTCCCCCATAGAAGTCCCCGTCAGCGCCAATAGCGACTGCATCTCCCCCATCGATGCGCAAACCCGCACCACCAACGCCGCCGGCACGCTTGTCTGCCGTTACCCGACCTATCGTGAAACCCTGCCCAGCGGCCGCAGCTACCTGACCATGGACCTGGCGCAGACCCCGCAGGACAACACCGAGCCGATGATCGTCCCCGAAGGGCGTATCTTCCTGATGGGCGACAACCGCGACAATTCCGAAGACAGCCGCTTCGATCCGCTGCTCGGTGGCCTCGGCATGCTGCCCCTCGAAAACCTCGTCGGCCGCGCCGAATTCATCACCTTCTCGCTCGATGGCTCGACCAGCTTCAACCCGCTCACCTGGTTCTCCGCCGTGCGTTCGGGCCGCTATTTCATCAACCTCAACACCAAGGTCGAATGACCGACGGCGACCGCAGCCCGCTCGAACCACAGAGCGCCCGCGCGCGCGGAACCGCCGAAACCGCTTTCATCTGGCTCGGCACCGCGGCACTGTTCTGGCTCACTTGGCAACTCGCCGACGCCCTGCTGCTCATCTTTGCCGGCCTCGTCTTCGCCGCCGGCCTGCAAAGTGCCGAGCAACAGCTGGGCAAGGTGTGGAAGACATCGCACGCCGTTCGCCTCACCGTCGTCGTCCTGCTTTTCTTCGGGCTGCTGCTGGGCTTCATCGCCTTCGCCGGCGTCACCCTCGCAGATCAGGCGCAGGACCTCGCCGAAACCCTGCGCCTGCAACTCGGCCGCCTGTCCGGCATCGCCGAAGAATATGGCATCCAGGTCCCCAACGGTGACGTCCTCGGCGCGCTCAAGATCCACCTCGGCAGTCAATTGGGTCAGATTACCGTCTTCCTCGGCTCCGCCATCGGTGCGCTGGGCTCGTTGCTGCTCATCCTTACCCTCGGCGTCTATTTCGCCGCCGATCCCATGCTTTATGAACGCGGTGTCGAATGGCTGACCCCGGTCTCGGCCCGCGCCCAGGTCGCCGCCACCATCGCCGCCATGGCGCATATGCTGCGCCGCTGGCTCGCCGGCCGCCTGCTCACCATGGTCATCGAAGGCGTCTTCATCTTCATTGGGTTACTGATCGTCGGCGTGCCGCTGGCCGGTCTGCTCGCGCTTGTCTCGGGCCTGCTCGCCTTCATCCCCACCATCGGCGCCATGATCTCCGGCGCCCTCATCGTCGCTGTCGGCTTTTCGGTCGGCACCAGCGAAGGCCTGTGGGCGCTCGGCATCTACCTCGCGGTGCAGATGATCGAAGGCAATATCCTCAACCCGCTCATCGAAAAACGCGCCGTCGATCTCGCGCCCGCCGTCGTGCTGGGCGCGCAATTGCTGTTCGGCGTGCTGTTCGGCCTCCTGGGCGTGGCGCTGGCGGACCCGATCGTCGCGCTGGCCAAGGTCGCACTCCAACGGCGCGATCCCTCCGGCGGCAAGGGGCATGATGCCCCTTGATCCGCGTTATTTCGGCTTCACCGCCAGCAATTCGATATCGAACTCAAGCACCGCGCCCGGCGGAATCACCCCGCCCGCGCCCTGGGCGCCATAGGCCAACGCCGGCGGCACCACGAACCGGAACTTCGAACCCGTCTGCATCAATTGCACGCCTTCGGTCCAGCCCGGGATTACCTGGTTGAGTGGAACGCCGCCGGCTGTCCGCGCTGATACGACGAATCAAACACCGTCTTGGCCGCGTCGACCAACCGACCTTCATAATGCACCAACACGGTATCGGTCGGCGCCGGCTTCGGCCCAGTGCCTTCGCGGATAATTTCATATTGCAAACCGCTCGCCGTGGTGATCACGCCCGTCTTCTTTCCATTTGCGGCCATAAACGCCATGTCATCGGCACGCACCGCCGCCACCTGGGTGCGGGTGCCCGCCCAGACGCCGATAATGACAATGGTCAGGATGATCGCCGCGGCGGCCACCCACTTCATCACGCCACCGGACGTGCCGGTGTCATTTGCGGGTGTCGCCATTATGCGGCCTTCAAAAGAGTCTTACTTCACACCATCGCGTTCGGCGCGCTTGCGCTCGAGCTTGCGGGCGCGACGCACGGCAGCGGCCTTTTCACGGGCGCGCTTTTCGCTGGGCTTTTCGTAGTGACGGCGCAGCTTCATCTCGCGGTAAACGCCTTCGCGCTGCAGCTTCTTCTTGAGCGCGCGCAGCGCCTGATCGACATTGTTGTCGCGAACCACGATTTGCATGCAGCCGTTCTCTCCATTCACGTTGTCGGAGCTGGCACAGCGCCGACACTTGTCAAAGTATAAGTGATTCCGACAAGCAACCCTGTCGGAGCGAAGCGCGGCGCATAGCAGAGGCCGCCCCACGAAACAAGCACAACCCCACGAAGTGATTCAACCCGCATCACAATGCGGCAATCGCAGCGCTGGAGACCTTCCCCCGAACCCGCTATGCTCGCGCCATGATCGAAGATGTGCCCCTCGCCGACCTGCGCCCGCGCCTCGTCGCCGCCATGCTGCCCAACGTGCCCTTCGACGGCTGGACTTCCGTGACCCGCGACGCCGCCGCCGACGCCGAAGGCATCGACCGCGACATCGCCGCCATGGCCCTGCCCGACGCCATCAACATGACCGACGCCTATACCCAGCGTGCCGATGCCATGATGGTCGATGCCATGGTCGCCGCCGGCGTCGACACCATGAAGATCCGCGACCGCATCAAACTCGCCCTCCACACTCGCCTCGAACAGGCCAGCGACGACCGCGAAGCCGTCCGCCGCGCGCTGGCCATCATGACCATGCCGCAGAACGCCGCCACCGGCGTCCGCACCCTGTGGCGCACCGCCGATGCGATGTGGCGCGCCGCCGGCGACACCGCCACCGATTTCAACCATTATTCCAAGCGCATGATCCTCGGCACCGTCTATTCCGCCGCCCTGCTATACTGGCTCGACGACGACAGCGAGAATCACGAAGCCACCTGGGCCTTCATCGACCGCCGCATCGACGGCGTGATGAAATTCGAAAAATCCAAGGCCAAGGCCACCGAAGCTCTCGCCTGGCTCCCCAACCCCGCGCGCTTTCTCGGCCGCCTGCGCTATCCCGCAGTTTAGGGACATCCCCTACTGGCGCTCCCACGCCTTACATGATAACCGTTCGCAATAATCCGCCGCGAGCACCCCAATCCGAATGTCCCACACCCGCCTGATCGAGCGCCTGACGCCGGGGCAAGTCGCCACCATCGCCGCCATCGACCGCGCCGGGCTCGACCCACTGACCGCCCAACGCCTCCACGAACTCGGCTTCGATGAAGGCGTCGATGTCGAACTTCTCCACCGCGCCCCCTTCGGCGGTGACCCGCTGGCGGTCCGCGTCGGCAACATGGTGGTGGCCCTTCGCTGCTCGATGGCCCGGCTGATCGAAGTCGTCCCCAACCCGCAATGAACATTCCCCTCGCAACGCCCGTCGTGGCGCTGGTCGGCAATCCCAACGCCGGCAAGACCAGCCTGTTTAACGCCCTCACCGGCTCCCGCCAGAAGGTCGGCAACTACCCCGGCGTCACCGTCGAACGAAAATCCGGCAAGCTGCCCCTTCCCGATGGCCGCACCGCCGAGCTCATCGATCTCCCCGGAACCTACAGCCTCACCCCCCGCAGCCCCGACGAAGCCGTCACCCGTGACGCCGTCCTGGGGCACCTCAAAGGCGAAAAACGCCTCGACGCCATCATCGCCGTCATCGACGCCACCAATTTGCGCAACCACCTGCGCTTCGTCCTCGAATTGCGCCGCCTCGGCCTCCCCATGCTCGTCGCGCTCAACATGATCGACCTTGCCGAACGCGACGGCACCAGCATCGACATCGATCGCCT
>JANPEP010000314.1:0-1566 GCA_031422995.1 Polymorphobacter sp. | reverse complement strand
TGTCGGCGATCCGGACCAGGTGTTGAAGAAGTTGCAGGCGTATCAGGCGATCGGGATGGAGGCGTTCATCCTGTCGGGGTATCCTCATGCGGCGGAGGCAGATTTGTTTGCGCGGCATGTCTTGCCGAAGTTGGAGCATGGCGCTTTGGTGGTTTAGGGCGGCTACCTAGGCAAAAGTCGATTTCACGAACGCCTGCCACGGCGCGCTCACGCCGATGATGATGCGTAGCGGCTCCCAGAGGATGTAGGTCAGGCCGCCCCACAATGTGACCGGGTGGAGCCGCCCCAGCGTCCGCCAGTCATAGGTCGCAAGGGCAATCAGGAACAGGTTGGAGAGGACCATCCCGCCGATTGCCGTGGCGGGCAGCGGCGGTGTGTCGATGTTGCGGGCGAGGCGCGCGAGCGCCGGCAGCACCATGGCGATGCTGGCGAGCAGCATGAAGCGCTTGTGCGTGGCGGCCGTGGCCCGCTTGAGAATGCCCAACGTCGCGAAGCCGGCGAACAGGCCGATTGTGGTGAATTGCACGGCGAGCAGCGCTGGCGGCGGCAGGGTGCCGGGATTGGTGCGGCCATGTTGCATCGCTTGCAGCGCCACTGTCAGGCCGAGCCCGACAATCGCGATTGCCAGGATGGCGCCCAGCACGCCTGTGCGTCGATGAATGTCACGTCGTCCGGCCGCCACGAGGCTGGTCTGCGTGACCAGCAGCACGAGCCACGCCGTGCCGACCAGACCATGGGCATGGACCAGCAGCGACAGCGGCTTGCCGTGCATCGGGACCATCAGAAAATATGTCGGCGCAAAGCCGAGAAACGCGGTGATGAGCAGGGCGATTGCCATGCCCGTGAAGAATTTTCGTTCGCCTGCGACCCGGATTTGTTGTTCTGCGACGGTGGCCATGAAATGCCCCTTTCAGTCAGAATGTCCGGTTGCGGCGAATGTATCAGCGTTGGTGCAAGCCTGCTAGCGGCATGGCGTTTGTATTTGGCGAACGACTGCATCGGCGCGCTGCATGGCTGGGTTGGGTCCCGACCTGCGCCGCGATGACAGTTTTGGAGTGCCAGCTAGCATTTCCGGCAAGTGGCGGGGGCTTCGGCGGGGCCTAAAGTGCGCATCGATGAATTGCGCGGGGATGGACCATGGGACTGACACCGGAAATGCGGCGGGAGATGTATCGCCAGATGGTGCGGTCACGCGCCTTTGATGATGCGATGATCGGGCTGTATTGGGTGGGGAAGACGCCGATCTTTGCGTTTGCCAATGGGCCGTTGCCGGGGGAATTGCATTGTTCGAATGGCGCCGAGCCGGTGGGGGCGGGGGTTTGTGCGGCGCTGGACGCTGACGACATGATTACCGCCGACCACCGCCCTCACCATGTGGCGATTGCGCGGGGGGTCGATGTCCGCAAGATGACGGCGGAGTTGCTCGGCAAGAAGGCCGGGCTGTCGCAGGGCAAGGGTGGGCATATGCACATCTATGCGCCGGAGGTGAATTTTGCTTCGTCGGGGATCATCGCGGAAGGGCTTGGGCCGGCGGCGGGGATGGCGCTGGCGCGGCGGTTGCAGAAG
>JANPEP010000313.1:0-19817 GCA_031422995.1 Polymorphobacter sp. | reverse complement strand
TGGGTGCCGGTGTCGAGCCAGGCGAAACCGCGGCCCATCAACTCGACATGGAGTTTGCCGGCTTCGAGATAGAGGCGGTTGAGATCGGTGATTTCGAGTTCGCCGCGCGCCGATGGCCGGATGTCGCGCGCCATGCGGACGGCATCGCCATCGTAGAAGTAGAGCCCGGTGACGGCATGGTTGGAGCGCGGATTGGCCGGCTTTTCCTCGATGGTGGCGGCGCGGCCATCAGTATCGAACGACACGACGCCATAGGCTTGCGGATCCTTGACGTAATAGCCGAATACCGTGGCGCCATCGGTGCGGTTCGAGGCCTTTGCCAGCAATTCCGGTAGGCCATGGCCGTAGAAGATATTGTCTCCCAGGATGAGCGTCGATGGGCGGTCGCCGACGAAATCCGCGCCGATGTGATAGGCCTGCGCCAACCCCTTGGGTTCGGGTTGCACGGCATATTCGATGTGCATGCCCCAATCGGAGCCGTCGCCCAACAGCCCGCGGAAGGCCGCGCTGTCGGCCGGCGTGGTGATGATCAGCACCTCGCGGATGCCAGCGAGCATCAGCACCGACAGCGGATAATAGATCATCGGCTTGTCATAGACCGGCATCAACTGCTTCGAGACTGGCTTGGTGAGCGGATAGAGCCGCGTGCCGGAGCCGCCGGCGAGGACGATGCCGCGGCGGGTCGTTGGATTGGTCGCCATCATGTTCGTCCCTGCATGAAACGCCGCAAAAGCCCGGCGAAGCTGCGCGCCTGTTCCGCCGGTTTGTCGCGCGCTGCCGCCGCCCAGAGTTGCAGCCCGCGATACCGGGGTACCGGCCGCCCGGCAACCGCCATTGCGGCGAGGCGCGACACGATCTGCTTCTTGCGGCGCACCTGGGCCGGCTGCATTTTGGCGATTTCGGCGATGGCGAGAGGCTCGGTCACCACTCGCCCGGCGGCGCGGGCTTCGTTGAGCAGTGTTTCCCCCATTGCAGTGCGGGCGATGACGAGGCTGCGCCCGTCCTGTTCTTCGAAACTTGGATAGCCGCGATCATCGCCGTACCAGGCATCGGCGCAGGCGATGTCGGCGACATTGCCGGTGGCATCGGGGCAGATCTTGCAACGGAACTGCACTTCCTTTGACAGGATATCGCCCCAGCTGTCGGCATAGCTCATGCGGCGGGTGCTGCCATCATGCAGCGTTGCGGTGGCAAAGCCGGGCCAGCCATCACCGCGGTAACGAAAGGACGCGACATCTTTTGGCGCAACGCCAAGTGCATCGAGGATGCGGCCTGCGCTGGCCTGGCTTGGGATGCCGGCGCAGAAGAACGCCAGCATCAATGGAATGCGGGCATTGATGCGCGGATCGGCGAGGGCGCGTGCCCTGAGCGCGGTGACGTCACAGGGCTTGCCGACAAAGGCAAAGCGGCCGGGGCGGGCGAGCCAATCTTCTAACCCAGCAAGCGGCGAGGAGGGAGCATAGCGCGATCCTGCGGCGGCAAAGACATCCTGAGCAGTGGTGGACAGGCTGGTGTGATTGCCGGTTGGCTGCCTATGGTCGGCAGCGGTCTGGATGACGAAATCGACCAGTCCGGTGGCGAGCGCATGCACCAACAGTCCCGAGATGACGCCGCCGGACGACGCCTGGTGGCGCAACGCCGGATCGGTAACAAAGCCGGTGCCGACGAACCATGCCGGGCCCCAGATGGGATCGTTGATTGGCGGCGCGTTGGTGGTGCTTTCATCGACAACAAGGCCCGGGCAAGCGGCGGCGATGCCGGTTTCCTGCTCGGCAGTTATGGGGCCGTGCTGGTGCGGACGCAGGTAGCCCGGCGGTGCCATCGTCATTGCGATTGCTGTGGGGGCGATGGCGGCGCACAGGCCGCAACCGCTGCACAATTGGCCGCGCGCTACGCGCAAAAGGGCAGGGGAGGGGGTCACTTTGCAGCGGCGGCAAATTGCCGGGCAAGTTCGGCCGTATAGGATTCGAGCCCGGCGGCAATCACCGGTGCGCCGCGTTTGATATCGTGCGCCAGTTCGTTGCGGCGGGCGAAGGCATCGAGCACAAACGCCGTGGCGGCGCCGGTATCCATGCCGGTGGCGGTGACCAACCATGGATAGTCCAGGCCCTTGTAAAGGCCTTCGAATTTTCGGCTATAGCTGATCGGGACAACAGGCACGCCGGCGGAATAGGCTGCGATGGTGGCGTGCATCCGGGCGGCGACGAGGAAATCTAGCCCGGCGATGAAGGATTTGGCCGCCGAGGGTGAGGCAAAATTCGGCACACGGTGTGATTGCGGAAATTCGGCGTGCAGCCGGTCACAGGCGATGCCATCGTCATCATTGGGCATGGCGGGGGCGTTGACGTGCGGGACGAGGTGGACCTCCACCCCCGGCATCGCGGCAAAGGCGGCGACGAGCGCCCGGGTGAGCGCCGGATAATCAAAGGCCAGGCCATATTCATTGCCGCCGGCATAGCCACCGCTCAACAACAGGCCCGAGACGTTGATGCCGACGCGGATGGGGCCGGCGGGGGTGCGCACCGGCTTGTCATAAGGCAGGGCGAAGGCGACATCGATGGCTTGCCGGGCATCGGCGCTGGGTGCGAAGCCTTGCAGCACCTGCATCGACAGCGGATCACGCGCGAACACCACGGCGGCGCGGCGGCAGATCCAGGCGGCGATGCTGGTGTGGGGCTGGCGGGTGAAGGGCCCGATGGTTTGCGGTGAGAGCACCAATGGCTTGCCGGCGGCAATCGCAAAGGCCTTGGTGGCGACGATATAGGCAAAGCGCTTGTCCGGGTAGATATCGGCAAAACTGTCTCCGGCGCCGATATCGAGCAGGATGTCGAGCCCGCGCAGATCGGCGCGATACCCCGTGGGCGAGGCCATGTAGCGGCCGGTTATTGTCCGCAGTTCGACATCGTTACCGGTGATATAGGGTTTTCCCGGCTCATATGGCCCGATGACCGTGAAATGCGGGGTGACACCGGCGCGCGCTGCGGCCGCGCGCGCCAGGGCCATGTTGCCGACGCTGAGTGCGCCGACACCAAGATTGCCCGCGGCGGTCGCGTGCCACAAAAGCCCGATGCGGAGGGTTTTCAACGACAACAATCCCCAGCGAGGCGAAGCAGTTCAATCCACGGCGCAAGCTGCGCCGAGGTTTAGTTGGCAGCGGGTGCCGGTGCCGGTGCTGCGGCAGGCGCGATGGCGGGTGCGGCGGCGGGTTTTGCCGCAGCGGGGGCAGCGGGGAGTTTCGGGAATTCCGGTGGGCCATAGCCCTTGGCGTAAACGGTCTTGGCCTTGTACGAGTCCTGATATTTCTTCAGTTCATTGCCCAGTTTCTTCTGGATTTCCTGCCGTTGCAGGACGTTCTGGGCATAGGTGATGGCCTTTTCACCCGTGAACGGCTGTGATTTGGTGCTGGTGACATTGTTGACATAGATCACCGGGGCAGGGGCACCGGCAGGCTGGTCAGCGAACATGAAGGGCTCGCCATTGCCTGATCCGGTGATTTTCAGGATTTCGGTGGTCAGCGCCGGATTGACGGTAAGCGAATCGATCTGCTGCGGTGCGCGGCGATATTCGATGTTGGCGTCGGTGAGGACGCGCTCCACATCGGCCATGGTCTTGGCATCGCGCAGCGGCAATTGATCGATATTGGCCGGGCGCAGGAAGGTAATCTGGTCGAGCGAGAAGATCTTGCGATCACCGAACACCTGTGGGTTTTCGGCAACATATTTCTGGGCGGCTTCGCGTGTGGTTGCCGGCACCTTTTGCTGAATGTCCGATTGCAGGGCCTGGACGAGCAGGCCTTCCTCGGTGCGTTTGCGGGCGAGCAGGAATTGCGGGTTTTTCTCAAGCCCAAGCTTTTCCGCTTCGGCGGCGAGCATCTTGCGTTCGATCACACGTTGCAGGACGACCGATTCGACCAGCTTGCGCGGCGTGTCGCCGCCGCGGTCCGGGACCATGGCGAGTTCGGCATTCAGTTCATGGATGGTGACTTCCTTGCCATCGACCGTGGCGACGACCTGGCCTTCGGGCGTTTTTGCGCCCTTGTCACAGGCCGCGAGAGTCAACAGCGCAGCGGCGCTTGAGGCCAGCAGTGTCAACCGTGTCGAATTGGTCATTGGAACTCCTGTCTGCGAAAATCCGCGAACACTTGCAGCGTCAATGCGCTGTCGGTGGTGCCGCGGTCAATAATCAATCCCGAACAAAGCGCGTATCGTGGCGGCGGACTTTGATGGCTGAAGCCGCAGCAGCCGCCGTGCCGCAACCGCCAGCGTCACCAGCCAGTGCCACGGCAGCAACAGCGGCCGGTGCAGGCGAATGAAGCGCAGCCGTGAACGGGTAAGCCAATAGTCCGACATGGCGCTGCGGGCGCCGGCGACGCCCGAGGACCCGATCGAACCGCCTTCCTTGTGATAGACAATGGCGCCATGGGCGAAGGCGTTGGCAAATCGGCCGTCGTTGCGGGCTGCCCAGTCGACTTCCTCGAAATAGAGGAAATAGCGTTCGTCCATCAATCCGATGGTCTCGATGAAACGCCGGCTGACACCCATTGAAGCGCCCAGCACGAAATCGGTTTCCTTTGCGACCTTGGCCGGGTTGAACGGGCGGGTGGCGGGTTGGCGTGCGCCGATGCCTTTTGACATTCCTGTCCAGACGTTGAAGCGATGGCCGTTCAGGGCCTGGACAATGTCTGGCTGCCAGTAAAAGCGCACGACGGTGCCGCACAGGCCGACACCGGGGGTTGCGTCGAGGCGGGCCAGCAGGGCGGCCGCGGCATAGGCGTCCACAACAGTGTCGTTGTTCAACAGCCAGGCATGATCGATATGGCGATCCCGCAGCAGGTGGCGCAGGCCGATGTTGTTGCCGGCGGCAAAGCCACGGTTGTCGCCGGCATCGACGAGGGTGAGCGTGCCGACAGGGTCTGTGGTGGCGGCCTGCGCGGCGGTGAGGCGGATGATGTCGACAGGCTTTGGCCAGGGTTCTCCTTGGGGTGCCATGTCCGGCGACGCCGACACGACGGGATGTTGGCCGGCGGCCCAGGCGGCGATAGTGTCAAGGGAACCGTCTCCAGAGCCATTGTCAACGACGATGATGCGGAGGGGGATTGTGCTGCGCAGGAGGGATTCGAGGCATTCTATGGTGTCGTCGGCGCGTTTGTAATTGACGAGGATGACTCCCAGTCTTGGGCTTGTGGCGCCTGTATCGCTGGCCTCAGGCGCTTCTGGGGGCAGGGTGCGTGGTTTCGGCGTGGTCGTCATGCTTGGCGGTTCCAGAAGATTTCCCCCGAATCATGCGGAGCGGACATCAATCGTCGCATTTCTGCAGCGCGAAAGGCGCGGATTTTGGCCAGTGTGGCAATCCCCCGAATGCGATTGTCAAACCCCGAGAGCCGATCCGATGTCAGCAGCTTCACGCTTTCGAACGGAATTGAAAGCAATAGCGCTGCCGCCCGCAGGCGCCATTGCCAGCCGGAACGACCCGCATCGACATGGGCTTTCCAATCATGTCGGATGTGGCGTTGCCACTTTCGGGCCAGCGCGGCGAAGTCCGGTCGCGCCGGATGATAGACCCGCATGTTTGGCAGATAGCGCGTGGTGAAACCGGCGGCGTGGGCGCGTTGGCCCCAGTCCAGATCTTCGGCACGATCGATGCCGGCAAAGGGGCCGACCCGTGCATGAACAGGCGCGGCCATTGCCAGGTTGGCAGTGACCGAGAATTGTTTCCGGGTGATATAAAGTTGCTGGCGGAAGCCGAAGACCGCTTCATAGGCTTCGATGCCGGTCAGAGATTGCGGGTTGGCAAAATCGATGCGGATGTCGCCGCCGACGATGGCTTGACCCGGAATTTGTTCGACAGCCGCGGTCGCGGTTTCCAACCATCCCGGTGCAGCGCGGCAATCGGCATCGATAAAGGCAAGGACCGGAGCGCGTGCGGCCGCGACCCCGTGATTGCGCGCCGGGCCTGGACCGGGGACCGGTTCCGAAAGCCAGGTCACGGCGGGAAATTCGGCAGCGATGCCATCCAGCGCGAGCGTTGAACCATTGTCGACCACGATGATTTCGGCTTGCCCGGACGCCAGATTTTGCCCGGTGACCGAATACAGGCACGTCCGCAGGGCGTCGGGTGTATTGAGGTGGGGAATGATGACCGACACACGCGGCATCGAAACGATCCCTGCAGGCCGATCAACTGCGCCCAATCGATTACCGTGCGTCATGGCGCCATTCGATAGCGATGCTGGGGGATGCTGCCAATCTCAAACCCTGCTGACGTTATCCGAGCCGCCCAAGTGCGCTGGCGGTCGGGTGATAGGCGGCATCGGGATGGTTTTTGACCAAGTCTTGCAGCCAGTGCTTGTCGTGTTCCCACCAGCGTGACGCTTCGATCGCCGCAATGGTTTTCGCATCGAAACGGTCGCGCAGTTTTCGCGCCGGCTGGCCCGCCATGACGGCATAGGGCGCCACATCGCGCGTGACCACAGCGCCGGCGCCTATGATGGCGCCGCGCCCGATGGACTTGCATCCCGGCGTTATCGTGGCGTTGTGGCTGATCCACACATCGTCACCGATATGCAGCCAGGCGGGATCGATGCGGTCCTTGTCCACGACGCCAAAGCGGGCCTCGTACAGAAACGGATGCGTTGTCAGCGCCTCGATCGGGTGATTGGCATCAAGGATGCGGGCTGTTTTGGCGATGGAGCAAAAGCGGCCGATCCGGGTGCGCGCCGGCACCCGCCAGGGATCAAAACAGCCATAGCTGTAAAGTCCAACCTCCACACCCCAGCGCCGGGCGAAATAGGCGCGCAAGGCCTGGCTTTCATACTCGTCGCGCAGCAGCCAGCGGATGCGGATTTTCTCAAGCAGGACTTTAATCACAGGCAGTTCCGGCCCCGGCCCGCCGTCAGGCCGCCATGCGCGCCATGGCCGCCGACATCAGCAGAAGCGATGACACCCCCGGATAGCGGAAGCGGAAGCGGATTTCGCCGCCGACGTCATGCAGTTCGAGCAGATCGTGCGGATGGGCAAAGCGCTTGAGATCGCGTTCGATGATCGCCGGCGGGCTGCTGCCATTCATTTCGGTAAAGACGTCGTCGACACCGAAATAGCCGTCCGCCGAGCTGCCGGCGCGGGCCGCAGCAATCAGCAGCGGCCAGTTCGACCGAGCCTCGTCGCGGCCAAGACTGGCCTGCACCCGGCGCGGCAACGACGCGTTCCAATCGGTCAGCACGCGTTCGACCGCCGAACGGCCATGGGTCTCGTTGACGACAGACTTGCGCTCCGTAAGTGCCGCCAGCCCGGCCTGGTGAGCGAGCAGCCGCACCAGATAGGGCGATCCGCCGGCCATCGCGGTGATCATTGCAACCGCTTCCTCGGAATAACGCAAATCTGACGCCACCTCGCCAATGCCGATAACATCGCGAACTTCGGACACCGTCAACGGCCGCATCGGCAGGCCGATGATATTGCGTCGAATCGATGGGGCATAACCGATGAGTTCATCAAGGTTCTGGGCAACGCCGGTCAACACCAGCTGAACACGCGCGGCGCGATCGGAAAGGTTCTTGATCAGCTCGGCGACGTCGCGGCGGAAGCTGGGATCGAGCACGCGATCATATTCATCAAGGATGATGATGACTCGGGTGCCGGTGACTTCGGCGAACAGGTCGGCAAGCTCACGCGGGCCAAAATGTTCCTCCAGCATGACATCAAAGTTGTCACCGCGTTCGGCCTCAGGCGAATTCGGCAGGACCGATGTATGGTACAAACGTGGAATGCGCGCAGCGAACGAACGGAACATCGCGTCGAACTGCGCCTCGGTGCCGCAACTGCCGTACAGCACGAGGTAGCGCGCTTCACGCGCCGTTTCGGCAAACACATGCGCCAGGCTGGTCTTGCCGATTCCGCGTTCGCCATAGATGACGACATGGACACGCTGTTGCTCGATGCACGAGATGAGTTGCGCCAGGGCATCATGACGGCCGGCAAAACTTTCGCGGCCGATGACGGGTTGTGAGGCACCAAGGGCATCGCGCAATGCCAGCTTGCGCCGCGACTGCGCCGAATCGGCATCGCCGACTTCGACGTCATCCGAAGCACTTGCCGAAAATTTTGGAAGGGCGCGCGCTGTTGCCGTTTCCTGGGGTTCGCGCCACAAGGTGTCGAGAAACGCCGGCCGCGCTTCTACTGAGGTGTTGTTGGCGGTTGCGGGGCGCACAATTGCCGCCGGTTCGGACGCATCAAGGGTATTTTCGAATGTCTGGGGCGTTGGGGTCGTCGTGTCGGCCTCATTCCCTTCGGTGCGGGACCAGCGTTTCCAGATCATCAACGTACCTACTCTCGAGATGGCAGCACTCTTGGCTGGTCTATACAACAGATGCCTTGAATGTCAGGCGGTTTTCTGTCGATGTTCGCACGGGGGCAAAAGCGACATGATGTTCTACGGCCGACTTGCCTGGAAGGTTGCTGTTGCAGTGCGGGACGTGTAGCAGCGGCGAAATCGCAGGGTGGAGTTCAGTGCGAATGGCTTTTTCAGGGCGAACGCTGGCGTGGGCCGCGGTTGTTGCAACGACGACGGGTCTGGCAGTGCCGGCCACGGCAGCTCCAAGCACGGCCGGTGATGATGTTGCCGCGGACAATCGTGTTCTGGGTGCGGCCGCGGCAGTGCTCGGGCGATTCCGTGTCGAAGCATCGATGAACACGCTTTATGATTCGAACATGATCCGCCTGGGGAATGGCTTTCCCCTGGGCAATTATCCCCAGAAATCCGATTTTCGATTTTCGCCGATCGTCACGCTCTCCACGGCCGTGCCGGTTGGTCGTCAACAGCTGTTTGTCAGTGGCACGATCGGTCGTGATATGTATGTCCACAACACGCAGTTGAACCGCAATCGCTATGCGGCGGCAGGCGGCCTCAATTGGCGGCTTGGCACGCGCTGCTCAGGGCTTGTCGACACGAATTTTGAAAGTCGCCAGCAATTGTTGTCGGAACTGTCCGTGGTGCAGCCCAACAAGCAGGACACTTTCACCTATGGCGCATCGGCCAATTGCCAGACAGCCACCGGCATAGGGTTTGGCGGGTCGGTCCGCCGCGTGCAGGTTCGCAATGATTCGCCTGATCGTGTGGCCTTTGACGCCAACAGCTGGGTTTTCAGCCCGCAGTTGACCTATGGCTCGCCAAATCTGGGACAGTTTTCACTGACTGGCAGTTGGAACAAGGCTGACTATCCTGAACGCGAGATCTTGACGACAGCCGGTGTGTTCGACAACGACGGCGTCGAAATCATTTCAGGCCGCTTCGGTTATGAACGCAGCCTTGGCAGCAGGTTGCAGGTGAAGGCCGGTATTTCCTATATCGAGGTTGATCCGCAGCCACGTGATATTGTTGTGCTGGTGCCCACGCCGTTGCCACCACCAGTTTTCGATGTTCAAACCCGTGAAAAATCGTCCAACCTGGGTTTCGATGCTGCGGTGTCATATAAATCCGGCTCGCGCCTGTCGGGAACCGTGTCTGCCAGCCGCCGCGCCACCGCAAGTGTGAACGTCGGCGCGCAGTACCAGCTGGTCCAGGCGATCGGCCTTGATGTCGACTATCGGATGAACCGGGCCATCTCGCTGGGCACCGGAATCACCTATGACCAGCGCGATTACCGCAACAGCTTCATAAGCCAGCAAGAGCCGCTGCTGCGGGTCCAGGACAAGATTACGCGGGTTTATGGGTCGATCAATTATGCTCCGGTTGAACTTTATTCGGTAGGGTTCGAACTTTCTTATCAGGATCGTAAGTCCGATCCTGTTGAGTATTCGTATGACGCTTTCGCAGCCATGCTCAGGTTGCGCGTGAATTTCGGGAGATGATGATGGTGTTTCTGACGCGGGCCTGGAAATTCCTGTTGCTGCTGCTGGTTATCGCAGCGGCTCCGGCATTGGCGGCCGATCCGGTGGACGGCGGCTATGTGCTTGGTGCGGATGATACCATCCAGGTCATCGTTTACGGCCAGCCCGAAGCGGGCATCACCACTCGGATCAAGTCCGATGGCACGATTGTCATGCCCTTGCTGGGCATCATCAAGGCGTCTGGCCTGACCAACATCGGGCTGGCGCGGGTCATCACCGACAAGATGACCCAGGGTGGGTTTTTGAAGGACCCTGTCGTCAACGTCGAAATCGGGTCGTATGTCAGCAAGGCGGTCAACGTCGCCGGCAAGGTCGCAAACCCCGGCATCTATCCGCTTGATCGTCCGTATCGCGCGCTCGAAGTGCTGCTGAAATCCGGCTGGATTCGGGAAAACGGCGCGGCCTATGTCTATCTGCGCCGTCAGGGCAGCCCGGAAACCCGGCTTGAAGCCGAAGGGCTGGTGCGTGGCGAGACCGACAAGGATCCGTTGTTGCGTCCCGGTGATACGCTGTATGTGCCGGATGCGGACCAGTTTTTTGTCACTGGCCAGGTCAACCGTCCTGGCGCCTTGCCCGTATTGCCAGGTATGACAATGCGACAGGCACTTGCCCTTGCTGGCGGCGTGACGGCGACTGGGTCGTCGAACAAGGTCGGCCTTATCCGCGGCGGCGCCAAGGAAATTGATGCGGACCTGTCTCTGCCAGTTCAAAAGAATGACGTTATTGTCGTAAAGGAACGCTTGTTCTGATGTTTGCGACATTGCCCAACCGGGACGGACACCAATGAGTATTGCTCAATTCCTGCGGATCCTGTTTGCGCGTCGCTGGATTATCCTGGCGTCCTTGCTGACATGCGTGGTGGTGGCGCTTAGCGTCGCCAAGACCTTGCCGGAACGCTATCCGGCCAAGGCACGCGTGCTGCTCGATGTCGTCAAGCCCGATCCGGTTACGGGCCTGATGATCAGCGCTGCCTCGTCGCGTGGGTATTTCAAGACCCAGATGGAGTTGATCCAGGACTATCGCGTTGCGGGTGACGTTGTTGACCGGCTTGGCTGGGCGCAGAATCCATCGGTCATCGCCGCTTGGCAGGCCGATACCGGCGGTGCGGGTGATTTTCGCCGCTGGGGTGCCCAACGCATCATCAGTGCGACCGATGTGAAGATTGTCGAAGGCTCGAACATCCTCGAGATTACCTATGAAGCGCCCAATCCGGATATCGCCCGGACCATCGCCAACTTGCTGCGCGAATCCTATATCGACGCAAGCTTGCGCTTTCGCACCGACAGCGCCGGCCGCACCGCGCAATGGTATCGTGAGCAGGCGGAGCGCGCGCAGGTGGCCCTTGTTGCGGCAGAAACGGCAAAGTCCAAGTTCGAGCAGACCAACAACATCGTTATCGTGCCAGGCGGCGGCGAGGCCGAAAGCACCAAGTTGGCCGGCCTGCAATCGGCGCTGATGTCTGCCCGCAGTGGTGAGACGGTGTCGCAATCAATGCAATCACTGCCGGCGAGCTCGGGCATTGTCGACCAACTGAAGCTGCAACTGGCGACGCTGAACGACCAGGTCGGCATGGCTGCGGAAAAACTTGGTGTTGAGCATCCAAGCTACAAGGCCTTGATTTTGCGTCGTAACCAACTCAGCGCTCAGCTGGGCAAGGAAACGTCGGTGGCGCGCTCCAACAGCGCCGCGCAAACCGGGGCGTCGCGTCAGACCGTGGCGCAGCTCGAAGCGGACTATAATGCGCAGCGCGCCAAGGTGCTTGGCATGAAGGACAAGCTCGACCAGTTGTCGCAGCTGCAACGCGAAGTCGATTTGCGTCGCGCACAGTATGAAAAGGCGGCCGGACGCACGGCCGATCTGACGCTGGAATCGAATATCTCGGAAAGCGGTCTCGTCGTGCTTGGTGATGCTATCGGGTCGATCAATCCTTCGTTCCCGAACTGGCCGCAGATTTTCGGCCTGTCGTTTGCTTTCGGGCTTGCACTCGGTGTCGTGCTGGCGCTTTTCACCGAGCTGATGGCCCGGCGTATTCGTGGATCCGAGGATCTGCGGTACGCCTCCAAGGCACCGGTTCTGGCGGTTATCGCCGATGCCGCGCCATCGCCATGGCGCGACCGGATACGCAAACTGATTACCCGCCGTGGTTCGACCCCTGACGGGTGGCAGCCCGCGCAATGAGTGAAAATTCGATGGATGGTTCTCCGCTGGCCGACGTTGCTGCATCGCGCGTCGATGACGGTCGTGACGTGTTCGATGCACCAATTCGGGATGCCTTGCTGCGGCTTGGCTATCTTTCAGAAGACCAGACCTCACGCGTTGTGCTGCACCAGCGCGAACGCGGCCTTGATTTTGACCAGGCGGCGCTTGAACTGGGCTATATCACGACTGACGATCTCGATCGGGCACGTGAACAGCTTATCAGCAGTTTGGCATTGCAGGACACAGGTCGTCGTGAGGTTTCGGACGAATTGATCGTCGTCAATGATCCGTCATCGATCCGAGCCGAATCCGTTCGGTTGTTGCGCACCCAGATTATCGCGCAGCACATCCGTTCAGGTCGCCGCGGCCTGGCCTTTGTTTCGCCGGTCGATGGCACGGGGTGCAGTTATCTTGCTGCCAACCTTGCGGCGTCACTATCGCAGGTTGGTACCAAGACGCTGATCATCGATGCCAATATGCGTGCGCCGCGGCTTGACCAGATTTTCGGGCTGGAAGCCAATGCGCCTGGCCTTTCCAGCTTTTTGTCGTTGCAGGTCGCGCGTCCCGAACGCGTTGTCCATGCCAACGTGCTGCCCAATCTTTCGGTGATTACGGCAGGCCCGCCGGTGGCGCGTCCGCAGGAGCTGTTGTCCGGCAATCGTTTCCGCGATGGCACCAATACACTGTTGCGCGAATATGATCTTGTCATCTTCGATACGCCGGCCACCAACACCAATGCCGATGCTTTGACTGTTGCTTCCGCTGCTGGCTATGCCGTGGTTGTGGCGCGCCGCGACCATAGTTATTTCAATGACATGTCGACATTGGTCACCCAGTTGGCATCCGCCCGCTGTCCGGTAATCGGCTCAATCCTCAACGAGTTTTGAGCGTGGCGTCAGCCGCCTCCGCCGTCCGCACCGATTGGCAGTCCCTGGTAACGCGTCATTGGCCGCTGTTCCTCGGGATGGTCGCGATGTGCGTGCCGACGCTGGTGTCGCTGGCGCGTGGTCCGTGGTCGCTCGAATCCGGGGTGCATGGTCCTATTGTTGTAGCGACTGGCCTGTGGTTGATTTTCCGGCGCCTGCCTGAAATCAAGCGCGACATGGTGCCGGGAAAACCGCTTTTCACGGCGATCGGCCTTGCCATCGCAATCCCTGCCTATGCCTTTGGCCGAGCCTTTGATTTCATCAGCATCGAAGTCGCGGCACTGCTGCTGACCTTGTTGTCTGTCAGCTATGCCATTGTCGGTGGCAAGGTCATACGCTCGATGTGGTTCCCGATTTTTTACCTCGGCTTCATTATTCCGATACCGGGATGGGTGCTCGATACCGTCACGCAGCCATTGAAAATACTGGTTTCTGAAGTTGTGACCTGGACACTTGGGGTGTTCGGCTATGAGATTTCGCGGGTTGGTGTGACCCTATATGTTGCAAACTATCAATTGCTTGTCGAAGACGCCTGCGCTGGTCTCAATTCATTGGTTAGTCTCTCGGCTATCGGTCTGTTTTATGTTTATATGCTGCGTGGCAGCAACTGGCGTTATTCGATGATTTTGCTGGTTCTGGTGGTGCCGATCGCCATTGCCGCCAATATTATCCGCGTTATGGCGCTGGTATTGATAACGTATCATTTTGGTGACGCAGCAGCCCAGGGCTATCTCCATAATTTTGCCGGCATGGTCACCTTCACCTCGGCTCTGTTGTTCATTTTTCTGATCGACAAGATCTTGACGCCATTGCGCGATTCGCTGGCCTCACCAGATGAGGCGATGTCATGAACCGTCGTGACGTGCTTCTTGGCGGCAGCATGGTGGTTGCGGCCGGCGCGGCGGCCGCGCTCACGCCCCGCAAGCGTCTCGTACTGCTCGGTGATCGCAAGCTTGATGCTGTGATACCAAAGAAGATTGACGACTGGAACTACGTACCGTCCGATGCTTTTGTTCTGCCGAAATCGCCCGGCAGTCTGGCGGATCGCCTGTACAGCCAAACTCTGACGCGCCTTTATACATCGCCAACGCAGCCGCCGATCATGCTCGTCATAGCCTATGGCGCGGTGCAGAACGACCTGCTGCAACTGCATCGCCCGGAAACCTGTTATGCTGCTGTCGGCTACACGATTTCGTCGTCGCGGACGTCAAAGGTGGAGCTTGCGCCCGCAGCATTGTTGCCTGTGCGCGAGTTGCAGGCGCAAAGTGAAATGCGGGTGGAACAAATCTGCTACTGGACCCGCATAGGAGACGATCTTCCGACCGACGGCCGCGAACAACGCCGTGTCAAGTTGCAGCAACAGATGCGCGGCTATCTGTCGGACGGGATTCTGGTACGAATTTCAACTGTCGGCGATCAATCGCCTGTATTTGTCGACGCCCTCACCAATTTTGCTGCACGCATGGTACAGAGTATGCAGCCCGAGGATCGCATGGTTTTGGTTGGTCGACCCCTGGCAGCGGCGATGAAACCGTGAAAAAATCCTGGCCTGGGCCTTGCCGCAGCGCCGGTCAATCCGTTCGGCGCCGCACCTCAGCCTTCGCTGCTGCTGAAGGGCTGCAATACTTTCCAGATGAAAGCCAACGTGCCGAGGCCCAACGCGATGGCGGCAAAATGATAGCTGGGCTGGTCGAGTTTGAGCGCTTCATTGCCGAGATAATTGGTGGCGGCACAGCCCAAGGCGGCAACGAGATATTGCCAAAGATGGTCCCGCGCTTCACCCTGGGATCGCTGCAGGAACAGTACGATCAGGCCGGCAAAGACAATGACGGTGATCCAATCATACGGTGTTTCCATCGGTCATTCCTTAACAATGCTGCCGTCCCTACAACAGTTTCACGCGGCGGCGCCACTGTCTTCCCAACAGTATCGGCCTTTGTGACAAACATTGCGATGACGCGACCGCTATCCGCCTGGCAAGGGCGTCCGGCGTGAACGACCTGCAACGCGATCATGGCCTTGTGACCGGCACGCCGCAGGCAGTCGACAAGGCCGGTGTGCCGCTTGACCTTGCAGTGTTCGGGGTTCGCTTGCTCGAATTTCTGGCGGTGCTGGTCACGGGCGCCATCGCGGTCGCGTTCGTGCGTGAATCGCTGATGCCCGATGTCGTTGCGTTGTACACGCGCGTCGTCATCATCGCGGCGATTGCCTATGGCGTATTGGGCGAAAGCCTTGGTTGCTATGATGTCGACGCACAATTTTCGCTGCGCCGGGCATGGCGGCGTGTGGCGACGACCTGGGTGACCACGGCGTTGTTCATGATTACCCTCGGCTTCCTGCTGAAGTCATCGGATGTGATTTCACGCGGCTGGGCGCTGGGTTGGTTCATTTTTGGCGGCACTTTGTTGCTGGCATTGCGCGCCGCCGCCACGTTGTGGGTGCGTCGCCTGAAGCGCCGCGGGACCTTTGACCAACGCATCGCCATATTCGGGGCAGGGGCCCAGGGTGAACGCTTCGCCGATTATGTCCAGAATCATGATCGCCTGACCATTTCGCTGATCGGGTTTTTCGATGATCGCCGCGATGGCCGGGTGCCGTCAGCCGCTGCCAATGTCCCGGTGCTGGGCAATTTGTCGGCGCTGGTATCGATGATCCGCGATGGCCGCGTCGATCAGGTGGTTGTTGCGTTGCCATGGTCCGCCGAAACCCGATTGCAGGAGATTGTCAGCCGTTTGGCATTGACCCCGGTGAAAATTCGCCTCGCCCCCGATCTTGCCAGTTTTGCCTTTGCGCGCCGGCCGCTCGTCATGCTAGGCGAAATGCCGGTGATGACGTTGTTCGAACGCCCGATTTCGGGAATCGATGCCGGCGTGAAAGCGCTGGAGGACCGGATACTGACGGTTTTGATCCTGTTGCTCATCTGGCCTTTGCTGTTGTTCATTGCCGCGGCGATCAAGCTTGGGTCCCCGGGCCCGGTATTCTTTCGGCAAACGCGCGAGGGCTTTAACAACAGGTCGTTCCGTGTCTACAAATTCCGCACCATGTACCAGGATCAATCCGAGTTCGAAGGCATCAACCAGGCCAGCCGAGAAGACCCACGGGTGACGCGTGTCGGGCGGATTCTGCGCCGCACCAGCCTTGATGAACTGCCACAGCTGTTCAACGTCCTCCAGGGAGACATGTCACTCGTTGGCCCTCGCCCCCATGCTCCGTCAACGCGCGCCGGTGGCCGATTGTTCTCCGACGTCGTCGCCTCTTATGCCGCTCGCCACAAGGTCAAGCCCGGCATCACCGGATGGGCACAAGTGTGTGGCTGGCGCGGCGAAACCGATACCGAAGCAAAGCTCATCAAACGCTTTGATCATGATCTCCATTATATCGAAAACTGGTCGATCTGGTTCGATTTCTACATCCTTTTCCGAACCGTCGGCTCGCTGTTGTTGCCCAAGAACGCCTTCTAGGCCGGTCCGGATTGTCGCGCTCGCTCCCCCATTGGTTGATGGCCCGTCGTATCATGCCCGACGAGCTTCGGCATGATGGCAACAGCTTTACCGCGCTGCGCTGGATTCTCGCGTCATCGGTGATGATCTCGCATGGCTGGGATTTGACTCAATATGCGCGCGGCCTCGATCCCACCGTTGCCATCCTTTCCTTTCCCATCAGCCGGCTCGCGGTGTTCCTGTTCTTCGCGCTCAGCGGCTTTCTCGTCACTGGCAGCTTGTTCAAGCGCGGCGTTGCATCCTTCATCAAGGCGCGTGCGCTGCGCTTGTTGCCGGGCCTGTGGGTCATGCTGCTGGTGGTGCCACTGCTGCTGTGGCTGGTCTTTGGCACAATCCGTTTTGGCGAGTTCATATCATCACCGAGCACGCTGCGCTTTGTCTGGCGCAACGCATTGCTGCTCGGCGGTCATTATTCGCTTCCCGGCGTGTTCGAATCGCATCCGCTTCCCGGTGTCGTAAATGGTTCGCTATGGACGATCCCACAGGAAGTCAGATGCTATGTTGCCTTGGCATTGATGGCAGTCATCGGGCTGACTGTGCCGCGCACGCGACTGACAGCCGCCATTCTGAGCGCGTTTTTGCTCCACCTTTTGCTCCCTGAAATTGGCAGCTATTTTGATCGATTACGCGAGCTGGCATTTTGCTTTTTCCTTGGTGTGCTGGCCTGGTTGTGGCGGGAAAAGCTGATGCTGTCGTGGCCGCTCGCTGTGGCCTTGGTTTTTTTGGCGTTGTGCGTGCCCGATGATGCGCACCCCAAGCTGCTGTTGACGCAGCTGGCGTTTTCCTACCTCGTGCTCGTTGCCGCATTCCTGGCACCCTCGGGTTTGAAGGCGTTCAGCGCGCGGATGCCGGACTATAGCTATGGTATTTACATCTATGCGTTTCCGGCGCAACAGGCGGCACTGGCGATGGGGGCGACAGATCCGCTCGTCAACATCGCCGCGGCCTTTGCGATGACTCTCCCGCTGGCTGCCTTGTCCTGGCACCTCATTGAAAGTCCGGCGCTGGCGCTAAAAAGCGGTTAGCAGGACTCGTTCGGCAATCCCGGCAACCATCATGCGCGCGTATTGATCCCCTCACACCGGTCGGCACCGCGCGAATCTTCGCTACCGATCACGGTGCGTTTGGATATTCATTGGCAACATGCAGACCAGAATTAGCCATGAACGGTAATAGCCTTGTCGTTAGAAGCGTCAAAACGACATAATCGAACCTTTGGGC
This sequence comes from Polymorphobacter sp., assembly GCA_031422995.1. GTDB lineage: Bacteria > Pseudomonadota > Alphaproteobacteria > Sphingomonadales > Sphingomonadaceae > Sandarakinorhabdus. The sequence continues at coordinate 2,087 of JANPEP010000313.1, read as the reverse complement.
TTGCACATCGCAAAAATTCCAGTAGTGCGATGATGCAGCAGCAACCAATGCCGCTGCGCATGATGCCAAAGGGGCAGGGCAGATAATGAACGATCAGGTGCTCGCGTCAATTCCGGGCCAACCCAAAACCATGGCGCCACAGGCCATGGCCAACACGGTTCGCACTCGCGCCGATTGGGATGCCATGCGTGCCGCCGTCCTCGCCGACCCCGGAAAATTCCATGGCGCCATCGCGGCGCGAAACCTCCACTGGCTGGTTGTGCTGCCTGCGGGCGCAGCGTGGCTCAGCTTCGATGGCAGCCGCTGGTCGGGTTGGGACGCGACGACAGCTGCTCCGGTTTCCCCCGACCTGCCTGCCGATTTCGCTCCTTGGGCCCGCGCCTTCAACGATGATGAAGCACCGCATTTCCGCTGGTTCGATGGCGGGCGCACCAATTGCTGCTTCAACGAAGTCGATCGCCATGTGCTCGCCGGGCATGGTGCCGAGGCCGCCTTCATTTTTGAAGGTGATCGCTGGGACATGGCGCAGGACAATGGCCGCGGTGCCCCGGTGGACAGCTATGCCGTCAGCCGCCGGCAGCTGCTGCTCGAAACGGCCAAATGCGCCATTGCGTTGAAGAATCTCGGGCTGAAGGCCGGGGACCGCATTGCGCTCAACATGCCCAATATTCCGGCGCAGCTTTACTGGACCGAAGCTGCCAAGCGCATGGGTGTGCTCTACACGCCGGTGTTCGGCGGCTTTTCGGACAAGACCCTGTCGGACCGTATCCATGATGCCGGCGCGAAGATCGTCATCACCGCCGATGGCGGCTATCGCATGGCGCAGATCGTGCCGTTCAAAACGGCCTATACCGATCCAGCGCTCGACAATTATGTGCCGGTGCAGGTGGCGCTCGGCCTGTTGCGCGAGCGCCTTGCCGGTGCCGATCTCGGCCTGTCGCCCGAAACCGCCGCAGCCATGGCGGATACCGTCACCGCGACGTTGAAAGGCGAAGTCACCGTCGAACGCGGCGATGTCATGCGCGGCGTCGGCCGCGCGCTTGCGGAATTGGGCAAGGCGGGAACGGTTGATTCCACCGCTTCGGCGCGTATCCGCATCGCGGTCGCTGAAAGCCTTGTTGCCACGCCACCGCGCGTCGATGCCGTCGTCGTTGCCCGCCATACTGGCCAGCCCGATATCGTCTGGCGCGACCGCGATGTTTGGAGCCATGACCTGACCAATGCAGCGTTGGCCGAGATCCTCAAGACCGCAGGGCTCGCTTCGGAAACTGCGCTCAACGCACTGCCGGACGGTGAGTTCGTCCGCGCCATCTGGGCAAGCTCTGCTCCACTTCCCGTAGACGCCGATTATCCGATGTTCTTCATCTACACCTCGGGCTCGACCGGCAAGCCCAAGGGCGTCGTCCATGTCCATGGCGGCTATGCGGCGGGCATCGCCGAAACCATGAAGGTCGCCTTCGATGCGCGACCAGGCGATGTGCTCTATGTCGTCGCCGATCCGGGCTGGATTACCGGCCAAAGCTACATGATTTCGGCGCCGTTGCTTACCCGCGTCACCACTGTGCTGGGGGAGGGCGCGCCTGTCTTCCCGCACGCCGGCCGCTTTGCCGCGATGATCGAGCGCCATGGCGTGACGATCTTCAAGGCCGGCGTAACGTTCCTGAAGGCGGTGATGAGTGACCCGCAGAATCTGAAGGACATCGAGAAATACGATCTCAGCGGTTTGCGGGTCGCCACCTTCTGCGCCGAACCCTGCTCGCCGCCGGTGCAGGCCTTTGGCATGGAGCATCTGACCCCCCAATACATCAACAGCTATTGGGCGACCGAGCATGGCGGCATCGCCTGGACGCATTTTTACGGCAATGACGCGTTTCCGCTCGCCGCCGATGCGCGGACATTTCCGCTGCCATGGATCGTCGGCGATGTGTGGGTGGAGGACGAGGCAGGCGACGCGCAGGCGACGGCGCCGTTCGCGCGCGAGGCCGGAGATGGCGTAAACTGGCGCCGCGCCGAAACCGGCGAAAAGGGCGAGATCGTCATCGCCTCGCCCTATCCCTATCTGGCGCGCACTGTCTGGGGTGATCCCA
>JANPEP010000312.1:0-6972 GCA_031422995.1 Polymorphobacter sp. | reverse complement strand
GGCGGGGTGTATTTCGGCGAGCCGCGCGGCATCGAGACCCTCCCCGATGGCCAGCGCCGCGGCGTCAACACCCATGTCTATACCACCAGTGAAATCGAGCGCGTGGCGCGCACGGCCTTCGAGCTGGCGCGCGGCCGCAAGGGTGAAGTGGTGTCGGCGGAGAAATCCAATGTGATGGAGGCCGGGCTGTTGTGGCGCGAGACCGTGCAGGCGCTGCGCGACGCCGAATATCCCGACATCAAGCTGAGCCATATGCTGGCCGACAACATGGCGATGCAGCTGGTCAAGCAGCCCAAGCAATTCGATGTCATCCTGACCGATAATCTGTTCGGCGACATGCTTTCCGACGAGGCCGGGATGCTGACGGGGTCGCTGGGCATGTTGCCATCGGCAGCGATCGGCGCGGCCGACAAGCCGGGGCTTTATGAGCCGATCCATGGTTCGGCGCCGGATATTGCCGGGCGCGGGGTGGCCAATCCGTGTGCGAGCATCCTCAGTCTCGCCATGGCGTTGCGGCATAGCCTGGGGCGGGCGGATCTGGCGGCCAAGGTGGAGGCGGCGGTCGAGGCAGCGCTGAATGGCGGTGCGCGCACGGCGGACCTGGGCGGCAACATGAAGACCGTGGCGATGGGCGACGCCATTCTTTCCCATCTGGCATGACGGCCGCGAGCGCAGGCGCCGCGCTGCCTTGCGCCGCGAGCGCAGGCGCCGCGCAATGATGCGCCGCATAGCCGGGCCGTTCGTCACCGGGCTCGTGTTCCTGGCGCCGGTGATCGTGACCGTGCTGATCCTGCAATGGCTGGCGGGCTATGTGACCGCGGCGCTCGGCCCCGGCACGATCATCGGTGGGGCGCTGGCCGATGCCGGGATGCTGGTGACCGAAAGCCGCTTGCTGGCGTTCTGGTCGGGCATCGGCGTCGTTGTGCTACTGGTCTGGGGGCTTGGCCTTATCGTCCAGACCCAGGCACGGGCTCGGCTTGAGGGCGGCCTCGACGGTCTGCTTGGGCGGATTCCGCTGCTGGGGCCGGTGTATCGGCCGCTGGCGCAGATGATCCGCATGGTCGGCGGTGGTTCGGCGGGCGAATTGCAGGGCATGGCGGTGGTGTCGGTGCGTTTCGGCGAGGACACCGAAGTGCTGTCGCTGCTCGCCAGCCCGCAGGTTTTCGATATCGGCGATGGGCCGCGGCATCTGGTGCTGCTGCCGACGGCACCGGTGCCAGTGGGCGGCGCGTTGCTGTTCGTCGACGTCAGTCGGGTGCGGCGGGTGCCGGGGCTGGGGGTCGATGACCTGGCTAAATTCTATGTCTCGATGGGGACAATTGCACCGGCGGGGATGGGCAAATGAGCTTGTCATTGCGGATTTTCCTCAGCCTGCTGGCCGGGCTGGCAGTGGGGACGGCGCTGGCGGCGTTTGCGTCGCCTGGGGCGGTGGCGACGGGAGGCGCGATTTTCGAGCCGGTTGGGGGACTGTGGCTCGATGCGTTGCAGATGACAGTGATTCCGCTGGTCATCGGGCTGTTGTTCACCGGCATTGCCGATGCGGCGGGGTCGGCGCGGACGAGCCGGTTGGCGGGGCGGGCGCTGTTTTTGTTTGCGGTGCTGATCGCCGGGGGTGGGGCGATTACCGTGGTGTTCGTGCCCTGGCTGCTCAATGTGTGGCCGATCGGGGCGGATGCAGTGCGGGCGCTGGTGGCGGGTGAGGGCGCAGCGGCGGCCCCGGCGACGATGACGGCGGCGGCGTGGGTGCGCGGTTTTGTGCCGACCAATGTGTTTGCGGCGTTGGCTGCGGGAACGATGCTGCAATTGGTGGTATTTACGGGTGCTTTTGCGATGGCGGCGACGCGGTTGCCCGATGGCCAGCGCATGGCGCTGACGGCGTTTTTCGATGCGGTGACGCAGGCGATGCTGGTGCTGGTGCAGTGGATCCTGGCGCTGGCGCCAGTGGGGGTGTTCGCGCTGGCGGCGATGGTCGGGTTGAAGGCGGGGGTGGGCGCAGTGGGGGTGCTGGCGCATTATGTGGCGATCGTGATTGCAGCGCAGCTGGTGATCCTGGTGCTGACGTATGTGTTGGCGGCGGTGGCGACGCGGCCGGGGCTGTGGGCCTTTGCGCGGGCGGCGGTGCCGGCGCAGGTGGTGGCGGTGAGCACGCAGAGCTCGATCGCGACCTTGCCGGCGATGGTGGAGGCCACGACGGGGCCGTTGCAGGTGCCCGATGCGGTGGCGCGGCTGGTGCTGCCGATGGCTGTTTCGGTGTTCCGGATCACCAGCGCGCCGGCGAATTTGGCGGTGGTGCTCTATGTCGCGCATCTGCACGGGCTTGTGCTGGGGCCGGCAGAGCTGGCGACCGGCGTGGCGGTGGCGTTTGCGGTGTCGATTGCCTCGGTGGGTCTGCCGGGCCAGGTGTCGTTCATCACCTCGGTGGCGCCGATCGCGCTGGCGATGGGTGTCCCGATTGGCGCATTGCCTCTGCTCATCGCGGTGGAGATGGTGCCCGATATCTTCCGCACCCTCGGCAACGTCACGGCGGACATCGCTGTGACGGCTGTGCTGGCGCGGGACGAAGCCTTGGACTCTCCCGCCTGATGCGCTAACTGCCCGGCGTTCAGGAGAGTGTGATGGGTTACAAAGTCGTCGTCGTGGGTGCCACCGGCAATGTCGGTCGTGAAATGCTCAACATTCTGGCCGAGCGCCAGTTTCCGTTGGCGGACATCGCTGCGGTCGCCAGTTCGCGTTCCACCGGCGACATCATCGATTTCGGCGATTCGGGCCGCGAGTTGAAGGTGCAGAATATCGAGCACTTCGATTTTTCCGGCTGGGATATCGCGCTGTTCGCCGCCGGCTCCGGCCCGGCGAAGATGTATGCGCCCAAGGCGGCGGCCGCCGGTTGCACGGTTATCGACAACTCCAGCCTGTTCCGCATGGAGCCCGATGTGCCGTTGATCGTGCCGGAGGTGAACCCCGAGGCCATTGATCGTTATGTGAAGCGCAACATCATCGCCAACCCCAATTGCTCCACGGCGCAGATGGTGGTGGCCCTGAAGCCGCTGCACGATGCCGCCACGATCAAGCGCGTCGTCGTCTCGACTTATCAGTCGGTTTCAGGCGCCGGCAAGGAGGGCATGGACGAATTGTTCGAGCAATCGCGCGGCATTTTCGTCGGTGATTCGAGCGAAGCCAAAAAGTTTACCAAGCAGATCGCCTTCAACGTCATCCCGCACATCGACAGCTTTGTCGGGCCGGATTCGGGCTATGACGGCTACACCAAGGAAGAGCTGAAAATGGCGCAGGAGACGCACAAGATCCTGTCGCCCGATATCCAGGTAACGGCGACGTGCGTGCGGGTGCCGGTGTTCGTCGGGCACAGCGAGGCGATCAACATCGAATTCGAGCGCCCGATTTCGGTGAAGGAAGCCCAGGCCATCCTGCGCGAATCCCCCGGCATCATGCTTTTCGACAAGCGCGAGGACGGCGGCTACATCACCCCCATCGAATGTGTCGGCGAATATGCCACCTATATCAGTCGGGTGCGCAAGGACCCGACGGTGCCGCACGGTCTGGCGCTGTGGTGCGTATCCGATAACCTGCGCAAGGGCGCGGCCCTCAACGCCGTGCAGATCGCGGAGCTGCTGGGCCGGCGGCACCTGAAAAAGGCCGCGTAACCCCGTTTGGCGGACGGAGTCGCCCCCGCCCGCCACCGGCGCCCATCGCTATTTCGTCGGCTTGCGCATGGCCTTGATCTGTTCACCGATGTTGCTCATCGTATATTCGTCGCTGTCCTGCCGCGGCGGGAATTCGCGGAACGATTCCACCATTGCCGACACCGCGCCGGCAGCGGCCGGCAACGTCCACGACCGGTTTTCCTGCCATTCATCATGGCCCCGCGCATCGGTGAACCGCTCGAACGGATCAAGCGCCAGATTGGTGATGACCGGCGTGGTCAAGTCGATGCGTGTGCCGTTGAACCAGCTGTCCTGGCTGGTATACAGGAATTTCCAATCGGCGACCCGGACACCGTGGAACTTGTTCTCGGTGAAGTAATAATATTCCTTGCGGGCACTCGGACCGCTACCGCTCAACATCGCGGTCTGGTCATAGCCATCGAGATGCACCTTGTAGGTACGGCCACCAATGCTCTGCCCGGCCAGCAATTTCTGCTTCAAATCGGGCTGGCCCTCGGCGGCCATAAAGGTCGGCATCCAGTCCTGCTGCGCGATGATGCCTGCGCTGATGCTGCCCGGCTTGACCACGCCCGGCCAGCGGATCATCGCCGGCACGCGATAACCGCCTTCATAGCCGCCAACGCCCTTTTGTCCCTTGAACGGCTGGTTACCGCCATCGGGCCAGCTGTTGGACGCAGCGCCATTGTCGGTCGAAAAGATGACGATGGTGTTGTCCTCCACACCCAGCGCCTTCAGCTGGTCGAGGATTTGCCCGACATAACTGTCCATCTCGGCCATGCCATCGGCGTAAGTGCCATAGCCGGTCTTGCCATCCCATTTCGGCGACAGGTTGGTGCGATAATGCATCCAGCTGAAATTTTGCCACAAAAAGAACGGCTTTCCCGATTTGACCGAGTCGTTGATGAACCGCGTCGTCTGGACCATGGTCTTTTCGTCGAGCGTCCTCTGCACCTCCTGGCCGAACGGTCCCAGATCCTCGATCTTCTGGTTGCCATTACCGGTTGCCCAGCTGTGGATGATGCCGCGCTGCTTGAAACCCTTGGCCGCCTCACCCTTGGGGAAATCATATTGCTCGGGATATTCGCCGGCATTGAGGTGATAGACGATGCCATAGAATTCATCGAAACCATGTGCTGTCGGCAGATACTCGTCGCGGTCGCCAAGGTGGTTCTTGCCGAACTGCCCTGTCGCATACCCCAGCGGTTTGAGCATTTCGGCCAGTGTCGGGTCTTCCTTTTGCAGCCCGACCTTCGAACCTGGCAGGCCGACGGTGGCAAGGCCGACGCGCAGCGGCATCTGCCCGGTGATGAACGCCGCGCGCCCGGCAGTGCACGAGCTTTCCGCATATTGCGTCATCAGCAACATGCCTTCGTTGGCGATGCGATCGATGTTCGGGGTGGTGCCGCCCATCATGCCGCGGTGATAGGCGCTGATGTTCCACATCCCGACATCATCACCCCAGATGACAACAATGTTGGGGCGCCTGGCCGGCGTCAGCGTGGCCGCAGGCGCCGATTGGGCCAGGACCGGCGCCGAAAGCAGCGTCAGCGCAGAGGCCGCGAGCAGGATTTTGGCAATACGCATGACAGGTCCCCGATTGCGTTCGATAAATTGCAATCTACTATCCGTGGCAGCAGCAAAGTGTTTGTTGGCAAACAATCGGAGGGGTGATGGAAAAACTTGCTGCGGCGCAGGTGCTTCGCCGGACCGGGTGGCTGTCACAAACCCCGGTGCGCTTTCAGGAGGCCGTCATCACCCGGTCCGACTTGTTGCGGCTGGCCAGGGGCGCACAAGCATACCAGGTCGGCGATGAAGCCGGCGGGCTTTACGGTCTCGTTTCCGGTCGCCTCGATGTCCACCTGGCAAGCCCCGATGGCGCCCCGTCGCTCACCCATGTCGGCTGGCCGGGATTCTGGGCCGGCGATATCGCCGCGGTGTCAGGCCAACGGCGGCGCATGTCGATTATCGCCGGCACGCCAAGTTTCGTGCTGCGGCTGTCACGGGCGGAAATGCTGCGGTTGGTGACCGAGGTTGCCGGAGACTGGCTGCATTTCGCCGAGCTGCTGACCGGCAACTTCATCACCGCAGTAACGCTGATCGACATGTTGAAACGCGACGATCCCGTCGAACGCATCGCGGCCTTGCTGCTCAGCCTGGAGGGCGAGACGCATGACGGTCGGCGTTTCGTCGCTCTGACGCAGTTGGAGCTCGCAGCACTGGCGCATCTGGGCCGCAATTCGATCAGCGCGGCGTTGTCACGGCTTGAGCAACTGCGGCTGATTTCGCGCAACTATGCCTCGGTGACGCTGGTCGACCTGCCCGGCCTGGCGCGCGTGTGCGGCTTTGTGCACGACAGGGACTGAGGCGAACCAGGATTACCCCGCGATCGGGTTGTAGAATCTTGCGCATTCAGAAAATATTCAAAAACTGATATTCAAATAATTCCGTAACGGCGTCGCATCGGTAATGATTCGTGGCACATTTGTCACATTTTCTGCTGGCTCGGAATAAAACCATCAATTTTGCGCAAGCGCGGGTTGAAAGCCCGTTTCTGCAACCTTAGTTCAGCGCCCCGGCCAATCAGGTCGGGCGTATGATTTCTGGAGTTTTCCATGTTCAAGTCTGTTTTTGCGGCCGCCGTCGCGTTTGTTGCCGTTCCCGCGTTCGCGCAGGGCACCCCTGAGAATTTCAACGGCCCCTTCATCGGCGCCCAGGCCGGCTGGCAGCAGGACCGCCAGACGCTTCAGGTCGGCAACACCGAAGCCAGTGCCAAGAGCGACGGCTTCGCCTATGGCGGCCAGGTCGGTTATGACTTCCGCCTCAGCCCGAGCACCGTCCTGGGCGCCGAAGTCTCGCTGACCGGTCGTTCCGGCGATGCGGCATTCGATGATTTCGACCTCAGCACCGGCCGCACCATCAACGCCACGGCGCGTCTCGGCTATGTCATCGATCCCCAGGGCCTGATCTACGTCCGCGGCGGCTACAGCAATGCGCGTTTCACCATCGATGATGGCGTCGACCGCATTTCCGAAAACCGCGACGGCTACACCCTTGGTGCCGGTTACGAGCGCATGCTGGCGACCAACGTCTCGGCGCGTCTCGAGTATAATTATTCGAACTTCGGTTCGGATGACCTCTCCGCTGTCGTCGGTCCGAACGCCGAACTCGATTACAGCCGCCACGCCGTAACGGCAGGCGTCAACTTCCGCTTCTGATCGAGCGGATTGCGAACGAAGGGCGGGGCCGCAAGGCTCCGCCCTTTTTCGTTTCAGGCCTCGAAATGGCCTTCGGT
>JANPEP010000311.1:0-2002 GCA_031422995.1 Polymorphobacter sp. | reverse complement strand
CACCCCCAATTGAGGCAAATCCCGCCAAGCCGCTCGCGCTCGACAATGGCGACTTTCATGCCCAACTGCGAGGCGCGAATGGCGGCGACATAGCCGCCGGGGCCGGAGCCGAGGATGATGAGGTCGAAGGTTTCGCTCACGCCACCAACCCCAGCGGCGCCTCAATCAACGCCTTGAAAGCCCCCATCAATTCCGCCCCGTCGGCGCCATCGATCGCCCGATGGTCAAAGCTTCCCGTCACCGTCATCACCGTCGCGATCGCCAGCGCATCCCCCGTCACAACGGCGCGCTTCTCTCCTGCCCCGACGGCAAGGATCATTGCCTGCGGCGGGTTGATCACCGCATCGAACTGGCTGATTCCGAACATGCCAAGGTTGGAAACGCTGGCGGTTCCGCCCTGATATTCATGAGGTTGCAGCTTTCCGGCGCGCGCCTTTTCGGCCAGCGCCTTCATCTCCACCGCAATCACCGACATCGGTTTGGCGTCCGCCCCGACAATGATCGGCGTGATCAACCCCGAAGGCGCCGCCACCGCCACCGAGATATCGGCGCGGCTGTAACTGATCAGATTATCGCCGGCGAACGACACATTGCACTTCGGCACCTGGCGCAAAGCCAGTGCCAAGGCCTTGATAACCATGTCGTTTACCGACAGCTTGATCTTGCGCGGTTCCAGCGCGGCGTTGAGCTCCCCGCGCAGTTTCAGCAGCGCATCGAGCCGCACATCGACGGTCAGATAGATATGCGGAATCGTCGCCTTTGCCTCGGTCAACCGCTTGGCGATGATCTTGCGCACGGCACCCAATTTGGCAATTTCATGCGGTATGTCGCTGGTCGGTGCCGGGGCAGCGGCCGGCTTTGCCGCGGGCGCCGGCGGGGCCGCGGCGGGCGCCTGTGCCGCAGGTGCCGGGGCTGTCGCAGGGGTAGCGGCGGAAATGGGCGCCTTGCCGACCGCTGCATCGATATCGGCGCGCACGATCCGGCCGTTCGGGCCGGTGCCGGCGACAGCGGCCAGCGCGATGCCCTGGGCTTCGGCCAATCGGCGCGCGAGCGGGCTGGCGTTGACGCGATCCCCTGCGGCGACCGGCGCTGCGGGCGCAGCAACGGGAGCGGCGATGGCAGCTTCCGGAGCCGCGGCCACAGGCGCCGCCGCCTCAACCTTCGCAACCGGCGCCGCAGCCTTTGGCGCCGCAACCTCCCCCTCCCCGCTCAACCGCATGATCACCTGCCCCACCGGCACGCCCTCGGTCCCCGCCGCCACCACCAGTTCAGCCACAGTCCCCTCGTCGATGCTCTCCACCTCCATCGTCGCCTTGTCGGTCTCGATCTCGGCGAGCACATCGCCCGATTTGACCACATCCCCCACGGCAACCAGCCATTTCGACAGCGTCCCCGTCTCCATCGTCGGCGACAGCGCGGGCATGGTGATATCGATCATCTGTAGCAAACCTTCTTCACCGCGCTCACCACATCCTCGGCCTTGAGCAGCGCCAGCTTCTCCAGATTCGCCGCATAGGGCAGCGGCACATCCTTGTTCGTCACCCGCAACACTGGCGCATCGAGGTCATCGAACCCCTCAACCATCGCCACCGCGATGATCTCGCTCGATATCGAGCACACCGGCCAGCCTTCCTCGACCACCACCATGCGGTTGGTCTTCTTCAACGACGCCAGCACCGTTGCCGTATCGAGCGGCCGCAAGGTTCGCAGATCGACCACCTCCGCCTCGATGCCGTCGGCCGCCAGCATCTTTGCCGCCTCCAGCGCCACCCCGACCCCGATCGAATAACTCACCAAAGTCACATCGGCCCCGGCACGCACCACCGCCGCCTTGCCGATCGGCACCACCACATCGCCATCCGGCACGTCGAAACTCTGCCCGTACAGCAGCTCATTTTCCAGGAACACCACCGGATCGGGCGAACGGATCGCCGCCTTCAACAACCCCTTGGCATCCGCCGCCGAATAGGGCGCGATCACCACCAGCCCCGGCACGCTGGCA
>JANPEP010000310.1:0-2620 GCA_031422995.1 Polymorphobacter sp. | reverse complement strand
GCTTCAACAACGACCACCGGAGCGGCGGCAGGAGCAGAAGGAGCAGCCTCCTCCCCCTCCCCCGATATCGTCGCAATCAGCGTGCCGACTTTCACCCCCTCGGACCCGGCGGGAATGTGCAGCTTCGTCACCACCCCGCCCACATCGGCCTCCAATACCATCGTCGCCTTGTCGGTCTCGATCTCGGCCAGCACATCGCCCGGCTTCACCACATCGCCCTCGGCAACCAGCCATTTGGCCAGCGTGCCTTCCTCCATGGTCGGCGACATCGCCGGCAGCTTGATCTCGGGCATCAGTAGGTCCCCACCAGAACATCGGTGTACAATTCGCTTGCCTCGGGCTCCGGCGTGCTTTCGGCAAAATCCGCCGATGCCGTCACGATGTCGCGCACCTCCTTGTCGATCGCCTTCAACCCCGCCTCATCGGCATAACCCGCCTCCAATATCTCGCGCTTGGCCTGCTCGATCGGGTCGGATTTCTCGCGCATCGCCGCCACTTCCTCGCGGCTGCGATATTTCGCCGGGTCCGACATGCTGTGCCCGCGGTAACGATAGGTTTTCAATTCCAGCAGCAACGGCCCCTTGCCGGCGCGCACCCACTCCACCGCGGTCTGCGCCGCGCCGCGCACCGCCATCACGTCCATGCCATCCACCTGCAAACCCGGCACCCGGAAACTTTCGCCGCGCCGATACAGCAGATCCTCCGACGAAGCGCGGTTGACGCTGGTGCCCATCGCATATTGGTTGTTCTCGATGACAAAGATCACCGGCAGCTTCCACAGCTCCGCCATGTTGAAGCTTTCATACACTTGGCCCTGGTTCGACGCGCCATCGCCAAAGTATGTTACCGCCAGCCCGCCATCGCCCTTGTATTTGTGCGCAAACGCCAGCCCGGTTCCCAAAGGCACCTGCGCCGCCACAATGCCATGGCCGCCGTAAAACCCATGCTCAACGCTGAACATGTGCATCGATCCGCCCTTGCCCTTGGAAATCCCCGCTGCGCGCCCGGTCAATTCGGCCATAACGGCATTTGCCGGTATGCCGGCGGCCAGCATATGGCCATGGTCACGATAGCCAGTGATAACCGAATCGGTTTTCTGCAAGGCCGCCTGGATGCCAACGACCACCGCCTCCTGCCCGATATACAGGTGGCAAAAACCGCCAATCATTCCCATGCCATATAATTGCCCGGCGCGCTCCTCAAACCGCCGGATCAACAGCATCTGGCGATAGAAATCGAGCAATTCCTGTTTGCTCGGTACGTGCCTTTTTGGTTCTTCGGGGCGTGGCCAATTGCCCACCGGCACCGGGTTTGAGGGGGTAGCAGGCTTTGGAGCAGGCTTTGGAGTAGCCTTAGCAGCAGCTTTTGGTGTTGCGGAACGAGCCAAGGGAAACGCCTCCGGTAAATCGCGTCTCCGTATAGGAGCCTGTGGCGCCCGCCTTCAACCCTTACTTGCCATCCAGGGGCACGATAACTTCATCCGGCTTTACGACATTCAAATTCTTGCGAACCAGCTCGTCGGCCAGGTCTGGGTCGACCCGGCGCGGATCAAGCAGCTTGACCTGCCGATCAAGCGCCACTTTTGCTTCGGCGCTTTTGATTGCCTGTTTTTCCAGATCGGCACGCTGCGCCTTGTAATCCTTCCAGGCGATAACCCCCGTCGGCCCGGTAATGGCGTGCGAAACAAAATAACCGATCAACAGGATGCAGATCGCCGGCAAGATGGCGCGGCGCAAATAGGCAGTCAGGCTGGCGCGGTTTTCCATTGCTGATGGATAGCGGGCGGCGGCGGTGCAAGCAACTCCTTCCCCCCCTGTGGGAAGGGCGACTCGGCGTCCTCGTCGAGCGGGGTGGGAGTCCGCCCTCATCCGCAAAAGCCACACTCCACATGGGGGAGTGGCCTCGCCCCCCGACCCTGCTATGAACCGCTCAAACATCGCCGCGACACCGCCTCTGGGGAGAGCAAAATGACTGCCATCAACTCCGTCGTCGATCTGCGCCATGATGGCGACATCGCCATCGTCACCATCAACTCGCCACCGGTGAACGCGCTCAGCGCCGATGTCCGCGATGGCCTCGCCGGTGCCTTCGCCGCCCTAGCCACCGACACCACCGCAAAGGCCGTCGTCCTGGCCTGCGCCGGGCGCACCTTCATCGCCGGCGCCGACATTTCCGAATTCGGCAAACCACCCCGCGGCGCCTCGCTCCACGCCGTCCAGGACGCGATGGAATCCTCCCCCGTCCCCGTTTTCGCCGCCATCCACGGTACGGCGCTAGGCGGCGGCCTCGAGGTTGCGCTGTGCGCGCATTACCGGGTCAGCGATGCCAAGGCCAAGCTCGGGCTGCCAGAGGTGAAACTGGGCCTCCTGCCCGGCGCCGGCGGCACCCAGCGCCTGCCCCGGATCGTCGGCGCCGCAAAGGCCGTCGAAATGACCACCAGCGGCACCCCGATGGGTGCCAAGTCCGCGCTCGCTGCGGGTCTGGTCGATGAAATCGTTGAAGGTGATCTGACGGCTGGTGCCATCGCCTTCGCCCGCACGATCGTCGCCGAAGGTCGGCCCCTGAAAAAAGTCCGCGACGACAACAGCAAACTCGGCGGTGACGCTGCCAGCCTCGCCCC
>JANPEP010000309.1:0-4826 GCA_031422995.1 Polymorphobacter sp. | reverse complement strand
ATTCTGTACACGGGCGGTGGGATCATCAATTCGGGGCCTGTGGCTTCGCAGTTGCTGCGGGATCTGGCCAAGTTGACCGGCGCGCCGGTGACATCGACCTTGATGGGGCTGGGGACGATGCCGAACGAGCATCCGCAGTTCCTGGGCATGTTGGGGATGCACGGGTCGTACGAAGCCAATATGGCGATGAACCGTGGTGATTTGATGGTGTGCCTGGGGGCGCGGTTCGATGACCGGGTGACGGGGCGGCTGGATGCGTTTTCGCCGGGTTCGAAGAAGATTCATGTCGATATCGATCGGTCGTCGTTGAACAAGACGGTGCGGGTCGATTTGGGCATCCTTGGTGATGTCGGCAGTGTGCTGGAGGACATGGTCAAGCTGTGGCGGGCGCGCGGGCACAAGCCGGCGGACCTGGAGCAATGGTGGTCGGACATTGCCGGGTGGCGAGCGCGGGATTCGTTCGGGTTCGAGCAAAAGGGCGCGGCGTTGCTGCCGCAGCACGCGATCAAGCGGCTGTACGAGATGACACGGGCGCAGAAGCCGATCATTTCGACCGAAGTGGGCCAGCACCAGATGTGGGCGGCGCAGCAGTTTGGCTTTGATGCGCCGAACAAGTGGCTGACCAGCGGCGGGTTGGGGACGATGGGTTATGGGCTGCCGGCGGCGATCGGAGCGCAGATCGCCAATCCGGGGGCGCTGTGCATCGACATTGCCGGCGAGGCGAGCATCCAGATGAACATTCAGGAGCTGGGCACGGCGACGCAATATCGGTTGCCGGTGAAGGTGTTCATCATCAACAATGAATATATGGGGATGGTCCGCCAGTGGCAGGAGATGAACCATGGCAGCCGATATTCGGAGAGTTATTCGGATTCGCTGCCGGATTTCGTCAAGCTGGCCGAGGCCTATGGCTGGAAGGGCATCGTGATCGAGGATGCCGCCGGACTGGATGCCGGGATTGCGGCGATGCTGGCGCATGATGGCCCGGTGATGGTGGATTGCCGGGTGAGCAAGACGGCGAATTGTTTCCCGATGATCCCGAGTGGCGCGGCGCATACGGACATGATTTTGAGTCCGGCGGACCAGCCGCGGGGTGAGGCGGATGAAGATGCGAAGGCGCTGGTGTGATCGAAGCGATAGCCGCAGCCGGCCGCGAGGTATGGACCAGGCGGTCTGTTGTCCGCGGCCACATCGATTCTAGCATTTATCTTTTATTCGATGAGGCTGAGAAATCGTCTGTAAATCTACTGGTCGCCGCCGCCACAGACGTTCTCCGAGGCGTGCTGGTTGCAGAGGAAAAAGTATCTGTAGCCGACTCTATTCTTGCTACTGTTCCGGCGGACCAAAGAAAGTCGGTTATTGATTTATTTAAGTCTCCCTACTATTTTGCAAAACACGCACGGAAAGACCCTCACGAAGACATAGAGATTTTTATTTCGTTTTGTGATTTCTCGATATTTTTAGCAATTTCAGACTACAAGATCGCTTACCAAAAATGGTCATTGCGAATGTTGATATTCGCTTATTGGTTCAGGGCAAGGCACGCTGCATGGCTTGAAAACTACAAAGGAGATTTGGAGCTGCATAGCGTCGGCTGGTTTGATAGCGACAGTTCATTCGGCCGGGCCAAAAGCATCATCAAACACTTTGACGCCAATCCGGACGAAGTTAAAAAAATAATGGCTGATCTGAACCAAAACTGGATAGAATTGCCGTGAAACACCTTCCCTCCGAACGCCACACGCTCTCCATCCTCGTTGATAACGAGGCCGGCGTGCTCGCCCGCATCGTTGGGCTGTTTTCGGCGCGCGGGTATAATATTGATTCTTTGACGGTGGCCGATGTGAGCGGGGACCATGCGGTGTCGCGGATTACCGTCGTCACCAATGGGCCGCCGCCGGTGATCGAGCAGATCATTGCGCAACTGGACCGGATTGTGCCGGTGCATCGGGTGCTGGATTTGACGGCGTTGGGCCCGCATGTCGAGCGCGAGATGGCGTTGGTGAAGGTGGCGGGCGTTGGGGCGCAGCGCGATGAGGCGCTGCGGATTGCCGATATCTTCCGGGCGCGACCGGTGGATACGACGACGGGGTCGTTCGTGTTCGAGGTTTCGGGGCCGACATCGAAGGTGGACCAGTTCATTGCGCTGATGCGTGAGGTGGGGCTGGTCGAGGTGGCGCGGACGGGCGTGGTGGCGATCGCGCGGGGGGCCGAGGCGGTTTAGGGCGCTGCGGCGACGGAATTCAGGAGATGGGCCCCCGCCTTCGCGGGGGTGACGGTTAAGCAAGGGACTGATTTGATGCGCGTTTATTATGATGCCGATGCCGATGTGGGCCTGATCAAGGGCAAGAAGGTAGCAATTGTCGGTTATGGGTCGCAGGGGCACGCCCATGCGCAGAATTTGCGGGATTCGGGCGTTTCCGAGGTTGGGGTGGCGCTGCGGGCCGGATCGGCGACGGCGGCCAAGGTTTCGGCGGCGGGTTTCAGGGTGGTGAGCAATGCCGAGGCGGCGGCCTGGGCCGATGTGATCATGGTGCTGGCGCCCGATGAGCATCAGGCGGGGATTTATGCCGAGGATCTGGCGCCGAACATGAAGCCGGGGGCGGCGCTGGCGTTTGCCCATGGGCTCAACGTGCATTTTCAGTTGATCGAGCCGCGCGCCGATATCGATGTGTTCATGATTGCGCCCAAGGGGCCGGGGCATACGGTGCGGAGTGAATATGCGCGCGGCGGCGGGGTGCCGTGCCTGATCGCCATTCACCAGGATGCGACCGGCAATGCGCATGATGTGGCGCTGTCCTATGCCAGCGCCATCGGTGGCGGGCGTTCGGGGGTGATCGAGACGACGTTCCGCGAGGAGTGCGAGACCGATCTGTTCGGCGAGCAGGCAGTGCTTTGCGGGGGGCTGACGCATTTGATCCAGGCTGGGTTCGAGACCTTGACCGAGGCGGGTTATGCGCCGGAAATGGCGTATTTCGAGTGCCTGCACGAGGTGAAGTTGATCGTCGATCTGATGTATGAGGGCGGGATTGCCAACATGCG
The DNA here is from genome assembly GCA_031422995.1 of Polymorphobacter sp. Classification (GTDB taxonomy): domain Bacteria; phylum Pseudomonadota; class Alphaproteobacteria; order Sphingomonadales; family Sphingomonadaceae; genus Sandarakinorhabdus. Next base: position 1,784 of record JANPEP010000309.1, on the reverse strand, counting down.
GTATTCGATTTCGAACACTGCCGAATATGGCGATATCACCACCGGCCCGCGCATCATCACGGCGGAGACCAAGGCCGAGATGAAGCGGGTGCTGGCCGATATCCAGGGCGGGCGGTTCGTGAAGAACTTCATTCTGGACAATCGTGCCGGGCAGCCGGAATTGAAGGCGTCGCGGATTGCGGCGAAGGCGCACCCGATCGAGGAAGTGGGCGCGAAGTTGCGGGCGATGATGCCGTGGATTGCCAAGAACCAGTTGGTCGACAAGGCCAGGAATTAGCCGCAGATCCTTGACCAGGCCGACGTTTCGGCGGCGGTCGTGGCCGACACAGAACGGCCGCCGGTTCGTGTGAACCGGCGGCCGTTGCCGTTTCGTCGTGCGATCGCTCAGGCGGCGATTGCGGCCGACCGGCGCCGCATTGCAGCGCCAACGAGGCCGAAGCCGGCGATCAACATCGCCCAGCTTGCTGGCTCGGGAACTGCGCCGGAGCTGAGAGCGCCGCCGACGTTGAAGGCGGTGCCGGCTCCGGCGGCGGCGTTGAGCGCCGAAAGGCCGGCGCTGTTGAGCGCGACCGTGACAAGCGTGGTGGCGCCGCTGACCGTGACCGAACCATAAACGGTGCCGGTGCCAAGGTCATTGAAAATGCTGATATTGTTATAGTTTTGTGAAGTGTTGATCGTAGTGCCGAGATCGTACAGCGTCCAGGTGACGCTGCTGCCGGTACCGGGATTGAAGCCGCCACTGCTGCCAACGCCGCCGGCATTGCCGATGGCGAGCGCGGCCGTGGTGAAATTGCCGCTGACGTTGAAGCTGAAATAATTGCGCAACGACAAACTGCTCCCAAACGAGCCAACGAAATAATTGGAGTTGCCGGCGTTATGTATGCCGGCCGAATCGAACCAACCGGTTTGCGACGCCTGAATGGCGCTCGAGCCACCCGTCAAAAGCTGCTGGCCAGCGGGCGAAAAGCCGAAAAGCCAGCTATCGGCGAGTGCCGGCGTCGTTGTCCCAAGCGCGGTTGCGGCAAGCACCGCAAAAATTGCATTCTTCATAAGGCCCCCATTTTGTTCCCAGCATCGAAGTGATGCCTGACAACCACTATGCAAGGCCCATGCCACCCGAGGCAGCATAATGACTACAATGACTTAAATGTTGACACTTTTTCAAAGTGTAAGGTTTTTCGACACTTTTGGGTCATTCACGGGTTTCGCCATCGGCAAACAGCACGACGCGGACCCGCACCGATCGCAAGGCAATCTGGATCTCGTGAAGGAACAACAGCAGGCCGCCGATCAGCAGCGCCATGGCGCCGATGAACAGCAGCGGCACCAGCGCGGTGCCGCGCATGGGGGCGAATTCGCCGATGAACAGCACGGCGACGACGACGCAGACCAGCAGTGCGGCGCAGGTGCATAGCGCGATCGCCCAATGCGCGCTGGCCATGCGTTTATCGAGTACGGCAAGATCATCGAGGGCGATGCGGCGGCGTTCGGACGGATAGCCGCCGATTTCGGATTCGAGTTTGCGGGCGCGATCGATGACGCGGCCGAGGCGGGCGGTGAGGACATTGAGGATCGAGCCGATGCCGGTGAGCAGAAAGACCGGGGCGACGGCGAGTTGAATACTGGCGGCGATGGTGTCGGTAGGGGGGATGGCGACCATAAGCGATTGATGCGGGATTGCGACGCCGGGTGCAACCAGTTGGGCGCGAATGCGCGGCGAACTGGCTTTTGGGGAGGTATGGGGTCTTGCCGAGGGCCGCCGCAGTCGGCCATGGCTGATGATT
>JANPEP010000308.1:0-1813 GCA_031422995.1 Polymorphobacter sp. | reverse complement strand
CAGCGCGTCGAGCACGGTGACGGTGTCCGACGGGTGATGCTGCCGCCAGTAGTGGACGAAATTGGCACCGATGAAGCCGGCGCCGCCGGTGACGAGGAGTTTGGTCACTGGGCATCCTTGATGGCGGACAGGCAGAGGCGGAGTTCGGTGCGCCAATGGGCTGCGGGGCCGGTGATCGCCCAGGTCGCGGTCTTGTTGAGCACGCCATAGGCCGGGCGGTGGGCGGGGGTGGGGTAGTCCGAGGTGCGGATCGGTATGATGGGGACGGGGTTGGCGAGGAGGCCGAGGGCGAGGGCTTCGTCGTGGATGGCGACGGCGAAATCATACCAGCTGGCGACACCGGCGTCAGTCCAGTGGAAGGTGCCGGTGTGACCGATGAGCGCCCAGATGGCGCGGGCGAGGCCGGCGGCGTGGGTGGGGGTGCCGATCTGATCGGCGACAACGCGAACTTCGGGGCGCTCGCGCATGACGCGGAGCATGGTGTGGACGAAGTTATTGCCTTGGGCGGCATAGACCCAGGCGGTGCGGATGATGAGGGCGTTGGGGCCGGCGGCGATTTCGCCGGCAAGTTTGGTGGCGCCATAGACTCCGAGCGGGTTGGGCAGCGCATCCGGGGCGATGGGCTGGCTGGCGGTGCCGTCGAAGACGAAATCGGTGCTGATGTGGATGAGTTTCGGGGCGAGCGCGGCGAGGATGGCGACGGCATCGGCGTTGATGCGATGGGCGGTTTCGGGGTCGGATTCGGCCTTGTCGACGGCGGTGTAGGCAGCGGCATTGATGATGATGTCGGGGGTCGCGGCGGCGGTGACGGCGGCGGCGATGGCGGGGCTGGTGATGTCGAAATCGGCTTCGGGTGGGGCAATGACGGTGATGCCGGAGGGGGCGCTGGCTTGCAGGGCGCGGCCCAATTGGCCGCCGGCGCCGGCGATCAGGACCCTCATGCGAAGACCTCGGCATCGGCGAGCAGGGGGGCGGCGGCGTCCTTGGTGGACAGTTGCGGCGTCAGGCCGGCGAGCGGCCAATCGATGGCGATGGCAGGATCGTCCCAGCGGATGCCGCGGTCATTGGGCGGGTCGTAGAGCGTGGTGCATTTGTACAGGAAATCAGCGGTTTCCGATAGAACCATGAAGCCATGTGCGAAGCCGGGAGGCACCCACAACATGCGTTTGTTGGTGTCGGACAGTTCATAGCCGACCCATTTGCCGAAGTGTTGGCTGGAGCGGCGGATATCGACGGCGACGTCGAAGACGGCACCCGAGGTGACGCGGACGAGTTTGCCTTGCGGGTTGGCGCGTTGATAATGCAGGCCGCGCAGCACGCCACGGGCCGAGCGGCTGTGGTTGTCCTGGACGAAATTCAGGTCGAGACCGGCATCGGCGAAGCTGCGGGCGTTCCAGCTTTCGAGGAAGAAACCACGATCGTCGCCGAACACCTTGGGTTCGATGAGCTTTACGCCGGGGAGATTTGTGTCGCTGACCTTCATCCGGCGATCTTCAGCTGGGTGAGGAGATATTCGCCATAGCCGGATTTGCGCAGCGGCTCGGCGATGCGGGCGAGTTGCTCGCTGTTGATGAAGCCCTGGCGCCAGGCGATTTCTTCGGGGCAGCAGATTTTCAGGCCCTGTCGTTCCTCGACGATGCGGACGTACAGCCCGGCATCGAGCAGCGAGGCGTGGGTGCCGGTGTCGAGCCAGGCGAAACCGCGGCCCATCAACTCGACATGGAGTTTGCCGGCTTCGAGATAGAGGCGGTTGAGATCGGTGATTTCGAGTTCGCCGCGCGCCGATGGCCGGATGTCGCGCGCCATGCGGACG
>JANPEP010000307.1:0-13662 GCA_031422995.1 Polymorphobacter sp. | reverse complement strand
GTGGTCGAAGCGGACAGCAAGACGCCCGAGGATTTGCGCGCCTCGACCTTTCACCCGCCCAGTCTTGAAATGCTCGACGCGCTGGGTGTGCTGGATGAGTTTCTGCCGATGGGATTGCAAGCGCCGGTGTACCAGTATCGCATCCGGGCGACGGGCGAAGTGTTGGCGTTTGACCTGGGCGAGCTGTCCGATGTCACGCCCTATCCCTTCCGGTTGCAATGCGAGCAGTACAAGATGGCGGGCCTGCTGGCGGCGCGGCTGGCGGGCTGCAACGGATCAGAGATGCGGTTTTCGCGGCGGGTGGTGCATTTTGCCCAGGATGCCGATGGGGTGACGGTGGCGCTGGAGACGCCGACGGAGATTGAACGCCTGCGCTGCCGGTATCTGATCGCCGCCGATGGGGCGAATTCGATTGTGCGCAAGTGGTTGGGCGTGACCTTTGAAGGCTTTACCTATCCGGAGAAATTTCTGTGTTTCTCGACACGCTTGCCGCTGGAAGCGCGGTTCGAGAACCTCGCCTATGTGAATTATGTGGCCGACCCCGATGACTGGCACGTGTTGTTGCGGGTGCCGAGCCTGTGGCGGGTGCTGGTTTCGGCCGATGTGAACGCCGATGACGCCGCGCTGACCTCGGATGCCAACAAGGATGCGGTGTTCGGGCGCTTGCTGGGCGACGACATGCAGGTTGAGACGGTGCACCGGACGATCTATCGGGTGCATCAGCGGGTGGCAGAACGGTATGACCACGGCCGGGTGCTGTTGATTGGCGATGCGGCACACCTCAACAATCCGCTGGGCGGGCTTGGAATGAACAGCGGCATCCATGATGCGGTGAATTTGGCGGAAAAGCTGGTGCCGATCATTCTCGAGGGAGCCGAAGCGGCGCCTTTGCTGGCACGGTTTGACCGGCAACGGCGGACGGTGATGCACAATTTCATCCAGGCGCAGACCATCGCCAACAAGAAGCTGATCGAAGCCAGCGACCCGGTGGCGCGCGAAGATTATTATGCCGGGATGCGGGCAGTGAATGGCGATGCTGACCGGCGAAGGGATTATCTGTACAATCAGGCGATGTTCCGCAGTCTGGATGATGCAAGGGCAATCGCATGAGGGATGCGCGCGGTTGGCGGGGCAAACTGGCGGTGTTGGGGCCTTCGACCAACACCATCGTGCAGCCCGATATGGACGATCTGCGGGTGCCAGGCGTTACGGCGCATTACGCTCGGATTTTCGTGGAGAATCTTGCGGTTGGTGACAATGCCAGTTTCAAGGCATTGACCGATGCCATCACGCTGAGTGTCGACGAAGCGGTGAAATCGGTGCTGACCTGCCAGCCGGACCATATTGTCATGGGTATGTCGGCGATCACCTTTTATGGCGGAGTTGCCGGGGCCGAGGCATTCCGGGCGCGGGTGGCCGGGATTTCAGGGCTTGGCGTGTCGACGGGCGCGATTGCGACGGCGGAGGCGTTGCGGCGGTTCGGGGCGAAGCGGATTTCGTTCCTGTCCCCCTATTTTCCCAGCGCTAACACAGAAGTGCGGGGGTTTTTCGAGGAAAGCGGCTTTGCCGTGGCACGAGATGTCTGCCTGCAATGCGCTTCGCCAGTCGCCATCGCCGAAGTGCAGCCTGCGCGCTTGCGCGGCGTGCTGACAGAGCTGGATGGGCCGGATGTGGATGCGATCGTCCAAGTGGGGACGAACCTGTCGATGCTGGACCTGTGCGCGGCGGCCGAGCAGGTGCTGGGCAAGCCGGTGATTTCGATCAACGCCGCGACCTGGTGGCATGGGTTGCGGGCAGTTGGGGTCGACGACAAGATTTGGGGCAAGGGACGGTTGCTGGAGGAATTCTGAGGCGTTAATCAGTTGGTCATTGCGGTGGCGCTACGTGGCTTGGCACGTTTTGCAATCAGCTGATTTTTCGGAGTTTTCATGCGCCTTTCGATTGTCGCGGCCCTGTTGCTTGCCACACCGCTGGCTGGTCCGGTTCTGGCGGCGCCAGTCGCTGCGGCCCTGCCGGCGCCTGCCCCGGTCAGCCAGTTGGTCAAGGCGGTGGATATTCCGCACGAGGAATTCACCTTGGACAATGGCCTGCGGGTGATCGTCCATACCGATCGCAAGGCACCGATCGTAGCGGTGAGCGTGTGGTATCATATCGGATCGAAGGACGAGCCCGCGGGCAAGACCGGGTTTGCGCATCTGTTCGAGCATCTGATGTTCTATGGCAGCGAGAATAATGACGGGGTGTTCTTCAAGAAGCTGGAGGATGTCGGCGCCACCGATTCGAACGGCACGACCTGGTTCGACCGGACCAATTATTTCGAGAATGTGCCGACGCCGGCGCTGGAGCTGGCGTTGTTCCTAGAGTCCGATCGCATGGGCTATCTGCTCGGCGCGGTGACGCAGGAAAAGCTGGATGCGCAGCGCGCCGTGGTGAAGAACGAGAAGCGCCAGGGCGACAATAATCCGCTGGGCCTGACCGAATATTCCAAGCTGGCGGCAATGTTCCCCGAAGGCCATCCGTATCGCCATTCGGCGATCGGCAGCATGGCCGACCTGGATGCCGCCAGTGTAGAGGATGTGCGGAACTGGTTTCGCGCCAATTATGCGCCGAACAATGCCGTGCTGGTGTTGGCAGGCGACATCGACGTGGCGACGGCAAAGACGCTGACGAAGAAATATTTCGGGGCGATTCCGGCGGGGCCGGCGGTGAAGCGTTTTGATGCGCCGGTGCCGAAGTGGAACGAGACTCGGCGCGAGACGCTGTATGACCAGATTCCGACGCCGGAGATCAGCCGCAACTGGGTGGTGCCTGGGCGGACCGATCCGGATGCGGCGCTTGTCGATGTGGCGACGACGATCCTGGCGGGGGGCAGTTCGTCGCGGCTGTACAACGCGCTGGTGCGGGAAGAGAAATTGGCAGTGGCGGTTTCGGGCGGCGTGCAGGCGTTCGAGAAGATTTCGATGGCGAGCATCGATGTGACGGCGGCGCCGGGGGTGGACCCGGCCAAGCTTGAGGCACGGGTCGATGCGTTGCTGGCCGCGTTTTTGAAGGATGGCCCGACGGCGGATGAAGTGAGCCGGGTGGCGACGCGCGCGGTTTCAGGCACGATCCGTGGGCTGGAAGCGGTGGGTGGTTTTGGCGGCAAGGCCGTCGCGCTGGCGGAGGGCGCGGTTTATGCCGGCGACGCCAATTTCTATAAAAAGGAGCTGGCGGCCTATGCCGATGCGACGCCGGCGAGCGTGGCGGCTGCGGCGCGGACCTGGCTGGCCAAGGGCGATTATCGGCAGACGGTGTTGCCGGGACCACGGCCCAAGGCCGAGGTGTCGGTGCCGGTGAAGGCGGTGGCGGTGACTGCCACGCCGGTGACAAAGGTGGCGCGGATGGCAGAGCCGGTGGTCGGGGCATCGCCGGTGCTGGGGGTGGCGACCATCGAGCGGGCGACGCTGGCCAACGGCATGAAGGTGGAGCTGGCGCGGCGTGATACAGTGCCGGTGGTCCGGGCGATGCTGTCGTTCGACGCAGGCTTTGGTGCCGATGACCGGACCAGGCTGGGCATCCAGGGGCTGGCGCTGAATTTGCTGGACGAAGGTGCCGGCGGGTTGGGCGGGCCGCAAATTGCCGAGGCGCGCGAGCGGTTGGGCGCTGGCATCGGGGCGGGTGCGGCGTATGACCGGACGCGGATCACGCTGGATGCGTTGAAGCCCAATTTGCCGGCGTCGCTGGCGCTGTTTGCCGATGTCGTGCAGCGGCCGACGTTCAATGCCAAGGAACTGGAGCGGGTGCGCGGCCAGGTGCTGGCGGGGATCGCGCAGGAGGAAACCGACCCCGGCAACATGACGCGGCGGGTGTTGCCGGTGCTGTTGTACGGCGCCGATCACCCCTACGGAGTGCCATCAACCGGCAGTGGCAGCACCGCCGGGGTGAAGGCAGTGACGCAGGCCGATCTGGTGGCGTGGCACAAGCGCTGGATCCGGCCGGACAATGCGACGATGTTCGTGGTGGGTGACATCACCATGGCGGAATTGAAGCCGCAGCTGGAGGCGACATTCGGCAATTGGCGGCCCGACCCGGCGGTGGCGAAGGGGACCAAGGTTTTCCCGGCAGTGCCCGAGCCCAAGGGCGCGCGCATCATCCTGATCGACCGGCCCGACAGCCCACAAAGCTATATCCGCGGCGGGGTGGTCTTGCCGGTGAAGGGCAGCGAGGACCCGATCGCGCTGCGGGCGGCGAACGACATATTGGGCGGGCTGTCGACGTCGCGGTTGAACATGGACATCCGCGAGGACAAGGGCTGGGCCTATGGCGTTGGATCGTTGTTTGGCGACACCGCAGACCGCATGGTTTCGGTGATCGTGGCGCCGGTGCAATCGGACCGTACTGGCGATTCGCTGGCCGCGATGATTGGCGATGTGAAGGCGCTGACGTCGACGCGGCCGATCGATGCCGCCGAGCGCGACAAGGCGATCAACAACACGGTGCGATCCTTGCCGGGGGATTTCGAGAGTGGCGGCGCCTTGCTGGGCGCCATCGAGAAGAACGCCGTTTATGGACGCGGCGATGATTATTACGGCAAGCTGGTGCCGCGATTGCAGACGTTGACGCCGGCGCAGTTGAACGAAGCGGCGAAGCTGTTGTCGACCGATCGCTTTACCTGGGTGGTGGTGGGGGATCGCAAGGTGGTGGAGCCGCAACTGGCCAAGCTGGGGTTGCCGGTTGAGGTGCGGTAGGGCGCTTCAGGTCGGTTGCGGCTCGGCGGCCGGGGCGCCCATCGCCACGGCACGGGCGAAGATGATGAGGGTGAGGACGCTGAAGCCGGCGGCGAGGATGAAGGGCGCGCCGGGGAGGTAGAGGGCGGCACCGGGGGCGGAGAAGTGCGCGAAGGCGCCGGTCATCAACGGTGGCCCGAAGATCGCGCTGAGGCTTTGAATGCTGCTGACGGCGCCCTGGAGTTCGCCTTGTTCGGACGACGGGACGCCCGATGACATCATGCCCTGGAGCGAGGGGAACACCAGGCCCTGGAGCGCGGAGACGGCGATGCCGAGATACATCATCCAGCCATGGCCGGCGAAAGCGTAGATGAGATAGCCGGCGATGGCGGAGGTGGCGCCGGCGACGATGATGTTGCGCGGGCCGTATTTCGGGATGAGTTTGCGGGCGAGCACGCCCTGGACAAGGGCGCCGGAGACACCGACGGCAGCGAGGCTCCAGCCGACCTGGCCGGGGGTCCAGTCGAAGCGTTCGATGCCGAAATAGTTCCAGGTGGCGTAAAGCGATTGATAGCCCATGGTCCAGACGAAGACGGTGAGCGCGAGCATGAGCACGCGCGGATGGGCAGTTTTGAGGCGCATCAGCGCGCCGACGGGGTTGGCGCGGCGGATGTCGAAGCTGCGGCGGTTTTCAGGGGCGAGGCTTTCGGGCAGGACGAACCAGCCATAGGCGACATTGGCAAAGGCCAGCCCGGCAGCAAGCATGAACGGCAGGCGATCGCCATATTGGGCAACAATGCCGCCCAGTGCTGGCCCGATGATGAAACCAAAGCCAAAGGCCATGCCGATGACGCCGAAATTGGGGGCGCGTTTTTCCGGCGGCGAGATGTCGGCAATATAGGCGTAGGCGGTGGGAAAGCTGGCGCCGGTGACGCCGGCGACGAGGCGCGCGGCGATGAGCCAGGCGAGCGTGGGGGCAAAGGCCATGACCAGATAGTCAATGCCGAAGGCCAGCAGGCTGGCGAGCAGGACGGGGCGGCGGCCGAAACGATCCGACAGGCCGCCGATGATGGGGCCGCAGATGAACTGTGTCACGGCATAGAGGAACATGATGCCGCCGCTGACCTGGGCAGCGCCGGCGAGCGATTTGCCGGTCAGGCTGACGATCAGTCCGGGAAGGACGGGGATGACGATGCCAAAGCCGATGGCATCGATGAGGACGGTGACGAACAGGAAGGTGAGCGCGCGATTCATCGGGATGGGGGCGGCGCTGGTCATGCGAGGGTTCTAGCCGATGGGTTGGAGCGTGCGCCATGGGGGGTGCGCGATGGTCGTGGGGTGGTCACAGCCAGGTGACATGGCCCATCTTGCGGCCGGGTTTGATTTCACTTTTGCCATAAAGGTGGAGATGAGCGCGGCGATCTGCCAGCAAATCGCGCCAGTCGTGAACGTCTTCACCGAGCAGGTTCTTCATCAGGATGTCGGGGGCAGTGAGCTCGGTCGAGCCGAGCGGGAGCCCACACACTGCACGGATGTGATTTTCGAATTGCGAGGCGCGGGTGCCTTCGATGGTCCAATGGCCGCTGTTGTGGACGCGAGGCGCCATTTCGTTGAAGCGCGGGCCATCGGCGGTGGCAAAGAATTCCAGCGTGAGCACGCCGACATGGCCAAGCGCTTCGGCGACCTTGCAGGCAAGGCCGGTGGCTTCGGCCGCAAGAGCAGCGATTTCGGGGGGCGCGGGGATGCGGCTGGTATCGAGGATGCCGGCCTTGTGGCGGTTGTCGGGGGTTGGCCAGGTGACGATTTCACCATCGGCGCCGCGGGCGAGGATGACGCTGAACTCATGGGTGAAGCTGACCCAGGCTTCGAGGATGGCGGGTTGGCCGGCGATGGCGGCCCAGGCGGCATCGGCATCGGCGGGGCTGTGGATGCGGGCCTGGCCCTTGCCATCATAGCCGAAGCGGCGGGTCTTGAGTACGCAGGGGCAGCCGAGGTCGGCGATGGCGGCATCCAGATCGGCGCGGCTGCCCACGGCGCGATAGGCGGCGGGCTTGCCGCCAAGCGCTTCGACGAAGCGTTTTTCCGCAAGACGATCCTGCGCGACCTCCAGGCTGGCGGCGCCGGGGTGGACGGGGATGCTCGCAGCGAGGTGGCGGATGGCGGCAGGGTCGATATTTTCGAATTCAAAAGTGGCGACATCGACGGCGGCGGCGAAACGGTCAAGAGCCGCGAGATCGGTATAGGCGGCGCGGGTAACGGTAGCGGCGACATCGCCGGCGGGAAGTTCGGATTCTGGTGCCAGCACATGGACGCGATAGCCCATATTGGCAGCGGCGAGCGCCAGCATGCGGCCAAGCTGGCCACCGCCGAGGATGCCGATCGTTGCGCCGGGTGGAATCATGCAGGGATTTCGGCGACGCTGTCGGTCTGCGCCTGCCGCCAGGCGTCGAGGCGCTGGGCCAGGTCGGCATCGGTGAGAGCGAGGATGGCAGCGGCGAGCAACGCGGCGTTGATGGCACCGGCCTTGCCGATGGCGAGGGTACCGACGGGGATGCCGGCGGGCATCTGGACGATCGACAACAGGCTGTCCATCCCGCTGAGCGCCTTTGATTCCACCGGCACGCCGAACACCGGCAGCCGGGTCATGGCGGCGGCCATGCCGGGAAGATGCGCGGCGCCCCCAGCCCCGGCGATGATGATTTTCAGCCCGCGCGAAGCGGCGTTGCCGGCATAATCGTAAAGGCGTTGCGGCGTACGGTGCGCGCTGACAACGCGGGTTTCGTGTGGGATGCCGAGGGTTGTTAGGATTTCGGCGCCATGTTGCATCGTCGCCCAATCGGACGTCGAACCCATGATGATGCCGACGAGCGGGTCGATCAAAGTGAAAAGCTCCCCCGGGAACAGGAAGCGCCAGACCTTAGGGGGCAGTGCCGTGAAGGGCAATGCCGCGCACAAATGCCAGTTGCCGGATGTGCTCGGTGGGACGACGAATTGCAGCATGACCAGTTTTGATTCCGACCGAATTGCCATCACTGAGTTGGTGGCTGCATATGGCGACGCCGTTAGTCGCCGCGATGCCGCTGCGTGGGAGGCGACCTGGGCGGAGGATGCGACATGGTCGTTGATGGGGCATGAAGTCGCCGGACGCGCAGCGATTGTCGCGCTGTGGCAGGGAGCGATGTCGCAGTTCGATGCGGTGAGTTTCCTGACCGGCATGGGCCCCATTCGCCTGAATGGTGACCGGGCATCGGTGCGGTGCCAGACGCAGGAGGTGTTGCGCACCACCGAAGGCAGTGTTCGGCGGGTCGCCGGGATTTATGATGATGAATTCGTGCGGGTGGACGGGCATTGGTGCTTTGCGCGGCGGGTGTTCGCCATCCTGATCGAACATTGAGGGGCCGACCATGACCATTGTTGTTTATGCTGTTGTCGATGTGGATCCGGCGCAGCGCGCGGCGGCGTTGCTGGATGCGAAGCCCCATGTCGATGCGGCGCTCGCCCAGCCGGGCTGCCTTTCCTACGCCTGGACGGCGGATCCGCATGATGCAGCGCGGGTGCACGTGTTCGAGGAATGGACCGGACAGGATGCGCTGGCGGCGCATCTGGCGGGGCCGGCGTATCGCGGCATGTTGGGGCATATGCAGAGCGCCGGCATCACCAGCGCCGTGAGCCACAAATATGCGGTGACGGCGAAACAGCCGGTTTACGATCCCGAAGGCCGCCCTCGCGCCGATTTTTTCTGATGTGAAAAGAGGGCCGCAACGAATGCTGCGGCCCCCTTTGCCTCAGATCAGAAAGCGCCGGTAATCGAGAACAGGATCTTGCTGCCGGCGATCGTCGAGCCATCCTTGGTCGAGGAGAAGTTCGGCAACAGATAGGCCGAATCGCGCAGGCTGATGTCGGTATCGACATAGGCGACGCCCAGAGTGACCGGACCAACGACATAATCGACGCCGATCAACCAATCCCAATAGGAACCTGTCGGCGCGACGCTGGTGCCATTGGGACCAAGGCCGGGGTTGCCGTCGGAATAGCCGATATGTGCCTTCAAAGTTATGCCGGTGTCTGGGATCCCGCTGGAGATATCGCCCCAGAGATACAGGTTATCGTCCTTGGCGCCTTCGTCATCGATGATGCCGTTGACATAGGACGCGCCGGAAAAATACCAGTTGCCGAGCGCCTGTTGCTTGGGCGCATATGCGACGCCTGCGAGCAATGAGACCGGCCCGGCGGTGCCGCCCAACTTGATATAGGGCTCGGCGAACGCAGTCTTGGACGCGCCGCCCGGGTAGACATACCAGGTCAGCCCGACATCGAGCGTGCCATTGCCAACGCCGAATTTATATCCGCCGATCAGGTCGAGTTCGAGGTTGGGGCCGCCGAAGGTGCCCCAGCCGGAAAGGTTCGAGGCCCAGAAGCCGACATAGGCGCCGCTTTGGTGGCCGACGGTGATGCCGCCCTGGATGGCGGCGCCCTTGTCCGACTGTGACACACCACGGAAGCGATAGTCGGAGACGAGTGCAACCGAGCCGGAGGCCTTGAACGCGGGCGTTGCGGCTTCATCGGCGGCAAGCGCCGGGGTGGAAATGGCAAGGGCGACGAGAGCGGCGCTGGCAAGAATGTGACGCATGGAACATTGTCCCTCTGTTGGGGGTTGAATGTTCCTCTCCCATCCGCAAGGCCGGTCCTCTCTTCCATCCGGAGATGGCGGGGCAACGGTCCAAGCAGTTGGAACATAGCTAGAGTGGGCAGGCGGGGCTTGTATAGCTGCAATGCAGCATTTGTCCGCCGGTTTCGGTTCAGTGTTGCCCAATTGACACGCATAATCGGCATCAAAGTGCGTCAAGCACGGTTGAAAGGTCATATTGCTGCTCCGGAAGGTGAGGCAGCATTATCAAGGCAACCGGCGACAGGCTGCCATGGCAAAACATGTCTCGCCGCGTAAGGCGGGCATAAAGCCGCCCGGCCGCTATTGAACGATGAGCGCGGCCACCTGGGTTTCGATGACCTGGCGAGCGATTTCGGGGGAGAGTTTCTGGTCAACGCGCAGGCGTGACCAGGTGTCGACGCTGAGCAGCATGTCGAGGGTTTCAAAGGCAATCTGATTGCCGGCGAGATGCGGCGGCATCACTGCCTGCAACCGGGCGCGAAGCAGCACGGTGATGCCATCGTGCATACGCTGAATGGTCGGGGATTCGTGGCGATGGGCGTCGGAGGCGCGCTTGTATGGCAGCATGGTTTCATAAACGCCGAAGCGGCGGCCAATGGCTTCGAACAATTGGGCGTGCCAGCCGGTGGTTTCGAACGGCGCCATGGCAGCTTCATAGCCGCGGGCAAGGCGCAGCATCATTTCGGCGTACAGGCTTTCCATGTCCTTGAAGTGGCGGAACACGCTGCGCAGGCCGACCTGGGCGCGGGCCGCAACGTCTTCGGCGCTGGGGGTGATGCCGCCTTCGGCAACGAGCGCCATTATGGCCATGACAATGCGGTCGCGGCTTTGTTCGGAGCGGCGTCGGCGGCCATCCGTTGACGGCGGGGGATCGGAAAGCGACATTTTGTTCAGTTTAATGAATAGCGTCAGTTAGACCAATAGATATATGTTTCGCCGGGTTTGGACGGCGTTCCGAGCGGACGATCAATGGGAATCGGGGCGCGCACCAGCGATTTCCAGGCCGGCGGTTGTTGTTCGGCGTCATGGGCCGCCAGTCGGGCGAGGAGTGCGGTGACAACTGCCGGGTTGGCGGCGGCGACATCACTCTGTTCGGTTGGATCGGCGGCGAGATCGAAGAGCAAGTCTTTTCGGGGCAAATCGAGCGACTGGAGTTTCCAGTTGCCGTCACGCACGACGCGATAGGCGCCGCTGCGCCAGAACAGCGTCTGGTGCGGAACACCCGGGTTGGTGCCGGCAATGTACGGCAGGACATCGACGCCATCGACCTTGCGATCGGTGGGCAGTGGGGCGCCGGCGACGGCGCTGGCGGTGGCGTAGATGTCGAAATGGCTGATGGCCGGGGCATAGGTGGTGGCCGGGGGGATGTGGCCGGGCCAGCGCATCATGAAGGGAACCTTGGTGCCGCCTTCGAAAAACGTGGCTTTCCAGCCGCGATAGGGACGGTTGATTTCGGGTAAGCCGATATAATGCGCGCCGCCATTGTCGGAGGAGAAGATGACGAGCGTGTTGTCGTCGATGCCTTGCGCCTTCAGTTCGGCCATGACCCTGCCGACGCCGCGATCAAGGGCGCGGACCATGGCGGCATAGACCCGAAGGCGATGGTCCTTGATCTGCGACAGCGCGTCATAGTCGGATTTCAGCGCTTGCAGGGGCGTGTGGGGCGCGTTGTACGCGAGGTACATGAAGAACGGCCGGTTGCGGTTGGCGCGGATGCCGGCCAGAGCCTGGTCGGTCATGTAATCCGTCATGTAGCGATCGGGTGCGAAGCGCGGCCCGCCATTGAACTGCACGGCAAAGGGCAGATTGGCCCAGAGATATTTGTCTATGGGATCAAAGCTCTGTCTGGAATTGACCACGTTCGGATCGTTTTCAGGCAGGAACTTCATGCCGCCGATCATGAAGCCCAGGCTTTCATCGAAACCTTGTTGCTCGGGGCGCATGCCGGGAGCATCGCCCAGATGCCATTTGCCGAGGTGAATGGTGTGATAGCCGCGGGCTTTCAGCTGCTCGGCGATGGTGATTTCGGATGAGGGAACGCCCTTTCCCCCCGGTGGCGCGGCGTTGGCCGCAGCATTTTCATCGAAAATCGCCTTGTGTTCCCAATTGGTCGGCATGGCTGCGATGTTGCGGGCGAACATGGCATCGACGCGGAACAAGCTGTTGGGGAACCATTTCGGGATGTCAGGATCGGTGGGGGTGAATTCATAGCCGAAGCGGGTGGGATAACGCCCGGTCATCAACGCAGCGCGCGAGGGCGCGCAGGTGGCGTTGCCGGCATAGCCATTGGTGAAGGTGACGCCCTGGCGGCCGATGGCATCGATATTGGGGGTAGGAACGCCGGCGACGCCGGTGCCGGTGAGCGAGAGATTGTTGATGCCGAGGTCGTCGGCCATGATGAGGATGATGTTGGGCGGGCGCTGAGCTGATGCTGGAGCTGCGGGGCCTTGCGCCCAGATGACCGGGTGATTGGCAGCGGTGGGGGCGGCCATCCAGCCGGCGAGGTGGAGCTTTATGGTATCGCGTGCCACGAACACACCGGCAGCAAGCACGGCGGTGGTGCCGAGCAGGATCCTGGCCCAGGGCTTCATCCCATGGACCGGTCGAAATTGCGCCAGCCGAGAACGAGGACGGTGATCATGATGGCTTCAACGATCATCGGTGGCAGGGCGGTGGGGGCCATACCATCCAGCAAGATGCTGACGACGCGGCCAAAGAAAGCGAGGCCGAGCATCAGGATGGGAACCAGCAAGGGTCGGGCCTGGCCGGTCCAGGCGCCGATGAGGGCGAACACCGAGGCACCAATGAAAAAGCCGGGGAAATCGGCGCGAACAGTGGCCATGCCCTGAGTGCCCATTGGCGCGACGAAGAACAGCGAGGCGAGGTGGGCGGGGGCGAACAGGAACCCGAGGCCGATGATGATGTTGAACAGGCCGACAAGACCGATGGTGACGCGCAGTGCATTCCGCATGATATTCTCCCCAGCGTCCATGGTGGCAGAGCCTGGCACGCAGCGAAAGCCTGCGCAAGGTTTCGACATTGATTGTGCCATATCCATAAGGCAAGGTGCGCGGGAAAGCGAGGACAGCATGAGCCGGACAGGCAAGATATTGCTGGGTGTGTTGGCGCTGGCCTTTCTCGGCGGCATCGGCACCAGGGTTTTCCAGCGGCAGTTGGGCACGGCGATACTGGAGCGTGTGTTGGCCAACCGGATTGGCCGCGATGCAACCGCAGGATTGCCCGATGGCTTGCACGTCGTGTTGTGCGGCAGCGGATCGCCCTTGCCCGATCCGGCACGGGCGGGGCCATGCACGTTGGTGATCGCTGGAAAACGCATGTTCATCATCGATGCGGGCGAGGGCGGAGCGCGCAATTTGACGTTGATGGGGATGCCGGTAGGGCGGGTGGAGCGGTTGTTCCTGACGCATTTCCATTCGGACCATATCGACGGGCTGGGGCCGATGCTGTTGCTGCGTTGGTCGGGCAAGCCTTCGTTGGCGCCTTTGCCGGTTATGGGGCCGCGTGGAGTGGAGCAGGTGGTGGCCGGCTTCAACGCCGCCTATGCGCTGGATAATGGCTATCGCACGGTGCATCATGGCGCAGCGATCATGCCGCCATCGGGCGCCGGGGCGGTGGCGATGCCGTTTGTGATTGGCGATGCACCGGTGGTGGTTCTGGACGATAGCGGGGTGCGGGTGACGGCGTTTCGGGTCGACCATGGCCCGGTGGAACCGGCGGTGGGGTATCGGTTCGATTACAAGGGGCGGTCAGTGGTGTTGAGCGGTGATACGGCGCCGACGCCATCTGTGGTGGCAGTGGCGAGGGGCGCCGATGTATTGGTGCACGAGGCGTTGCAGCCGAAGCTGGTGGCGCTGTTGACCGACGGGTTGGCGGCAAAGGGCATTGCCAATACGGCGCAGATCACGCGCGATATCCTGAATTATCACACCACGCCGGAGCAGGCGGCGGACGCGGCGCGCGCGGCGGGGGTACGGGCGCTGGTGCTCAACCATGTCGTGCCGCCGATGCCGATGGCGTTCGCGTATCCCGCGTTCCTGAGCGATGCGCCTGATCATTTCGGCGGGCCGATCAGCGTGGGCGAGGATGGCATGATGTGGAGCCTGCCCGCAGGAAGCAGCAAGATCATCAGGGAGGAATTGTTGTGAGCGCCGGGTCGCCCTGCGCGCAGGGGAGAGCGAGCAGGTTGGCCTTGCTGGCGCTTTTGCTTTGCACAGCGGCGGCCCCTGCCCCTGCCCCGCCACGGCCCAATATCGTTATCCTGCTCGC
>JANPEP010000306.1:0-2380 GCA_031422995.1 Polymorphobacter sp. | reverse complement strand
TGGTTGTTGTTGCGGGTGCGGTTGCCGCAGCCGGTGGTGCTTTCGTTTACCGAGATTCCGGATGACCGGACGGTGGATGTGGTGGCTGTCGTGGGGGGCAAGACGGCGCTGCCGATTGCCGTCACGCGTGAAGATTTTCCTCTGAATGAAGGAGCCTGAATATGGATGCTCGACTTGGGCTTGATCCGGCACTGTATGCGCCGGCGCGATTGGCGCGGACCGATCCGGAGCGGTTGGTGTCCAGCCATCTGGCTCTGGTGCGCAAGATCGCCTGGCATGTGCATGCGCGGGTGTCGTCTGCCATCGATGTCGAGGATCTGGTGCAGATCGGCATGGTCAGCTTGATCGAGGCGGCGCGGGCGTTTGAGGACCGCGGCCATGCGGCGTTTGCGACCTATGCAACGGTGCGGATACGCGGCGCGATGATCGACCAGTTGCGCAAAGGCGCGACGCTGGTGCGATCTGCGATGCGACGGCGGCGGGAATGGGGGGCGGTGCGATCGGCCCTGGAGGGGATTTTGGGGCGCGCGGCGACCGATGCCGAGATGGCGGAGAAGCTGGAGATTACCGTTGAGGTGTTTCGCACCGGGATGGCGGCGACCCAGGCGACGCACACCGAGAGCATCGATGATGTGTATTCAGACCATAGCGACTGGTTTGCCGATGATACGCCGGATGCGCACGCACAGCTGGAATCGAAGACCATGCAGAAAGCGATTGCGGCGGCGGTTTCGACCCTGCCCGAGCGCGAGGCGATGGTGTTGCAATTGTATTTTGTCGAGGAGTTGAATTTGGAGGAAATAGGCCAGGTGCTGGGGGTGGGGGCGGCGCGGATTTGCCAGATCAAGAAGGCGGCGCTGGGGAAGCTGCGGGGGAAGATGGGGGGATGGGATGGCGACTAGCGACGCTTGACTGGCAATGACGAGCGGCGTAATTGTAAATGGGGAAAATTTTGAGGGGCTTGTAATGCGGATCGCTTCGATGACGGCGCTTGTCGCAGGCGCATTGGTGATGGCGGGTTCGGCGCAGGCGGCGTCAATTACGTCGTTCGCCCAGGGCTGGGTGAATTCGGCCGGCAATGGCAATGGCGCCTCGTCGGGCAACAACACCTTCACTGGCAATGAATTCAGCGACCGTTACAACAGCTGGGCGGCGTTTGCGTTGCCCGCCGGAACCATCAGTTCAGCGACTTTGACGTTGAAGCCTTCGCCGTACCAGGTGTTCACGCCGCACATCATAGAAATCCACGCGGTGACAACGAGCTTTGCAGATTTGGCCAGTTCGTCGTCGGGCATTGCCGGTTATACCGACCTGGGTGATGGTGCGCTGTTTGCTTCGGTGTCGCTGCTTTCGACGCAGGTGACCTTTTCGTTGAGCGCTGCGGCCATTTCGGCGATCAATGCCTCGGCGGGGGGCAATTTCATCATCGGTTTCACGAATGTGACCTTGAATGGCGTGCCATCGGGCCCGACCGACGATTTCGGCATCTATCCGGGCGGCAATCTGGCCGATGGCACGGTGCTTAATTTCGGAACGGTGCCGGAGCCTGCGAGCTGGGCGATGCTGATCGGCGGCTTTGGCTTGACGGGCGCGGCAATGCGGCGCCGGCGAAATCGGGCTATCGCAGCTTAAAGGCGGTCGCGGATACGCAAACGCTGTTGCGGCTGCGCAAACGGTGTTGCGGCTGCGCAAACGGTGTTGCGGCTACGCCGTTGGGGCGCTTTAAGGTGATCCTCTATTGAGGAGCCGTTTTTGTGATCAATGAAGACCTGCGGCCGCGCAGATCCGTGCTGTATCTGCCGGCCAACCGCGAGAGTGCGGTGGCGAAGGCGCGGACGCTTGCCGCGGACAGCGTAATTCTGGACCTGGAGGATGCGGTGCAGCCCGAGGCCAAGGATGCGGCGCGGGCGGCGGCGGTGGCGGCGGCGCAGGCGGGGGGCTGGGGCTCGCGGGAATTGTTGCTGCGGGTGAATGGTTTGGGGACTTCGTGGTCGTCGGCGGATTTTGCGGCGGCGGAGGCGGCCGGGTTTGGGGCGCTGGTGGTGCCCAAGGTGGATAGTGCCGAGGAAGCGCGAGCGGCGGTGGCTGCTGCCGGGGGCTTGCCGGTGTGGGCGATGATCGAGACGCCGCGCGGGGTGCTGGCGGCGCCGGCGATTGCCGACGTGCCGGGTGTGGTGGCGTTGCTGGCGGGGATGGCGGATCTGGCCAAGGATTTGCGGGCGCGTCCCGATGCGGCGCGGACGCCGTTGCTTTACGCGCTGTCGGCGATTGTGGTGGCGGCGCGGGCGGCGGGGAAGATGTGTTTTGATGGGGTGTTTACCGATATCGGCGATGCGGCGGGGTTCGAGGCCGAGGCGCGGCAGGGGTTGATGCTGGGGTT
>JANPEP010000305.1:0-2905 GCA_031422995.1 Polymorphobacter sp. | reverse complement strand
GGCTGGCGGCGGCGGTTCGGGGTGCTCGAAAACAGGATGTAGCGGCATGAGCTGGATTACGCGCACGCGGCAGCAGTTGACCGGGTTCATGTCGCGGCGGGAGACGCCGGACAATCTGTGGACCAAGTGCCGCAATTGCGGAACGATGGTTTACACCAAGGAATTCGAGGAAAACCAATCGGTCTGCCCACGCTGTGACCATCATGAACGCATCGGCCCCAAGGCGCGGTTTGCGCAGATTTTCGATGGCGAGTTCGCCATGGTGGCGGTGGCCAAGGTTGCCGAGGACCCGCTGAAGTTCCGCGACCAGAAACGCTATGTCGACCGGTTACGCGCCGCCAAGGCCGCGACGGGCGAACCCGAAGCGATGACAGTGGGCGACGGCACCATCGACGGGGTACGGGCGATCGTCGCCATCCAGAATTTTGCCTTCATGGGCGGATCGATGGGCATGGGTGTCGGCGAGGCATTCCTGGCCGGGGCGCGGGCTGCCGTGGCGGCGCAGGTGCCGTTCGTGGTGTTTACCGCGGCCTGCGGCGCGCGGATGCAGGAGGGCATTTAGAGCCTGATGCAGATGCCGCGCACCACTGTGGGCATCGCCGAGTTGAAGGAAGCCCGCCTGCCCTATGTCGTGGTGTTGACCGATCCGACCACCGGCGGGGTGACAGCGAGTTATGCCATGCTCGGCGATGTGCAGATTGCCGAGCCCAATGCGCTGATCGGGTTTGCCGGGCAGCGGGTGATCGAGCAGACGATCCGGGAGAAACTGCCCGAAGGCTTTCAGCGCGCCGAATATCTGCTTGCCCATGGCATGCTCGACATGGTGGTGCACAGGAAGGATCTGAAGGAAACACTGGCACGGGTGCTGGGGCTGCTGACGGCACGGCGCGTGCCCGAGCCTGCCTGATGGCAAAGCGGGGGGCCATGATGGAGCGGGCACGGTCCGACAACGCCGTGCTCGATGCGTTGCTGGGCGCGGCCTATGCGCTGCATCCGACCGAGATTGATTTGTCGCTCGACCGGTTGTTGCGGCTGTTGTCACGGCTGGGCAATCCGCATCTGAAGCTGCCGCCGGTGTTTCATGTGGCGGGGACCAACGGCAAGGGATCCACCGTGGCGTTCCTGCGGGCGTGCCTGGAGGCATCGGGGCGGCGGGTGCATGTCTATACATCGCCGCATCTGATCCGTTTCAACGAGCGCATTCGCGTGGCTGGCCAGGTGATCGAGGATGAGGCGCTGGCAGAACTGCTGCGCGAGATTCTGGGCAAGAATGGTGGGCAGGACATCACATTTTTCGAGCTGACGACGGCGTTGGCATTCCTGGCGTTTGCGCGGGAGCCGGCGGATGCGTGCATCATCGAAGTCGGCCTGGGTGGCCGGATGGATGCCACCAATGTCATTCCCAATCCGCTGGTGACGGGGATTGCGCAACTTGGCCTGGACCATCAGCAATGGCTGGGCGCGGGCATATTGGACATTGCGCGCGAGAAGGCCGGGATTGCCAAGAAGGCCGTGCCGATGGTGATCTCGCGCTACCCCAAGGCGGTGACCGGGCGAATTGCCGAAGTTGCAGGCGTGGCCGGGGCGGCGTTGCGGATTCGCGGCGATGACTGGGATGCAGCGCTGTATGAAGGCGCGCTGCATTACCGGGATGCGGAGGGGCATCTGGCGCTGCCGTTGCCGCGGCTGGCCGGGGCGCACCAGTTGGACAATGCGGCGTTGGCGGTGGCGATGTTGCGGGCGCAATCCGTGCTGTTGATGCCCGATGCGGCGTTTCGAGCGGGGATGGGCTGGGCCGAATGGCCGGCGCGGCTGCAGAAGCTCGACCGTGGGCCGTTGACGGCGAAATTGCCGGCGGGGAGCGATGTGTGGATCGACGGCGGGCATAATCCGGCGGCCGGGCGGGCGATTGCCGATCATTTCCGCGACCAGTCATTGGCGGAGCGGCCGTTTTACATCGTTCTCGGGATGCTGGCGGTGAAGGATGCCGCCGGATTTTTGAAGCCGTTCGCCGGGCGGGCCACGGCGGTTTATACGGTGCCGATCGAGGGGCATGAGAGCCATGCGCCCGAGGAATTGGTGCGGATGGCGCGCGAGACCGGGTTGCCGGGGCAGGCGAGTGCCGGTGTGTCGGCGGCCTTGGCGGAAATCGGGAGATCGGCGGACCGAGCGCGGCCGCCGGTGGTGCTGGTGACGGGGTCGCTTTACCTCGCCGGTGATGTGCTGGCGGCGAATGGGCAGAGCGCGGGATAGGGCAAGGGGCCTCCGGCGAAGTATAAGAGCCTCCGGCGGCTGGGGCTATGGCCCCAGACCCCAATCATTTTCGCGGTGCCGATCATACTGCTTCAGCGCTTTTGGCGAATCGGATGAAATGGGGTCTGGGGCCCCAGCCGACGGAGGCTCTGTCAAGTTTCGGCGGCAATGCTGCGGATAGCTTTTTCAAAAGCTTCGACCGGTTGCCCGCCGCTGATGAAGTATTTGCCGTTGATGACAATGGCGGGGACGGCGGTGATGCCTTGTTCGCGCCAGAAGCGTTCGTCTTTGCGGACGTCGTCGATATAGGCACCGGAGGACAGGATTTCGCGGGCGGCTTGCGGGTCGAGGCCGGCGGTTTCGGCGGCGGTGATGAGGGTTTCGGGGTCGCCGAGGTCTTGCGCATTGGTGAAATGGGCGGTGAAGAGTGCCATTTTTAGGGCGTGCTGGCGGCCCTTCTCAGCTGCCCAATGCAGCAGGCGGTGGCAATCGAAGCTGTTCCAGATGCGGCTGTCGGGGCCGCTGTTCATGGTGAAGCCGAGCTGTGCGGCGGTGGTGCGGATGAGATCGCGGGTGCCGCGCGAGCGTTCGGGGTCGGCGCCGTATTTCTGGGCGATGTGTTCGGCGACATTCTGCCCGGCGCGCGGCATGT
>JANPEP010000304.1:0-4241 GCA_031422995.1 Polymorphobacter sp. | reverse complement strand
GGCCGCGAACTCGCCCCCGCCCACCCGGCGCTTGCCGCCGAACTCCGCCTCACCGCGCTCGAACTCGGCTTTCTGCCCAATCGCGCCGATGCGCTGGCCAATCTCGCCCGCCGCGTCCCCATCGATCTCGTCACCGGCCTCGGCGCCGTGCTCACGCAAACCGAACGCTTCGGCACGCCCCTCGCCGAGGCCCTGCGCACCATGGCCACCGAGGCGCGCACCGCCCGGCTGCTGCGGGCCGAGGCGCGGGCCACCCGCCTGCCGGCGCTGATGACCGTGCCAATGATCGCCTTTGTCCTGCCGCCGCTGTTCGTCGTGCTCATCGGCCCGGCGGTCGTCACCACCCTGTCGCGCTGAACGTCACTCGACCAGCCGCGGCGCCGCCCCGCCGTCCATGGCCACAGCCCGCGCGCGCTGCCGCTCGTCCCCCAAGGCAATGACCGCAAACACATGCGACTTGCGCCCGCTCACGGCAACTTCCATCGCATCGCGAGTCCCGACCCATCGCCCCTGTCGCACCGCCCCGGCAAAATCCAGCCTGGCGCTATCGTCCGCCACCAACGCCCGCGCCACAGCCACGGCGCCCGCCCGTTCCCCCCGGCTCCACAAGGGCGCCGCACTCACCGCCGCCCGATCCGCCAGCCCCTGCAAATGCACCGCATCGCGATACCAGGCCGTCACATCGATCGCGAACGCTACCGCCGCCAGCAGCACCGGTGCCAGCAATCCGAACAACACCCCCACCGCGCCACGCTCATCATCCAGCACACGCCGCCCCCCGCACCACACCCAAGCCCGGCGTCAGCACCGCCGGGTGCCCACCCGTCACCACCACGCGAACCCCGCACGCTGATTTCGCAAATCCCACACCACCGGCACCGTCCAGAATCCGCTGCACCGCCGCCTCCGAACCACATATGCCCGGCGTCACTGCGATGCACCGCGCCCCCCGCGCCGCCGCATCCCGCACCGCCGCCGCGCCCCAGGCCCAGCGCGAAAGCTCCATGGTCCCGCACACCAGCATCAGGAACAGCGGCGCGATCAACGCGAACTCCAGCGCGGCTGCACCTTGTCGGTCCACAAGGATGCCGCCGGCGGGCAGGGGACTTGTCCCCTGCACCCCATTTACATGATTGTACTTCATTCGATGCGGACCGTCGCCGTGCTGGTCACCTGTGCTGCGCGCAATGCGCCAAACAGGCTCGGCACCCGCCGCCCGGCCACCACCCGCACATAACGTCCGGCCGGCAATCCGCCACAGCCGCCACCGCACACCACAATCCTGATCTGCGCCTCCACCGCACCGTCCTGCGCTGCCATCGCTGCCCGCATCCGGGCGCCATCCGGCCCATGCTGCACCGCCCACATCGCCCCCGTCGCCGCCACCGCATCCACGTCCATCGCCGCCAGCGTGCGCCGCACTTCGTCGGCCAACCCCATCACCAGCAACACCATGATCGGCAGAATCAACGCAAATTCGATTGTTGCCGTCCCCTGCCGGTCCCGTCGCCACCCAATGCCCGACAAAATTCCCATTCATCGGATAACGGCGCCGCCCACCACGGCTGAAGCAATTGTCAGGGATGCCCCGCCCCGCAACCGTGTAGTCTCCTGTCAAAGCCGCAAAGGATGCCCGCCATGACCGCCCTCACCATCGTCACCGATTTCTGCGCCGCCTGGGATCGTCTCGATTGGCCCGCCATCCACGCGGCGCTCGCCGACGACATAATCTACCACAACATTCCCATGGCGCCCTGCCATGGCCTGGCCGAATTCAAGGCGTTTTTCGCGCCCTTCCCCCTCACCGCGGCAAAATTCGACATCCACAACATCACCGCCACCGGCAACACCGTCATGACCGAACGCACCGATCACCTGCACATGGGCGAAAACGCCATCGTCCTGCGCGTCATGGGCGTCTTTGAAATCCGCGACGGCAAGATTGCCGCCTGGCGCGATTATTTCGACATGGCCGAATTCACCAGCCAGATGCCGTCAGGCTGATACCACCTCTCACTAATCTCCCCTCTCACTAATCTCCCCTCTTACTTATCCCCCCTCTTACTTATCAGTGTCGCGCTTTTCACCCGAAGCGCCTTAGCTTTGGCGCATGACTCACATCGATCTCGACACAGCCACGCTTTTCGCACCCGATGTGCTCGAAGATCCGTTCCCCTATTACCAGGCCGCCATCGCAACCCGCCCGGTGATGTTGCTGCCCGGCACCAATATCACCCTCGTCACCTCCTACGACCTACTGGCCGAAGCTACCGGCCGCATCGAAGAATTCTCCAACGACTTCAGCGATCTCCTCGCCGGGCAACGCTCCGCCGACCCACAAGTCACTGCCGAGCTTGAAAAGGGCTGGCCGCAACGCAACACCCTGCTCACCGCCGACCCGCCGGTCCACACCCGCTTTCGCAAGCTCGTCAACCTCGCCTTCTCGATGAAACGCGTCGACGCCATCGAATCCGACATTCGCGCCATCGTCGAACGCCTCGTTGCCGCCTTCCCGGCCGACGGCAAAATCGATTTCGTCCGCGATTTCGCCGTGCCACTGCCTGTCGCCGTCATCGCCAGCCAGATCGGCATACAGGGCACCGAAATCGCCACCGTCAAACGCTGGTCGGATGCCTTTGCCGATCGCCTCGGCGGCATGATTTCCAAGGAACGCGAGCTCGAATGTGCTCGCCAGGTCGTCGAATTCCAACACGCCATGAAGGCCCAGATCGACGCCCGCCGCGCCAACCGCACCGAAGACCTGCTGTCCGATCTCGTCCATGCAACCGTGGAGGGCGAACAACCCCTTGATGACGCCGAAATCCTCTCGATCCTGCAACAGTTGATGGTCGCTGGCAATGAAACCACCACCTCCACCCTCGCCGGCGGCATCCTCCTGCTCATCCAGAACCCGGATCAGGAAGCAAAAGTCCGCGCCGATCCGACTCTCATCCCCAACATGGTCGAAGAAATGCTGCGCCTCGAAAGCCCCACCGCCGGGCTGTGGCGCGTCGTCAAGAAAAACGCCGATCTCGGCGGCATAACCGTGCCGGGGGGCAGCATGATGATGCTGCGCTTTGCTGCGGCCAACCGCGACCCCGCCAAATTCGAAAATCCCGACAGTTTCGACGCCGCCCGCAAAAACGCCCGCAGCCATCTCGCCTTTGGCCGCGGCATCCATATGTGCGTCGGCAACATGCTCAGCCGCAAGGAACTCGCCGTCGCCTTCAACGTCCTGTTTGAAAAAATCGCCCGTTTCGAACTCGCCCCCGATGCCGATTTGTCGCACGTCCCCAATATGTTGCTGCGCGGTTTGCGGCGGCTCGACGTTATCGTGACACGCGCATGAATTTCGATCTCTCCGAAGATCAGACGCTGCTCAAGGCCGCGCTCGAACGCTTCGTCACCGACAGCTATGGCGGCGATCTGGAGGCGCGCCGCGCCGCCCGCATCACGCCCGCTGGCTTTTCCGCCGCAAACTGGGCGCGCCTCGCCGAAACCGGCGTCCTCGCTCTCACTGTCGCCGCCGAAAACGGTGGCCTCGGCAGCGGCCGCGTCGAGCTGATCGTCACCATGGAAGCGCTTGGTCGCGGCCTCGTCGCCGAGCCTGTTCTCGAAACGCTCATTGCCGCCACCCTGCTCGATGCTGCGGCAAATGCTGCGCAACATGCATCGCACCTTGCGCCGCTGATGGCCGGCGAAACCCTCACCGTCCTCGCCCATGCCGAACGCGACGCGCGCTACAATCTCGCCCATGTCGCCACCACCGCCAAACCCCGCGGCGATCATGTCATCATCGATGGTACCAAGACTGCCGTGTTCGCCGGCGGCCCCGCCAACACCCTCATCGTCTCCGCCCGCGAAGCCGGCGAGACCCGCGACCTCGCCGGCATCGGCTTCTGGCTCGTCGCCGCCGATGCGCCTGGTGTCGATCGCCGCAGCTACCGCGTCGCCGATGGCTCGGTCGCCGCCGAAATCACCCTCCGCAACGTTGAAATCCCCGCCACCGCCCGCCTTGCCGGCGACCTCGGAACCCTTATTCCGGTTGTCGCCACCGCCCGCCTCGCCGCCGCCGCCGAAATGCTCGGGCTGATGACCCTGTTGTTCGATACCACCCTGTCCTATGTCAAAACCCGCACCCAGTTCGGCAAACCCCTGGGCGCCTTCCAGGTCATCCAACATCGCATGACCGACGCTTACGTGCTCGTCGAACAGGCGCGCTCACACGTCGTCCGCGCGGC
>JANPEP010000303.1:0-1911 GCA_031422995.1 Polymorphobacter sp. | reverse complement strand
GCCCAGGCGCCGGTCTTGCTGCTTTTCTTGCCGGATTTGAGGCCCATTTTCTCGAACAGGATTTCGCCAAGCTGCTTGGGGCTGCCGATGCTGAACGGTCCGTCAGCGAGGATGTGGATTTCGCCTTCAAGACGCGCGATTTCGATTTCATAGGCAGCGGACAGCCCGGCGAGGGCGCTGCGATCGACGCGGATGCCGGCGAGTTCCATGTTGGCGATGATGGGCAGCAAGGGCCGGTCGACAAGCTCGTAAATGCTGGTTACCTGTTCCCGCCACAGTCGATTGCGGAAGGCGGCATGGAGGCGGAAGGTGACGTCGGCGTCCTCCGCGGCATAGTCGGTGGCCTTGCGCAGTTCGACTTGCGCGAAGTCATATTTGCCTTTTGCGCCGCCGGTCACGTCCTTGAAGGCAATGGGCGTGTGGCCGAGGTGGCGGGTGCTGAGGTCGTCCATGCCGTGGTTCCAGCGGCCGGCATCAAGGGCATAGCTGAGCAGCATGGTGTCGTCGAAGGGCGCGAGGACCGGGACGCCGTGCTGGCGCAGCACGATCATGTCGTATTTGAGGTTCTGGCCGATTTTCAGCACGCCGGGGTCGGCGAACAGCGGGTTGAGCCGGGCGATGGTGCCGGGGATGTCGAGCTGGTCGACGCGCTCGGCCAATAACCCCTCGCCCGATTGGTGGGCGAGCGGGATGTAACAGGCCTTGCCGGCGGCGGTCGACAGGCTGATGCCCACCAGCCGCGCGCGGACCTGGTCGAGGCTGTCGGTTTCGGTGTCGACGGCGACGGTGCCCAGCCGCGTGGCTTCGGCAATCCACCAGTCGAGCCGATCGAACGTGGTGACGGTTTCATAATCGGCGTGGACGAAGGGCACGGCTTCGGCCTCGGCTGCCGTGACCGGCACGGCATGGGCGGCTTCGGCCTCGCGGCCGAGTTTGGAGAGCAGGGCGCGAAAGCCGTGCTTGGCGAGGAACTTAGCCAGCGGCTCGTGCGGGGGGTGGCGCAGGGTCAGGCTGTCGAGGGGTTCGGCGAGCGGGATGTCGTCCTTCAGCCGCACCAGTTCGCGCGACAGACGGGCATCGTCGATGGAGGCGGCGAGGGTTTCACGCAGCTTGGGTTTCTTGATCGCGTCGATGTTGGCGATGACGCCTTCGACATTGCCATATGCGACGATCAGCTCGGCGGCGGTCTTGGGCCCGACACCGCGGACGCCGGGGATATTGTCGGCGGTGTCGCCCATCAGCGCCAGCACTTCGCCGACCTGTTCGGGGGGGACGCCGAACTTTTCGATGACTTCGGCGCGATCGATGCGCTGGTTCTTCATGGTGTCGAGCAAGTCGATGCCCGGCTGGATGAGCTGCATCAGATCCTTGTCGGAGGAGACGATGGTGACGTTGAAATCATGGCGGAGCGCCTCGAGGGCGTAGGAAGCGATTATGTCGTCGGCCTCCATGCCCTGTTGTTCGATGCACGGCACGGAAAAGGCGCGCACGGCATCGCGGATCAGCGGGAATTGCGGCACCAGGTCTTCGGGCGGCGGCGGGCGGTGTGCCTTGTAGAGGGGATACATGTCGTTGCGGAAGGTGTGGCTGCCGGCGTCGAGGATGACGGCTAGATGGGTCGGCGCCTCGGCATTGGCGAGTTCGGTGATAAGTTTCCACAGCATGGCGGTGAAGCCATAGACCGCACCGACGGGGGTGCCGTGGGGGTCGGTGAGCGGCGGCAGCCGGTGATAGGCGCGAAAGATATAGCCGGAGCCATCGACGAGATAGAGGTGCTGCTTGCTCATGTGGCGGCGAGTCTTAGCAGGCGTTGCCAATGGCCGCGAGGGGCCGGGCTTGTCTTGTGCGCGCACTCGCCCGAATAAGGGGGTATCGTTTTGCCGGAGTTGCTCTGATGCACCGTATTGCCCC
>JANPEP010000302.1:0-2208 GCA_031422995.1 Polymorphobacter sp. | reverse complement strand
AGGGTTTCGAATGTCATGGACTATCCCATTGTCGGAATGACGAAGGCGCTGCCGCTGTCGTCGGCGCCGCCATCGGGCCAGCGGCCGGTCATGGTCTTGCGCTTGGTCCAGAATTGCACGCCTTCCATGCCGTGTTGGCCGATGTCGCCGAAGGACGAGCGTTTCCAGCCGCCGAAGCTGTGATAGGCCACTGGCACCGGCAGCGGCACGTTGATGCCGACCATGCCGACATTGACGCGGGCGGCGAATTCGCGCGCCGCGTGGCCGTTACGCGTGAAGATGGCGACGCCATTGCCATATTGATGTTCGGAGGGCAGGCGCAGGGCTTCTTCAAAATCGGCGGCGCGGACGATTTGGAGGACGGGGCCGAAGATTTCCTCGCGGTAGCTTTGCATTTCGGGGCGAACATGATCGAACAGGGTGGGGCCGACGAAGAAGCCACCTTCGCTGCCCTGGAGCGAGAAGTTGCGGCCATCGACGACGAGTTCGGCGCCTTCGGCCACGCCCATGTCGATATAGGATTCGATTTTGGCCTTGTGGGCGGCGGTGACAACGGGGCCATAATCGGCCTCGGGGTCGGTGGAGACGCCGATGCGGAGTTTGGCGATGGCGGGGAGGAGCTTGGCGCGCAGACGCTCGGCGGTGTCATGGCCGACGGGGACGACGACGGGGAGCGCCATGCAGCGTTCGCCGGCCGAGCCGAAGGCGGCGCCGGCGAGATCGCGGACGACGGCATCGAGATCGGCATCGGGCATGATGATGCCGTGGTTCTTGGCGCCGCCCATGGCCTGGACGCGCTTGTTGTTGGCGGTGCCGCGGCTGTAGATATAGTGCGCGATGTCGGACGAGCCGACGAAGCTGACGGCGGCGATGTCGCGGTGATCGAGAATGGCGTCGACCATTTCCTTGTCGCCGTTGACGACGCCGAAGACGCCATCGGGGAGGCCGGCGAGCTTGAACAGTTCGCCGAGACGGACGGGTACGCTGGGGTCGCGTTCCGAGGGTTTGAGGATGAAGGCGTTGCCGGTGGCGATGGCGACGCCGGCCATCCACATCGGGATCATGGCGGGGAAGTTGAACGGCGTGATGCCGGCGCCGATGCCGATGGGTTGGCGCATCGACCAGACATCGATGCCGGGGCCGGCGCCATGGGTGAATTCGCCCTTGAGCACGTGCGGGATGCCGCAGCAGAATTCGATGACTTCGAGACCGCGCTGGATGTCGCCCTTGGCGTCGGCAATGACCTTGCCGTGTTCGGCGGAGAGCATGCGCGCCAGATCGTCGATTTCGGCTTCGACGAGTTCCTTGAACTTGAACATGACGCGGGCGCGGCGTTGCGGGTTGGTCGCAGCCCAGGCCGGTTGCGCGGCGCGGGCGGCGGCGACGGCGACCTCGAGCTCGGCGGCGCCGCCGAGGCGGACTTGCGCCTGGACCTTGCCGGTGTTGGGGTCATAGACGTCGCTGCTGCGGGCGCCTGCGGAGACGGACTGGCCGCCGATGTAGTGATCGATGATACGCATACTGGTCTCGTTAAACCCGTCCGCGCGCGGTTGCCACCTGCGACTTTGCGAGGGGTGGAGTATCAGGCACAGGCGACGTGCCGGCAGTCGGCCTCCCCGGTTTCGACCTGGATGGTGACATGGCCGATGGCGAAGCGGTGTTCGAGATCGTGGACAAGCCCCGACAATGCGGTGTCTCCGGGATGGCCATCGGGCATCAGCAGATGGACTGTCATCGCGGTGTCGGTGGTGCCCATCGGCCAGATATGCAGGTGGTGGACGGCAGCGACGCCGGGGCGGGCGGCGAGAAATTCGCTGACGGCGGCGGCGTCGATGCCCGGCGGCACGGCATCGAGCGCCAGGGCAACCGATTCGGCCATCAGGCCCCAGGTGCCGCGCAGGATGACGGCGACGACGATCAGGCTGAGCGCCGGATCGATCCAATAGGCGCCGGTTTTGAGCACGAGGAAGCCCGAAACGACGACGGCGGCGGAAATGCCGGCATCGGCGAGCATGTGGAGATAGGCGCCGCGGATGTTGACGTCGCCGTCTTTCCCGCGCGCGAACAGCCAGGCGGTGAGGCCGTTGACGAGGATGCCGACGGCAGCGACTGCCATGACGATGGTGCCGGGAACGGGTTGCGGGTCCATGAGGCGACGGACGGCCTCGACAGTGATTGCCCCGCAGGCGACGAACAGGAAGACGCCAT
>JANPEP010000301.1:0-10302 GCA_031422995.1 Polymorphobacter sp. | reverse complement strand
CCAACATCCCGGCGGAACTCACCACGCCGGATCAAGTCGAGACGCGCCTCGGCACGTTGCAATTCTTCGATGGCTTCCCGGACAAAGCCACCGTCGCCAAGGTCTATGACAACCTCGATTTCATGCGCGGCGTGCAGGCGTTCCTCAACACCGTTCCGGCGGCGTCGATGGTGGCCATCCGCAACGGCATCCGACAGTTCGGTCCCGACAATTCGACCGTCGTGCTGTTCGAGCAGTTGATGGATTCAAAGTCGCTGTATCTCACCCCCAACAGTGAAAGCGTTTATGCCTGGGGCTGGCTCAACCTCAAGGATGGCCCGATGGTCATCGAAACGCCGCCCAATGTGCTCGGCGTCATCGATGATTTCTGGTTCCGCAATGTCATTGATTTCGGCAATGCCGGCCCCGACAAGGGCAAGGGTGGCAAGTTCCTGATCCTGCCGCCGGGCTATGACGGCGCGGTTCCCGAAGGCTATTATGTGGCGCGCTCGCCGACCTTCAACAACCTGCTGTTCTGGCGCGGTTTTCTGGTGGACGGCTCCCCCAAGCCGGCCGCCGACGCGATCAAGGCGGGGTTCCGTGTCTATCCGCTGGGCACGTCGCCAAGCGCGCACAAAATGAATTTCGTCAATGGATCGGGCGTACCAGCCAACACCGTCCACGCCAATAATTTCAAATTTTATGAAGAAGTCGGAGAGGTCGTGCAGGAGGAGCCTGCCAGCGCCAGCGATCCCGAGACGCTGGGACTGCTCGCTGCGATCGGCATCAAAAAAGGCGTGCCGTTCGCACCAGACGCGCGAATGACGAAAATCCTTACCGATGCGGTCGCCGTCGCCAATGCCACAGCACGCGCCATCACCTTCGACAGCCGCATCCCTGAAGCCTATTTCTACCCGAACAGCGCCTGGTGCACGCCGTTCATCGGTGGCAGCAGCGAATTCCTGCATGAAGGCGCGCGGCTGCTCGATCCGCGCACATTCTTTTTCTACTATGCCACCATCAACACCCCGGCGATGGCGATGAAACGTGTCGGGATCGGCTCACAATATGCCGGCGCGTTCAAGGATTCAGTTGGCAAGCCGCTCGATGGCAGCAAGACCTACAAGCTGCACCTGCCGCCAAACATTCCCGCCAAGGATTTCTGGTCCTTCGTCGTCTATGACAACCAGACGCGGTCGATGTTGCAGACCGATGCCCAGTTTCCCAGCATCGGCAGCCAGAAAAAGGGCGTCGTCATCAACCCCGACACCTCCGTCGATGTCTATTTCGGTCCCACGGCGCCGGCCGGCAAGGCCAGCAACTGGGTTCAGACCGTGCCGGGCAAGGGCTGGAGCGTCATTCTGCGGCTATATGGCCCGCTGGAGCCCTGGTTCGACAAGAGCTGGAAGCCCGGCGAGATCGAGGCGCAAGACTGAGGTTGCGGTTGGCGAACGCCAACCTGGCAGCGGTTCGGTCACGATAGACCATCGTGCATGGCAGCAGAATCGGAGAATATCGTGAAGCGTACAGGTTTACTTGTCATCTCAGGGCTCATCTTCTCGGCTGCGGTTGCCGCACAGCAACCATCGATGTCGCCGATGATCACGCCACTCAAGCAACAGGACGCCGCGCAATCGGCGGCCGATGAAAGCGAATGTAAAAACACCGCAACGCAGGCAACCGGCTACCCGCAACATCGGCGCCGGACTCTCCTACATGCACGCCGATCTGGATGTTAAGGTGACAAAGCCCAGTTTCACCGGCAACGTGAAATGGAAGAACGACAATTTCCTCGCTTATGTTCTGTTGAAATTTTAGCTGGCCCTACGGCCAAAATGACAGCGTCGCCAGCCAGCGCCGGTTAGTGGCAGTCGTTACCGACCCTGAATCGTCCCTCGCCGATATGTCTATGTGCCATTCCGCCATTTGCCTCGCCATGCTGGCGCAGCTTGCCAGCTCAACATCGCCGGCGCTTGCGCAGGGCTTGGCAATCGGGACCCCAGCCACTACGCCTGCCCCGGTCCATTATATGTTTCCGGATCTTGACGCTGATCACAAACTTCTGCCGGAACTCAATACCAGGTTCCTGACCTCGGTGGTTGGCATCGAACTGGTCCTCGACAATACCGGCTTCCGTCAGGACAGCACGAGCATCGCGCAGGTTGGCGAACAGGGTAATTTGTTTGAAGTGCGCAGCGCCAGCCTGGAGTTTACCGGCAATTTTGGCTTGCAAAAACGTCTGCGCTACAAACTGGGCGTGGAGTACAAGGGCTTTGACGTTGCACCCGAGAAGAATTGGGCGCTGACCGATTTCGCCGTCTTCCTCGATTTCGAACGCGCGCGTCTCAGCCTTGGAAAGATCAGGGAGAGCTTTTCCTATGAGGTCATCGGCAGCACCGCATCGATGCCGCAAAGCGAGCGCGTCATGGGCGTTTTCGCGGCACCGCGGAATGCCGGCATCATCATGCAACATGTTCTTGGCCGCCAGGACCAGATGACATTGGCTTATGGGCTGTACAAGGATGACTGGGGTTCGGGGGGCGGTCGCGTCGGCATATCAGCTCGGCTTACCGGCCTCGTCGTCGACCGACCCGACCAGCGCGAGTTTCTGCATATTGGGGCTTCGGTTCGACATGCAGGGACCGACGACCAAATCCGCTACCAAGCGAAGCCCGGCACGAACGCCGCCGATGCCTTTGTTGATACCGGAATCTTTCCGGCAGCTGGCGCCGATCATTTTGGCGTGGAATTGCAGTATAATTCGGGACCGTTCTCGGTCGGAGGCGAATATGCCCTTGCCCGCGTTCGGTCAACCGAAGCAGGCAACCCGCATTTCAGCGGCTTTTATGTGCTCGGCAGCTGGGTGATCACAGGCGAATCGCGGCCTTATGATCGCAGCGCCGGGCTTTTCCGCAAAATTGTGCCACAGGGCCGATGGGGCGCGCCCGAAATCATCGCGCGCTATTCCAACGTCGATCTCAACGATCGTCTGATCATGGGTGGGCGATACGATCGGATCGACCTCGGCGTGAACTGGTGGGCGACAACACGATGGAAGCTGGGCGCCGATTGGGGACGGATATGGCTTGATCGATTTGGTGCGCGCAGCAGGACCGACAGTTTGCTGGCCCGCTTGCAATGGGTTTATTGAAACACGCTCTTCACGTTGGCTCGCAATCGGCGTTCAAAGCGGGGCCCTTTCGAATTTGCCGACCGCTTTGATGCATGGCAATTTCAGACCAATAGGCAACATAACATAGGCGCCGCTTGGGACCCTGGCTAAAGCCAAGTTTCCTGGGCTATTTTATTCGCTTGCTGAAGTTGTAGCGGGATCCGCGCCTTGGATGCGGATCAACACGCCTGTGGAGCCCCCGACCGATGTTATTCTCTGAACAATTCACTATGCGTGCCGGCCCTTGTGAAGACAATCGTTCCGCTCTTTCCGGCCGCGTCATCGACTTTGTAGATCAGCAGAAAATCGCCGCCGACGTGGCATTCACGATGGCCCGACCATTGGCCCTTCAACGGATGGTCATTCCATTCGGGGCCGAGCGGCGCATCATTGGCAATCAGCAACAGCATCACCGACTTCAGACGGTTCATATCATAGCGACCTGACCGCGAAAGGCGTTCCCAGTCCTTCGAGAACTGCTGAGCATAATCGCAGGCGCGCGGCTGAGGCGCGCGCTTGGACGTGTTAGCCATCCAGCGCAGCTATCAGGCTGTTGCCGTCGTCAAACCGCGCTTTTTTCCCAGCGATGATTGCATCGGCCTCGGCCATGGCATCGCGGGTAACCTGATTGGGCACCTTCAATTCAAGCGGAAAGGCCTGGTCGGCAACGATGCGATGGAACAGCAGGCGAACCGCGTCAGACGTCGTCAGCCCCATGGCCGCGAGCGCCTCGGCGGCCTTCGCCTTCAGGTCATCATCAATGCGGACATGCAGCATACTGCTCGCGGTCGCCATGGTCGATCCTTGTAACGTATCTCGAATGAGATACGTAGGTCGAGGCAGCGATGGCGTCAATGGGTGCGAACGCGGATCAAGTTTTGTCACATCCCCCGAGATGTCTGATGTCGCTTCGCTTAACCGGCGTGACACGACCCGCCATTCGCGCGATGGCCATTGGCGAACGCATCGCCGAACATGGTATCGCCGCCGAGCGCCTCAAGAAAGGCGATGTGCGCTACACCGTTGACGTGCTCTGCGATGGCCAGCGCATCCACCGCGTCATCCGCAAAGAGAGCGAAGGCGTCACGCGGGCGCAGGCCGAGACATTTATCGAGAAAGCCCGGACGGACGCGCGTGAGGGCCGCCTGAACCTCCCGACCGAGCGCAAAACCCATCGCCTTTTTGCAGAGGCTGCGGACGACTATGTGAAGCGGCTCCACGATAGCGCTGGCAACAACATAACGCGCAAGGAGCGCCAGCTTGTGCGCCATCTGAAGCCCTATTTCGGGTCAATACGTCTCGACAAGGTCAGGGAATTCGCGGTGCGGGGCTATCGAAAAGCCCGACGCGACCAGAAGGCCGCTGACGCAACCATCAATCGCGAACTCGCAACGCTCAACCACATGATGCGCTCAGTCGCGGAGTGGGGCTGGATCCGGCGCGATTATGTCCCCCAGATCAAGATGGAACGCGAAGGCCAGGGGCGCATCTCGGTCCTCAATGCCCGACAGTACCGCGCGCTGCTGGACGCGGCCATCGCCGACATGGACCCGGATCTGTGGCTGTTCGTGGCGATCGGGCTATGCACCGGTATGCGCCATTCCGAGATCGTCAGCATCAAATGGCCGATGATCGATTTCGACCGGCGGCGCATTTTCGTGCCGGTCGCAAAGGGGGGCAGCCGCGAGCAGCCGATCCCCGCCGATCTGGCAGCCACATTGCTCCATGAACGTGGCCAGGCGGCTGACCCGAAAGGCTGGATATTCCCGGGACGGTATTCGGACACCAGGACCGGCCATCGCTTCAACTTCAGGGACGGCTTTTGGCGGGTTGTAAGCGCCGCCGGCATGGATCCCGATATCATCACCCCGCACGTCATGCGGCACACCGCCGTCACCCGACTCGTGCGCGCCAAAACCGACATTCCGACCATCATGAAGATCAGCGGCCACAAAACCGTGGCGATGGTTTTGCGCTACACGCACGTCGATGGCGAACATATTGATATCGCCACCGCGACCCTCGGAATGGACTTCACAGGGTCGACTCACCTGGAATTCACCACGAAAAACGGTGAGAACGGCGGAATCTCTTCTAAGTTATTGAAAAATATGGTGCCCGGGGGCGGATTTGAACCACCGACACGGGGATTTTCAATCCCCTGCTCTACCCCTGAGCTACCCGGGCCAACCATGCTCCCGGCGGGGTAGGCCGGGGCGGAGGCAGGTGACTAGCCGTCCAGCCGGTCGTTGTCCAGCGGGCGCACGTCGGAAAGTTCATCCTCATTGTCACTCGCCGGCACGACATAGCCTTCGCGCATCCATTTGACGAGATCGCGGTCCTGGCAGCCGGCCGAGCAAAACGGCGAAAAGGCCGCCACGCGTGGAGACTTTGCGCAATAGGCACAGGGTTTTTCAGGCAATTTCGGCATGGCCGCCTGATATGGCGAGGCCAGCGTCCGCCTGCAAGCGCACCTCGCCGCCGGTCGCGCGCCCGAGCGCCGCCAGCAGCGCCGGCCGCGCCTCCAGCCAAGCCGTGACCGCCGGATTCGCCGCCAGCATGCGGCCGCCGGCAGCGCCGCGTCCGGCCCGGCGAAGCAGTTCGAGCGCGGCGAATCCCGGCGCCCGCACACTTTCCACAAATGATGCCCGCAACCGCGGCCGCACAATCTGGACAAAGCCGAAGCCATTCACCGCCGTGCGTTCAAATGGCCCCGGCAGATGCGCATCGAGCAGTTCGCCGAGCAATGTGCGGGCGGCCTTGCCCTCAAGCGTCGGGAAATCCACGCCAATCGAACCCGTCAAGTCGAAACGCCCAATCGCGTCGGCCACCGCCACTGCCGCGGTTTCCGCCAACACAGCGGGGTCGCCCGGGCCGTCGATGTCGATCACCGTCATCGCCGGCGTCGGGCTGATGGTCAGCAAACCGCCGGCAAACGCCACATGGCCGGTGCGCGCGGCCTCCACAATCTCGCTCCAACCAGCCGCTTCGAGACTGTCCTCCCCCAGCCCGGACAGCATCGTCATGGCATGGCCGGCAGCGTTCAACCGCGCGAGCAGATCGGCACCGCCGCGCACCGGCTCTTCCTTGGCCGAATCGCCTTCGATATTGCGCAATTTTGCCAGCCGCGGCCGCCCGGCCTCGTGGATGGCGCCGCGTGTCACCTCGACCCGCAACAGCCCGCCTTCCGGGCAATAGGGCAGCGGCTCGATGAGACCCTCATCGTCTCCCAGCCGCATGATGCCACGCCGACCCGGCTCGAGAATCCTGACCAGTCGCGCGACGTGTACGGCGCCCGGCAACGGCCCGCCGTCGTCGCGCTCGAAATGCGCCTCCACGACCCGACCGTTATCCAACACCAGCGCCCGCACCGCGCCGATGCCGCGCTCGATGATGGCCTCAGCCATGTCCCGACGCCTTCAACAGCAAGCGCGTTTCGGCCAGCGGCAGGCCGACAACGCCCGACCAGCTGCCGCCGATGAAGCGGACATACGCCTCCGCCGCACCCTGGAGGGCATAGCCACCGGCCTTGCCGCGCCAATCCCCGGCAGCGATCAGCGCGTCTATCGCCGCATCGTCCAGCCGGTGGAAAATCACCACCGTCTCGCTGGTGCGTTGCCGGATGCGGCCCGTTGCGTCGGCAATGGCGACCGCCGTGAACACCCGGTGCCGCCGCCCCGACAACAGGGCAAGGCACGTGCGGGCCATCGTTTCATCCTCGGCCTTGGGCAAAATCCGCCGCCCAACCCCAACGACCGTATCCGCCGCCAGCACCATGACGCCCGGATGCCGCGCCGCCACCGCCGCGCATTTTTGCAGCGCCAGGCGTTCGGCATGGGCGCGCGGCA
Source organism: Polymorphobacter sp. (assembly GCA_031422995.1). Classification (GTDB taxonomy): domain Bacteria; phylum Pseudomonadota; class Alphaproteobacteria; order Sphingomonadales; family Sphingomonadaceae; genus Sandarakinorhabdus. Next base: position 3,303 of record JANPEP010000301.1, on the reverse strand, counting down.
CCTCGGTCTTGCCCGGCGTCTCGTCGATATCGGCCGGGTCGATCGCATCGGGCACGATGCCCAACCGGCCCAGCAGTTCGACGCGGCGCGGGCTGGCGGAGGCGAGGATCAATGCCATTGCACGAATGTCCCATGCGGGTGCGCCCGGGCGAGCAGCCGCTCGGTCGCCGTACCGCCCTGCCACAAGGTCAGTCGCAGGCTTGGCAATTCCGCCACGCTGGCGTCGTCCATTTCGTAGCGCAGCCAGGCGAGGGGCGCCGTGGCGCCGGCCGCAGCCCCGGCCGTGGCCATGTGCGCCGCCAGCCGTGCCTTGGTCGCCGGTGGAAAATACTGGAATGCGATCGAATGCAACACCACGGCGACGCTTCCCACCTGCGGCGCCACCATGCGTTCGACCCAATCGGCGGCATCGGCGCGATCGAGCGGCGGCGGCAGGGCTTGTGCCAACGCCATCGCCGCGGCGGCGCGCACCACCCGTTCGGGCTGATCGGGCCAGACAAACGCCATCAACCGTTCGCGCGTTGCAGCGTCGGCGACATCGAGTGGATTGATATCGGTGCCGCGGCGCGACACCACCGTTATGGCAACATCGGGCGGTGGTGGTCCGGTCCATGCCGGCGCCAGTTGCACCGCCGATGCGGCATCCCCGGCGGCGACGCCAGCAAGCCTGTAGCCGAAGCGATCGAGATTGAGGTTGAGCCCGGCGCTGCACCCCAGCTCGAACAGCCGCAGTGGCAACCCGGTTTCGGCGGTGATGACCATCAATCCGGGCATCAGCACGCCGGAACGAGCGACTTCGTTGGTCTGCGGCGGACTGCCGAGCCATTGCAGCAGCACGGCATCGCGCACCGGATCGGCCAGCACCCGGCGCAGTGCCGCAGCGAGAATGCCCACATCCGGCAAGTGTTCTGGCGGATAGAGCGGGACCAGTTCGGGCGCCTGACCGGCCCGCACCAGCGCATGGAAACCACCCGTCACCCGCATCATCAACGCATCGGCAAAGGCATCGCCCGGCCAGGCAATCACCGCGCGGCCGCTGGCGCTGCTGTCGTCAAACGCCCGCGCCGCAGCCTCGCACATGGCGGCCGTGAAAGGCGCCGCGAACATCCGGCAGAAATCCGCCTGCCGGGCAAAGGCGGCGGCGATGGCAGGAGGCAGCGCCGAACTCAATCTTCGGGCGCGATCGTGACCTTCAAGCCATCCAGCGCGGCAGTGAAGGCGATCTGGCACGACAGCCGCGAATGCGCGGCCTTATGGTCGGACGAATCGAGCAGGTCGTCCTCATCGGCACTGGCGGTGCCGGTACGCGCCGCATCATCGGCATCGACATAAACGTGGCAGGTCGCGCACGAGCAGCAACCGCCGCAGAGCGCCAGCAATTCATCGATTCCGCCGTCGCGGATGATTTCCATCACCGACATGCCGGACTTTGCCGCCAATGCGATTTCCTTGCCCTCGCGGGTGGTGACGATGATTTCGGCCATGGCGGTGCGGTGTCCCCGGGATTGCGATTGCCAGTCCCATAGCGGGGGAGGCGCGCAAAGGACAAGATGGCGGTCTGCAAAGGCTCACGATAAGGAGGGGGCAACCAACGGGGAGTCCCTATGCGCGTCGTCCACCATTTCGCTCCGCCGATGTCGGCGTTGATCGCCAGCCTGCCCGGCGTGACCAGCGCCGAACACATGCCGCTGGAAACGCGCTGGGCCCTGCCGATCGATGCCGATGTGCTGTTCGTGCTGCATGGCGAGGGGGAAACCCGCGGCGTCGAGGGTGTGCCACGGCCGGCAGGGTGGCCGGGGTCGGTCAAGCTGGTGCAGATCGCCAGCGCGGGCCTCGATGATTATCCCGAATGGCTGTTCGAAGCGCCGCATATCGCCTGTGCATCGGGCACCACCGCGCGGCCGATTGCCGAATATGCGATGGCGGCGATCCTGTCCCACGCCAAACGTCTGCCGGAGATCACGTTGAAGGCCGGGGATGCCTGGCCGAGCCGCGAGAAGCTGATGGAGCGGCCGCTGGGGACGCTGGAGGGGCGGACGCTGGGTCTGCTCGGGTTGGGGCAGATTGCCCGGCAGGTGGCGCGATACGCCGCGGCGTTCGACATGCGGATCGTCGCGACGCGGCATTCGGATGCGCCATCACCCGATGCCAATGTGACGCTGGTGCCGCTGGCAGAGCTGGCGGCGCGGTCGGACCATCTGGTGATCGCGGCCCCCATTGGCGACAGCACGCGCGGCATCATCGGCGCAGACTTCCTGGCGCGGATGAAGGCCGATGGGCATATCGTCAATGTGGCGCGCGGGGCCATCATCGATGATGACGCTTTGCGCGCCGAGTTCGACAAGGGGCGCATCTGGGCGTCGCTCGACGTGACCGAGCCCGAGCCGCTGCCAGCCGGCCATTGGATGATCGGGCATCCACGGGCGCGGATCACACCACACCTGTCGTGGAGCTCGACCGAGACGCCGCGGCGGATTGTCGAGCGGTTGAGCGAGAACATCCGGCGGATGCTTGCGGGAGAGGCGTTGTTGGGGGTGGTGAAGGGTTAAAAGGGCACGACCTTGCCGGTTTTCGAGAATTTGAGGTATCCGGCGTTGAGCCCCAGGCGCCAGCCTACACCAAGCTTTATGGGGATGATGATGACATCGTCGCGTTGCAGGTAATTCGCAGCGACCCCACCCACCAGATAGGCCTTGCCCTCGGCCGCCGGGTAACGACGGAACAGGTCTTCGGTGTTGTTGAGGTTATAGACCAGCGCAAAGGTTTTCGACCCGTCGCCGCCGACATCGAAGCCGACCGACGGCCCGGTCCAGTGTACCGGCATCTGACCTTCGACCTTGTGGAACAACGTTCCCGAGCCATAGCGCAATCCAAAGATGAAAGCGCCGCCGGCCTCGCGACCGACGATATAGGCGTTGGGCTGGCCATATTTGGCGACGCTTTTGCGCACGACTTCGGCCAGGCCCTCGACGCCCTTGCCGAACACATCCTCGGCGGCGCCCAACACATCGTCCTCGGCAAACGTTGCTTCCTTCGCCGCCGGAAGCGGCGCCGGCACAGCAGTCGTTGCGGCAGCTGCTGCGGGCATCGGCACGGCCTGCACCGGCACCACCGGTGCCGCCTGCTGGCCCAACACCGGTGCCGCCACCAGGGCCCCGACCGCCGCCATAACCGCAAACCGCATCATTCGCTCTCCAAGTTCTTGCCTCACCGTCGGCCGCACCGCCTTAACCCCGGATGAGCCGCACAAGCGCATGGTTTACCACCATATTGCCAAGGCGCGCGACTTCCCGCCTGCCGCCC
>JANPEP010000300.1:0-13996 GCA_031422995.1 Polymorphobacter sp. | reverse complement strand
GCATACAGGTTCTTCAAGCGCTGGGTATCATAGGCAATCAGGCCAGCAAAGATCAATACACCGACGATATTGATGCCAAGCTGCAACGGGCCGGACTTGAAGAAGAAATTGGCCAGCATCGCCACCAGCAGGCCGATAAGGCCCATGACAAGGAACTTGCCCATCGCCGACAGGTCACGCTTGGTGGTGTAGCCATAGAGGCTGAGGCCGCCAAACGCTGCCGCCGTGACAAAGAAGGTCTCCGCGATCGAAGCGCCGGTGTAGACGATGAAGATCGTCGACATCGAAATGCCCATCAGGGTCGCAAAGCCATAGAAGCACGCCTTCAGTGCGCCTTCCGACAGCTTGTTGACACCAAAGTTCATCACCAGGATCAGCGCCAGCGGTGACAGCATGGCGACCCAACCGAGCAAGGTCGGGCCAAAGGCGCCATTCGGCTTCATCGCAAAGAAAAGCGACAACAGCGCCGGTGTGCTCGACACGAGCAAGGCGATGATGCCGGTCAACAAGACGCCCGACGCCATGTAATTATAAATCGAGAGCATGTACGAGCGCAGGCCCGCATCAAAACCCGCATCAGCGTCGGCCGTTGGCCGGACACCTGCCAAGCGGGGGTCCACCGGATTAGCCATCAAGTCCTCCTGTCACCGGCATGATCGCCGGGATCCGCACCAATATCGTGGATATCGCCCGCAGTTTCAATGCCGGATGATGACAGAAGCGTAATCAAAGGTCGCGCAGCACAATATTGGGCCGCGCCGAAAGCGCCCGCCACGATCCCGCCAGCCCCAGGAACACCGTGACAGCGCCGCCAGCAAGCACCGTCGCCACCACCGGCACCCAGTCCGGCTGCCATTCCAGCTTGAAAACCTGCGTCACCGTGTACCAGCCTGCAAAGCCGCCCAATACCAAAGCCAGCACCGAAACGATCAACGCCAGAAACCCATATTCGGCCAGCGTGGCTCGCGCCACCTGGCCCCGCGTCGCCCCCAGCAGCTTGAGCAGCACTGCGTCATAGGTCCGCGCCCGCGCACCCGAAGCCAGCGCGCCGATCAGCACGGCAATGCCGGCCGCCACCGTCACCGAAGCCGCCGCCCGGATTGCGGCGCCCAATTGCCCCAGCAATTCTCCCACCTGCCCCAGCACATCCTTCACATCCACCACCGATGCCGTGGGAAACGCCCGCCCGATACCCGCCTGCACCCCCCGCGCCTCCCCCGGCGCGACCGCCAGCGTCGCCATCCAGCTGTGCGGCGCTGCCTCCAACGTGCCCGGCGCAAATAATATCGCAAAGTTGAACCCCAGCGATTGCCAGTCGATCTTGCGGGTGCTGGCAATCGTTGCGGTCACTTCGACACCCAGAACCGACACGGTCAGCGTATCCCCAACCTTCAAATTCAACGCCTTGGCGGCATCATCATCCAGCGAAATCAGCGGCGGCCCGGCATAATCCCTTGGCCACCATTTGCCACTCACCAAGGTATTGGCGGGCGGAAATTCCGCCGCATAACTCAAGCCCCGATCGCCCCGCAAAATCCATGCATCCGGCGACGCCTCGATCTTGCTGACCGGTATCCCGTTCACCGCCGTCACCGGCCCACGCAGCGACGGCACCGTCGAAATCGCCGCGTCAGGCGCCGCCTTGATCACAACCGCCCGAAAATCCTCCAGATTTTCCTTCGGAATATCAATGACAAAGAAACTCGGTGCGCGCTTTGGCAGCGTTCGGTTGATCTGTCCCGAAAAATTCGTTTCGATCACCGCCAGCGTCGCAAAAAGCGTCAGCCCCAGCCCCAACGCCACGATCAACTGCCGCGTCGGCGCCCCCGGCCGATGCAGATTGGCCAGCGCCAGCCGCGCCAACGTGCCCTTCGGCCGCGGCGCCCGCATCGCGACCCAGCGCACCAGCGCCGCCAACCCCCACAACAGGCCGATCAACCCCAGCGCCGCCGCCAGGAACGACAGCACAAACACCCGATCCGTGGCATTCGCCACCGTAATCCCCACGATCGCCAGCCCGGCCATGGCCATCACCGCAATCGTCCCGACTCCCGGCCGGTCACGCCGCTCGGTCAGGCTGCGAAACAACCGCGCCGCCGGCATCCGCGCCGCCTGCGCCAGTGGCCACAAGGCAAACGCCAGCGCAATCAACAACCCATAGGACGCAGCTGTCGCCAGTGCCGCCCATTGCGGCCGCAACGACGGCGGCACCGGCAGGCTGTCCGCACCAAATTGCGCCACGACCCACGGCGTCGCTGCCCCCACCGCCAGGCCAATCGCAACCGCCCCCAGCGTCACCAACCCGATCTGCCACAGATAAGTGGCGCGGATCGTCGCCGTATCGGCGCCCAATGTCTTCAACGTCGCAATCGTCCGCGTCTTGCTGCCCAGATAGGCACTTACGCCTCCGGCAACGCCAACCCCGGCAACCACCAGCGCCGTCAAGCCGACCAGAGTCAGGAACTGCCCCAACCGGTCGACAAACTGCCGGGTTCCGGGCGCGCCATTGTTGCGGTCCTGAAACTGAAATCCCGCCTCTGGCGCCGCGGCCTCCAGGCGCTTTACAACATCGCCCGGCACCGCAGCGGCCGGAATGCGGATACGATAATGACTGCGAAACAGGCTTCCCGGCGCCATCAACCCGGTGGCCTCCAGATCGCCGAGCGGGATGATGACGCCGGGGCCAAAGCCCATGCCCTCGCCTGCCTTGTCAGGCTCATTGGCCACCACCCCGGCAACCGTGAAAATTGCATTGCCGATGCTCAACCGATCGCCGGGTTTGAGTGACAACCGATCGGCCAGCGCCGACGCAACCGCGGCACTGCCGGGCCGCAGTTTACCGCCACCCGCGATGACAAAATTGCCCACCAGCGGCCAGCGCCCATCCACCGCCTTGACCTCGGCCAGCAATCGTTCGTCGCTGCCCGCACGTCCCGCCATCGCCCGCAGCCGCACGACCTGCGACACAACACCCTCGGCATCGATCCGCTCGCGTTCCTGCGGCGTTGCAAACCGACTGGTCAACCGTGCCTCGACGTCACCGCCAAGGATCATCTGGCCGCGGTCATTCAACCCCTGCTTGATCGCCGAGGCCAGGCTGCCAACCCCCGCCAGCGCCGCAACGCCCAGCACCAGGCACACCCCAAGCAGCCGCAGCCCGGTCAGCCCGCCACGCAATTCGCGCAGCGCGAGCGTCAGCGCAAGGGATCGTGCGCGCTTCAAGCGAAGATTTCAGCGAGGAAGTCAGTCATCGACCGCCACGACCGCCGCGCCGCATCGGCATTATACTGGATGCCGCCCGCCGGGTTGTTGGCGGCCTCAAAGGTAAAGGCGTGCATCGTCTGGCCATAGGCATGGATCTGCCAATCTGCGCCCGCCGCGTTCAATTCATGGCCCAGCGCCACCGTGGCATCAGGCGGTGTCATCGGATCGTCCCAGCCGTGCAGAACCAGCACCTTGGCGCCAATCGGCCCTTGCGCGCCAAGCCCTGGCGGCGGGTAAACCCCATGAAAACTCACTGCGCCCTTGATGTCGGCGCTGCCCGAACGCGCCACATCAAGCGCGCACAAACCCCCGAAACAATATCCGATGATGGCGATCCGGCGATCATCGACCATCGGATGCGCCACTGCTGCCGCAACCGCCGCCAGCAACCGCGTCCGCAATGCACCACGATCGGCCATCCACGGGCCCATCAACGCGCTGTTGTCGCCCTGCAAATCACCACGCGTGCCCTTGCCGTACACATCGATGGCAATACCGACATAACCAAGCGCCGCCAGCTTGCGTGCGATGCCATTGTCCGCGTCGGACTGCCCGGCCCAATTATGGGCGATCAGCACCGCCGGGTGCGGCCCCGGCCCGGTCGGCAGCGCAACAAACCCCTCGCACTCGGTCTTGCCATCAAAGTAAGAAAAAACACTCATCTTTCGCTCCTGTTACTCGGCGACTGCACGTTCCGCCGTATCGCTCGCCCGGCGGTGATCACGAATGATATGACCATCCTTCATCTCGATGATCCGGTCGCAACGCCCGGCAAGTTCGGCGTCATGGGTAATCAGCACCAGCGTCGCACCCGTCTCGGTCAAGCGCTCGAACAGCAATTCGATCACCGCATGGCCCGTGGCTTCATCCAGATTGCCCGTCGGTTCATCAGCAAAGATCAACGCCGGCCGTGCGGCAATGGCGCGCGCCAGGCCGACGCGCTGCTGTTCCCCGCCCGACAATTGCGTCGGATAATGCCCAAGCCGATGCCCCAGCCCAACCAGCTCCAGCTCGGCACGCGCCTTGGCGGCAGGCTCGGAAATCCCGGCCAGCTCCAGCGGAACACTCACATTTTCAACCGCCGTCATCGTCGGGATCAGGTGAAAGGCCTGCAACACGATACCGATGCGCCCGCGCCGCGCCCGGGCCAGCCCATCCTCGTCAAGCGCCGAAAAATCAGCACCGGCGACCATGACCTGCCCCGAGCTTGCCCGCTCCAGCCCCGACAGCACCGCCATCAGCGACGATTTGCCCGATCCCGACGGCCCCAGGATCGCAAGCCGTTCACCCGACAGCACTTTCACGCTGACGCCGCGCAGCACCTCGACCGCCGCGCTGCCCGATCCAAAGCGCAGGGTGACATCGCGCGCATCGATCACGATATGACTGGTCATGCGGCTCCCGGAGAATCACAGATGAACATTGCAAAGCGCCGATATGGCATCTTTCATGGGCTTTACCAGTTGGCGCTGGTGATGGGGCTGTTTTCAGTGTCACAGGCCGCGATCGCCAAGACCATCGTCGCGTTCGGCGACAGCCTGACTGCCGGCTACCAATTGCGGCCCGGTGAAGGCTTTGCGCCGCAGTTGCAGGCCGCGCTGAAAGCCAAGGGCCGCGACGTGACCGTCGTCAACGCCGGCGTATCTGGTGACACCACGGCGCAAGGCAAGGCGCGCCTGAACTGGGTCCTGGCCGGCATGAAGACCAAACCCGATGTCGTCATCCTCGAATTGGGCGCCAACGACATGCTGCGCGGCCAACCGCCAGCCGCCGCAAAGGCCAATCTGGAGGCGATGATCACCGCGTTTCAAGCCAAAGGCGTGCGCGTCATCCTCGCCGGCATGCAGGCGCAACCCAATCTGGGCGCCAAATACGTCAAGGAGTTCAACGCCATCTACCCGGCCCTGGCAAAATCCAGGGCCATCGCTTTCTACCCGTTCTTCATGGATGGCGTCGCCGCCGTCCCAGGAATGCAGCTCGGCGATGGCCTGCATCCCACTCCCAAGGGCGTGAAAATCATTGTCGCCAAAATGTTGCCGACCGTCGAACGCGAGCTCGATCGCAAATAACCCGATCGCCAAATACGCTTCAAGCCGCGTCGCTTATCGGCTCCTTGTACGAAAGCACCGGCTTGCGCGCCGCCGCGGTTTCATCCAGCCGCCGCCGCGGCGCCAGGTGCGGCGATGTCCGATACGCCTCCGGATCCGCCAGCATCCGTTCGGCAATCGACCGCATCGCCCCGATCAACTGGTCCAGGCTGGCCTTCGACTCCGTTTCCGTCGGCTCGACCAGCATCGCACCATGCACCACCAGCGGGAAATACATCGTCATCGGGTGAAAACCCTCATCGATCATCGCCTTGGCCAGATCGAGCGTCGTCAACCCGGTATCGTGCAGGAAATCATCCGAAAACAGTGCCTCGTGCATGCAGGGACCGGACTCAGCAAACGGCGCCGTGTAAATGTCCTTCAAACTGGCCAGGATGTAATTGGCGTTGAGCACCGCATCCTCCGCCACCTGCCGCAACCCATCGGCACCATGGCTCATCATGTAACTCAGCGCCCGAACGAACATCCCCATCTGCCCGTGAAAGGCCACCATGCGGCCAAAGCTACGGTCATGGTCGTTGCTCTGCCGCGCCTGCATTTCTTCCACAAGTTCAAAGCCATCACGGGTTTTCCTCACAAACGGCAAGGGCGCAAACGGCGCCAGCGCCTCGGAAAACACCACCGGGCCAGACCCCGGCCCACCACCCCCATGCGGCGTCGAAAACGTTTTGTGCAAATTGATGTGCATGGCATCGACGCCCAGGTCACCCGGCCGAACCCGACCAACAATGGCGTTGAAATTGGCACCGTCGCAATACACAAACCCACCCGCCTCATGAACCGCGGCGCAAATATCGACCAGATCCGGCTCGAATAGCCCGCAAGTGTTCGGGTTGGTGATCATCACCGCCGCCACATCCGGCCCCAACCGCGCCTTCAACGCATCAACATCGACCCGGCCTCGCGCATTGGCGGGAATATTCTCCACCGCATAACCGCAAAACGCCGCCGTCGCCGGGTTGGTCCCGTGCGCCGATTCCGGCACCAGCACCACGCTCCGCGCATCCCCCCGCGCTTCCAGCGCCGCGCGAATGGCCAGCATCCCGCACAATTCGCCATGCGCCCCAGCCTTGGGGCTCATCGCGACGGCAGGCATGCCGGTCAACGTCTTCAACCAGGTCGCCAGCGTGTCGATGAGCTGCAAGGCACCCTGCACCGTCGCCTGCGGTTGCAGCGGGTGAATGTCCGAAAACCCCGGCAACCGCGCCATTTTCTCGTTCAACCGCGGGTTGTGCTTCATCGTGCACGAACCCAACGGAAAAATGCCGAGGTCGATGCCATAATTCTGGCGCGACAGCCGTGTGTAGTGGCGCACAGTCTCCGGCTCCGAAAGCCCCGGCAACCCGATGGCATCGACACGGCCAAGCCCGGCAAGCCGATCCTGCACCACCGGGATTTCCGGCAAATCCACCCCGCAACGGTCGACCGCGCCGCGTTCGAACAGCAACGGCTCCTCAAGCATCAGTGCGCGATTGCCGGTCCAGGTTTGTGAAACCGCCCCGGTGCCGGCAATCCGCGTCACCCGGCCCACATCGTTCATGCTCATGCCAGCACCTCATCAAGCGCATCTTCTAACGCATCGAAATCAGCATCGGTGGCGGTTTCGGTCACCGCCACAATCATGCCGTTCTCCAGCGCCGCAACGCCGGGATAAAGCCGCCCCAGCGAAATCCCGCCCAACACTTCGCGCTCGGCAAGTTTGCGGATCACCGGCCGCGCCTCCACCGGCAGTTTCAGCGTGAATTCGTTGAAAAAGCTGGTGGTGACCAGCTCAACCCCCGGAATCCGGCCCAGCCGCTCGGCCAGTTGCACCGCCCGCGCATGGTTGAGCCCGGCCAGATTGCGCAATCCCTTCTCGCCCAGCAACGTCAGATGCACACTGAAGGCCAGCGCGCAAAGTCCTGAATTGGTACAGATATTGCTCGTCGCCTTCTCGCGCCGGATATGCTGCTCACGCGTTGATAGTGTCAGCACAAACCCGCGCTTGCCATCGGCATCCACCGTCTCCCCGCACAATCGCCCCGGCATCTGCCGCACATGCTTGTCGCGGCAAGCAAACAACCCAAGATACGGCCCGCCAAAGTTGAGGCCATTGCCGATCGACTGGCCCTCGCCCACCACAATATCGGCCCCCATTTCGCCCGGCGACCTGATCGCACCCAGCGACACGACTTCGGTGACAACGACGATCAGCAGCGCACCGGCCTTGTGGCAGGCGTCTGCCAGCGGCGTCAGATCGGCAATATGCCCAAAGATATTGGGGTTCTGCACCACGACACACGAAGTCCGCGCATCCACCGCAGCAATCAGCGCATCCAGGTCATCACCGGGCTTGCCCCTGGTCAACTCCGGCGTCGCCGTCACAATCTCGTCATCGGTAAAGCGCGTCAACGTGTTCAAAACACCAACATAATGCGGATGCACGCCACCTGAGACCAGCGCCTTGGCGCGCTTGGTCACCCGCCGCGCCATGAACACCGCCTCGGTCATCGCCGTCGATCCGTCGTACATGCTGGCGTTGGCGACCTCCATGCCGAGCAGCCGCGCCACCTGCGTCTGGAATTCGAACAGCACCTGCAACGTGCCCTGCGCGATTTCAGGCTGATACGGCGTATAGGCGGTCAGGAACTCGCCGCGCTGAATGATGTGATCAACCGTGGCGGGCACATGATGTTTGTAAGCCCCGCCACCAACAAAAAACGGCACCGTCCCAGCCGTCAAATTCCTGCCCGCCATGGCGCTCAACGCGCGCTCGACGTGCATTTCCGGGCTATGCATTGGCAACCCGTCGATCGGCTTGTTCAGCCGCGCCGATTCGGGAACATCTGAAAACAGCGCATCGATATCGGCAGCACCGATGATATCGAGCATCGCCTCACGGTCAGGCTGGGTCAGGGGCAGGTAGCGCATGGGTTACTCCGGCAGATGGGCGGCAAAGCGGATGCGGACATAATCGGCGGTCCAGTTGCCGGCATCATCGGCAAGGATCGGGCGGAGCAGGGCGCGAACGTCCTCGATGATCTGGCCGCGCTTTTCGGGGGGCACGCCGGCACTGTCGATAAAGCCGGCACGAAACGTGTTGAGCCAGGCGCTCATGCCGCTGGGCAGCGGAGTCGGGCGCGGTATAATCTCGCAAAATCCTACGTTTAGGCCGGCTTGTTCAAGCACCACACGAAACGCCTCGGCAGTCGGATAGTAGCTGGTTTCCTGCGGCTCGACACGAAAACCATGCGCTTTGAGCACGGCCCGCAGCGCGGTGCAGATGGCGGCGATATTGCCATGGCCACCAAATTCGCCAACGTATCGCCCGCCGGGCTTGAGCGCCTTTACCACGCCCGCCGTAACCTGTTGCGGCGCCCCGACCCAGTGCAGCGCGGCATTGGAGAACACCGCATCGAACTCTGCATCAAAGCTGAGGGCGCGGGCGTTCATCACACGGGCATCCAGGCCCTTTTCCAGGGCTGCGGCAACCATGGCCTTGTCGGCGTCGATGCCGATCACCGTCGCGCCCGCGGCAACGAGTTTCTCGGTCAGAACACCATCACCACAGCCGAGATCAAGGATGCGCTCACCGGGTTTCGGGGCAAGCATATCAAGCACCGGGGCGCCGAGTGCGGGAACAAACGACGCGTGCGCGGCATAAAGCGCCGGGTTCCAGCCATGGGTACCCGCCTGACTCACAACGTCGCGACCCACGCCTTATAGGCCACTTCGTCCATCAGCCCGTCGAGTTCCGACAGGTCCGACAGCGTCAGCTTGAAAAACCAGCCATCGCCCTCCGGCGCCGTATTGACCAGCGCTGGCTCGGCTTCCAGTGCGGCATTGGCCTCGGTCACGGTGCCCGAAACCGGTGAATACACATCCGATGCGGCCTTGACCGATTCGACGACCGCGGCTTCCTTGCCCTTGGCAACCACCGTACCGGCGGCCGGAACCTCGACAAACACCACATCGCCCAATTGGCCCTGGGCATAATCCGTGATGCCGACGGTGGCGGCGCTGCCGTCAACCGACAGCCATTCATGTTCCTGGGTGAAATACAGCGTCATGCGATGGCTCCTTCTGCGCGGACGTAATTCTTGGGCTTGAACGGCATCGGCGTCACGGTCGCGGTCAGGCGTTTGCCGCGGACTTCGATTTCCAGCACCGTGCCATCGGCGGCATGGGCAGTGGCCACATAGGCCATCGCGATGGGCGCATTGAGGCTGGGCGAAAAACCGCCGCTGGTCACGGTGCCGACCTGCGTTTCACCAACAAACACCAGCGCACCTTCGCGCGCCGGCAGCTTGCCCTCGACGAGCAGTCCGACACGCTTGCGGGCCGGACCGTCAAGCAGTTGCCCCATGATGACATCGGCCGCCGGAAAACCGCGCTCCAGCTTGCGGCGTTTCGAAATGGCAAATTGCAGCCCGGCCTCGATCGGATTTGTCCCGGTATCAAGGTCATGCCCATACAGCGGCAGCCCGGCCTCGAGCCGCAACGAATCGCGCGCCCCCAGCCCGATCGGCTTGATCTCAGGCTGGTCCAGCAACATCTCGGCAAGTGCCTCAACGGCGGCAACGGGAACCGAAATCTCGAACCCATCCTCGCCAGTATAGCCCGACCGGCTGATCCACAGCGCGTGCCCCTGCCAATCGAACCCGCCAGCCCGCATGAAGCGCAGCGATTCGACGCCCGGAACGAGCCGCGCCAGTGCCGTGACCGCCTGAGGCCCTTGCAGCGCCAGCAGCGCCCAATCGTCGCGATAGTCCACGCTCAGGCCGTGGCTGCGCAGATGCGCAATATCAGCCGCCTTCACCGCTCCATTGACCACAAGATACAGATCGCCAGTCCGGCGGGTAACCATCAAATCATCAAGAATGCCGCCACTTTCGTCCAGCAACAGCGAATACCGCAACGCGCCCTCGATCAGCCCGGTGATGTCACCCGGAAGGACCGATTCCAGCGCCACATCATCAGACAGCGGCAGAAGAACCTGCCCCATGTGGCTGACATCGAACAACCCAGCGCTTTCGCGTGTCCACAAATGCTCGGCTATGATGCCCTCAAACTGAATCGGCATCGCATAGCCCGCAAACGCCACCATGCGCGCACCAAGGCGGCGATGCAGGGCATCCAGGGGCAGCGCAAGAGCAGTTTCGTTTTCGGCCACACGGCCCTCCAGCGACAGTGTTCGACGCGGAGGATGATCCCCCCTCGCCTGCCCCCACCTGTCACCGGACCTGAGAGCTTTCACCCGTCCCACAGGACGTGCTTACCCCTTCGGTGGGGCAGCTGCCATCATGGCCCTGCCCGCTTTCCAGAATGTCGCGAATACGCCAGCGCGGTCCTTTTGCCTGAGAGATTCCGGGGGCGGCTTGCTCCTTCGGCGGCCTTGGGCTTGCACCCTCAGCACTCTCCCGCGCTGACGCCGGAGTCTCCTCCGACGACACATCACACCTGCGGGAAGCCGCCCGATGAGTCAATCGGGCACAAGCGTCACTACTTGGTGACGTTGTACGCCAATGCCGCCTCACCCAGCTGAAACCCGACCAGCAGCTCAAAACTGGCGGCCCGCATCGCCGCGCGCACTTCGGGTTCGGCAAGCGGATCGCTGGCGGCATCCAGATCGCCGGCCTTGCGCTTGCGCGTCACCTTGGCCTGAATTTCGGGTGGCAAGGACGCCGCGGCGCGCGAAACACTCGCCCGCGCCCTGCCCTTGCCGGTGGCGCGAGTCTGGCCGTCGGCAAAGGTCACATTCACCCCGGCCACCTGTTTGGAAACAACCAAATTGCCGCCCTGCACAACCGTGGCAAACACCGGCAGCGTCACTGTGCGCTCACCCGACGCATTACTGCGCGTGGCCAGCACATCATAAGTGACATCGGTGGTAAGCGTGACATCGGTTTCGCTGCACACTTCGCGAACATTGGTCATCGCGGCAACCACATCGATGTTGTTGGCATCGGCGGTGGTGCCCGGTTTGAACATCGTCACATCGCCGGTATAGGTCGGAATGGCGACAGCCGGACAAGGCGAGCGCTTCACCAGCAGCGGATTGCCTTGGCAGCCGGCGACAAACAGGCCGGCAAAAAGCGCCACGGCCGCAAAAACACGCGAATTCGACACAGCAGAAAAACCTTTCGGGCGGAGACCGCCAAATGCCTACCCACCATAGCAGCGGCACCCGATGGGGCAACAGGCCGCAGCAGATCGCAAGCCAGTGGCATTGCGCGGCGTGATGCCGTATCAGCCGCCATCATGAACGCACCTGCATTTCCACCCGGCGGCTCGCCGAAACGCCATCTTGCCGTGCTGGTCGCCGCACCACGCGGATTTTGCGCCGGCGTCGATCGCGCCATCCACATCGTCGAGTTGGCGCTGCAACGCTGGGGCGCGCCGGTGTTCGTCCGCCACGAAATCGTCCACAACCAGTCGGTCGTCGATAGCCTCAAGGCCAAGGGCGCCGTCTTTGTCGAAGAACTCGATGAAGTCCCCGATGGCGTCCCCGTGGTATTCTCCGCCCATGGCGTGCCCAAGGCCGTGCCCGCCGCCGCCGAAGCCCGCGGGCTTAACTATCTCGATGCCACCTGCCCGCTGGTGTCCAAGGTCCACCGCCAGGCCGAACGCCTCGTCGAGGCCGGCCGCCACATCCTGTTCATCGGTCACCAGGGCCACCCCGAAGTCATCGGCACCTTCGGCCAGGTTCCCGAAGGTGCGATGACCCTCATCGAAACACTGGACGATGCCCAGCGCGTTCAGGTGAGCGACCCGGCTAACCTCGGCTTCCTCACCCAGACCACGCTTTCGGTCGATGATACCGCCGACATGGTCAAGGAACTCCAGTCGCGCTTCCCCTCCATCCAGGGCCCCAAGGGCGACGACATCTGCTACGCCACCTCCAACCGCCAGGGCGCGGTCAAGGTCATGGCGCCGCGCTGCGACATGGTGCTGGTCATCGGCGCCACAAATTCCTCCAACTCGCAACGCCTACGCGAAGTCGCGGAGCGCGAGGGCGCCGCATCGCATCTCATCCAGCGCGCCGCCGATATCGATTGGCGCTGGTTCGCCGGCGTCGACACGCTGGGGCTGACGGCGGGCGCCTCCGCCCCCGAAGTGCTGGTGCAGGAAGTGCTCGCGGCCCTTGGCACACATTTCACTGTCACCACCGAAAACATCACCACCGCGGTCGAACAAGTGGTGTTCAAGCTGCCCCGCGCGCTTGTCGTAGAGTAAATGGCGGTCTTCACGCCGGTCACGGCAACCGACCTCGCGGCGTTCCTGCTGCGCTATGACATTGGTGTGGCCATCAGCTTCAAGGGCATCGCCGAGGGCGTCCAGAACAGCAATTTCCTCCTCGAAACCACCGCCGGTCGCTACATCCTCACCCTGTATGAGGACCGCGTCGAAACCGCCGCCCTGCCTTGGTTCCTCGCCCTCACCACCCACCTCGCCGATAAACACCTCCCCGTCCCCCGCCCCATCACCGATCGCACCGGCACGGCCCTGCAAACCCTCAACGGCCGCCCCGCCTGCCTCATCGAATTCGTCCCCGGCGTCTCCGTCACCGATCCGACAGCCGCCCAGTCCCACGCCATCGGCGCCGCCCTTGGCCACCTCCACACCGCCGTCACCGATTTCCTCACCGAACGCGCCAACAACCTCGGCCAGCCGCACTGGGCCGCCATGGCGGCGCGCTGCAACAACCGCACTGGCGAGATAGACCCCGCTCTCCCCGCCCTCATCGCCGCCGGCCTCGCCGCCACCGCCGATTGGCCCGGCACCCTGCCCCGCGCCACCATCCACACCGATCTCTTCCCCGACAATGTCCTTATGCTCGGCGGCACCGTCACCGGCCTCATCGACTTCTACTTCGCCTGCACCGATATCCGCGCCTTTGATTACATGACCACCCACGCCGCCTGGTGCTTCTCTCCCGATGGCGCCACCTATCACCCGGACCGCGCCACCGCGCTCGCCGCCGGCTACACCGAAACCCACGGGCTCTCCGCAGACGAAACCGCCGCCCTGCCCCGCCTCGGGCAAGGCGCCGCGCTGCGCTTCACCCTCACCCGCGCCTATGATTGGCTCAACACTCCGCCAGATGCCCTTGTGACCAAAAAGGACCCCATGGCCTTTGCCCGCCGCCTCGCCTGGTACACCCAGGCCACGCCAGCCATGGTGCTGGGTGGCTGATCTCCCCCAGGTCATCATCGCCACCGATGGCGCCTGCAAGGGCAACCCCGGCATCGGCGGCTGGGGCGCCATCCTGCGCGCCGCCAACGGCACCGAAAAAACCCTGTCCGGCGCCGAGGCTCATACCACCAACAACCGCATGGAATTGACCGGCGCCATCGAGGCGCTCAACGCCCTCACCAAACCCGCCGAGGTCATCCTGTCGACCGACAGCGTCTATGTCCGCGATGGCATCACCAAATGGATCCACGGCTGGAAACGCAACGGCTGGCGCACCGCCGACAAGAAACCCGTCAAGAACGCCGAACTCTGGCAGGCCCTGCTCGAAGCCACCGCCCGCCACAAGATCGAATGGCGCTGGGTCAAGGGCCACTCCGGCGACCCCGACAATGAACGCGCCGACCAACTCGCCAACGAAGCCATCACGGCCATGCGCGGCCGCTAAACCG
>JANPEP010000299.1:0-1721 GCA_031422995.1 Polymorphobacter sp. | reverse complement strand
GGTTTCAGGGCGCGATAGGCGCTGGCTTCGGAGCCTGCGACAGCGCCGGCGTTGGCGAGGTTTGAGGCGACCGTGTTGAGGCGAACGAGTTGCGCCGCCATGGCGCGGCCGGCGATGTCGAAGGTGGAGAGCGCGGTCATTCGCCGCCCTTCAGTGCGGCCATGATCGTCTGGATGCGGCCGGAGAGAAAACTGAGGGTTGCCCGATAGTTGACGGCGTTTTCTGCGAAGGCGGTTTGTTCGGTGGCGAGTTCGACCGAATTGCCATCGAGCGAGGTTTGCACGGGCACGCGGTAACGCATTGTATTCTGCGCACCATCCAATGCGGCGCGGAAATCCAGGTCGCGGGCCTTGTAGCCGGGGGTGGCGGCGGGGTGGATGGCGGCAGATTGTTGCCGGATTTGCGGGTGGTTGTTGCCGGGTTGCCGGGGTGTGGGTGGGTGGTTGCGGGGTGTTGCGGGGTTGGCGCGATTTTTGCTGGTCGGTTGGCGACGGACCTGGTGGAGAACGACCGATGCGGCGCTGGATTTACATGGGCGTGATGGTGATGGTGGCGACGCCTGGCGAGGCGTCGTTTACAGCGGCGACGCCTGGCGAGGCGTCGTTGATGGCGCCGGCGCGGTTGCAGGCGTTGGTGGAGGGGTTTGCCGGAAGGCCGGCTTTGGTCGATCCGCGGTTGTTGTTGCCGTCGTGTGCGGCGCCGGAGCTGGCATGGGCAGGGAGCAGCGTGATGGTGCGGTGTGCGGTGCCGGACTGGCAGGTGTTTGTGCCGGTGGTGGGGAGTGTGGCGGCAGTTGCGGACACGGGACCGGTGATCCGGCGGGGGGACCGGGTGGTGGTTGAGGCCGGCGGCGATGGGTTCGTGATTGGCATGGAGACGGTGGCCGAGGCGGATTCGCGTGACGGGCGGGTGGCGTTGCGGGTGGCGGGCGGCGGCCGGCGGTTGACGGGGATTGTCGGCGGTGACGGCCGGGTTCGGATAAATGGTTTAAATGCGATGGTGAACGGTCGTTAACCGCAATGATGATATGTCTGGGGCCGTAGCTGGGGCCATGGACCAGGAGGAGAGCGACATGATCGATGGTATGGGCAGGACGCCGCCGCCGCAGGCGGCTGTGATCAGGACGCCGCCGCAGGCGGCTGTAATCAGGAAGCCGCCGCAGGCGGCTGTAATTAGGACGCCGCCGCAGGCGGCCGGGACGAGCGGCAATATGCCGGTGAAGGTGACCGAAGGAGAAGGCGTGACGCGGGTTGGCGGCGCAGCGCCGGTGGCCGGGCAGGGTGCCGCGGCATCGAACCTGGGGCGGATTGCCAAGGACCTGGCGGCGAGTCCGCCGGTGGATGCGGGCAAGGTGGCGACGTTGAAGGCCGCGATTGCCAGCGGGAACTATCGCCCGGACCCTGCGAAGATTGCCGAGCGGATGGTCGCGCTGGAAACGCTGCCGCCCAAGGGGTGATGGCAGTGGAAGCGGCGCCGTTTGAGGGCGGCAACAGCTTTGTGCGGTTGATCGACGCCATTCGCGCCGAATTGGCGGCGCTGGAGGCCGAGGATGCAGCGGCGATCGAGACGGCGACGGCGGTGAAGCTGGCGGCGCTGGAGGCGGTGAAGGCCGATATTGCTGCGGGGGCGCCGGCGCAGAAGGCGTTGCTGAGCGAAGCGCGGGATTTGAATGCCGAGGCGGCGTTGCGGGCGCGGGCCAAGCTGGTGACGGTGGAGCGGCG
>JANPEP010000298.1:0-1961 GCA_031422995.1 Polymorphobacter sp. | reverse complement strand
CGGCTTGCCGCGATCCATGGTGCCGACCGGCTGTGGAGCGTGGCCGGTGACATGCGCGATACGGCGACGATCGAGGCAGCGATTGCGGGCGCGGAGGCGGCGCTGGGGCCGATCTGGGGGGCGGTGGCCAATGTCGGGCTGCATCCGTGTCCGCCGGGGTTCGATATCGACGATGAGACCTGGGATGCCGGCGTGTCTCAGAACCTCGATTCGGCCTACAAACTGGCGCGTACCGCATTGCGGGTGATGACGCCGCGGGGCGAGGGGGCGCTGTTGATGATCAGCTCGATCGCCGGGCTGGGGGCGCTCGGCACGCCACTGACCTATGGCACGTCGAAGGCGGCGATGAACCATCTGGCCAAGGAGCTGGCGCGGATTTCGGGTCGCCACAATATCCGCGTCAATGTCATTGCGCCGGGCAACATCATCTTTCCGGGCGGCGACTGGGAGAAGAATTCGACGGGCGACAAGGCGGCGGACTGGGCGCGCTGGATCAAGCGCGAGGTGCCGCTGCGCCGCTATGGCAGACCTGAGGAAATCGGCGGGGCGGCGGCGTTCCTACTGTCTCCGGTGGCGAGCTTTGTCACCGGCGCGGTGGTGCCGGTCGATGGCGGTCAGACGCGATAATGGTGGCAGGAAAGCTGCTACTGGCTGGCGCAACCGGGCTGATCGGATCGCGGGTGCTGGCGCTGCTGCCCGATGCGGCTGGGCGAACCCCTGGCGGGGGGGCTGTAGCCACGAGCGTAGCGGATAAGGCGGGTAAGCGCCGTGCCGGTTGAGCTGGTTGCTCACGCAGTCGGCTTTGTGGCACGACTGGGTGCCGAAGCGGCCTTTGACGTCCTTTTCGCAGTTGGCGCCGGCGAGGATCGCAAGGCGGCGATCACCAGATGTGTCGTCTTTCCGATACTGCTTGCGGCGATCGCCGGCCTACTCTTGTGGCTGCTTATCCCGACGCTGCCCGACAGCACCGGAGCGCTGCTTTTCGCGCTCGCGCTGGCCCTGTTCGGCGGCTACTTGGCGAGGCGGCTTTTCGAGGAGATCACGCGCCTGCGGCATTGGGGTGAACCTGAACTCACGGCCAGCCCGATTGGCCTGACCATGCCGCGGCGCAATCGTGTTGTGCGATGGGAACACATCGTCAGCGTCACGCCGCAGCGGCGCGGCCGGCGAGGCCGAGTGCGCATCGACGTGGCACTGTGTTCCGGCGGTGCGATGTTCGTTCCAACAACCCGCCCCGAGGCACTGGCAGCGACGATTGCTGCCGAGCAAAAAGCGTGGGAGCCTCGGTCATGACCATCCTGCTCGCCGGCGGCACCGGCCTTGTCGGCTCCCGCGTGATGGCGCTGCTGCCCGAAGCCATCCCCGTCGGCCGCCGCGCCACCGGCCGGGCAGGGGAGATCGTGGCTGATTTCGCTGCCCTGCCGGTGTTGCCGGCGGCGGAGGTCGCGATCTGCGCGCTGGGGACCACAATCCGCGCGGCGGGGAGCGAGGCGGCGTTCCGGGCGGTGGACCATGATGCGGTGCTGGCGTTTGCGCGAGCGGCGAAGGCGGCGGGTGTTTCGCGCTTCATCGTGGTGACGGCGGTGGGGGCGGATGCGGACTCGCGGGTGTTCTATTCGCGGGTGAAGGGCGAGGTGGAGCTTGACCTCACGGCGCTGGGGTTTGCGCGGCTGGACATCATGCAGCCGGGGTTGATCATCGGGCCGCGCGCCGAACGCCGGCCGGTGGAGGCGTTTTTTCAATGGCTGGCGCCGGTGCTCGGACCGTTGCTAGTCGGGGGTTTGAGCAAATATGGCGGCATCGATGCCGATGTGGTGGCCGGTGCGATTGTGGCGCTTTCGGATCGTGTGGTGGCTGGGCGGTTCGTGCACCAGAACCGGGCGATGCGGGCGCTGGCGGCTTGACCCTTACGTTAACGTAAACTAGAGAATGCGCCATGTCGGAAGCCGCCCACGCCTTTG
>JANPEP010000297.1:0-18144 GCA_031422995.1 Polymorphobacter sp. | reverse complement strand
TGCCAACCCTAGCAAGAAGCATCGCTGTAGGACAGGGCGGGAGCCTCCCCTTGCCACCCGCCGCAACCCTTCGCTAACCTCACCTCGGGTCAGGAGAAAAATCGCCCATGTTCCGTCCTGCCCTCATTCTCGCCGCCCTCGCCACACCAGCACTCGCCGCCACCACCATCCAGCAGGATTTCGACGCGGCCCAAACCCTGCTCGACGCCGGCAAGCCGACCGAAGCCCGCGCCGCCTTCACCGCCCTGCTCACCCGCTTCCCGCCCACCTCACAAGGCAAGGCCGCCAGCCTCATCCGGGCCCGCCTCGGCAGCGCCATGCTCGATACCGGCGATGCCGAAGCCGCCGAGCCGCTGCTCAAGGCCGCCATCGCCGGCTTCAAGGGCACCACCCCCCAGGACGCCGAGGAACGCGCCATGGCGCTCTACGATCTCGGCCGCGCCCAGGAATCGCAAGCCAGGCTCGATTCCGCCGCCGCCACCTATCGCCAGGCCCTTGATGCCAAGGTCTTCCCCGCCGGCGACCCCAGCGACATCGGGCTGCGCGCCGCGCTGGCCCGCACCCTCATCTGGTCCAACCCCGCCGAAGCCCGCCGCCTGCTCGATGGCCTGCTCGCCCTGCCGAAGGAAAAATTCGGCGCCAAGAATTTCAACAGCCGCGCCCTTGTCGAAACCCTGCGCGGCCGGGTTGAACTCAACAACAACAATCCGGGCGAAGCCCGCCGCTGGTTCACCGCCGCCGCCAAATCCGCCGGCGGCGCCGAAACCCAGCGCGTCAGCATCGCCGACGTCCGCATCCGCGGCGATCTGGCCCTCGCCAACTACAAACTCGGCCGGGCCGACGAGGTCCAGAAATATGTCGCCTTCTCGGGCGCCGGCAGTCTGGCCAGTGAAGGACTGACCGTCGCTTCGGACATGCCGCTGCCGTCCTGCGCCCCACTGACCGGACTCGCCACCGATGCCGTCGCCGTTGTCGAATTCGCCATTGGCGCCGATGGCCGCGTCAGCGGCGTCACCCCGATTTATGCCAGCCGCGGAAACAGCGAAGCTGCCCGCGACCAGGGCCCCGAAACCCTGTTCCCACAGGCCGTACGCCGCTGGTTCTGGAACACCGAAAACGTCGCCAAGCTCGATCCCTTCTGGCGCCAGGCGGTCCGCGTCGAATTGCGCTGCTTCAATGACAGGCCGGCCGGCGACCTGGTCCGCAGTGCGTTCAACCGCGATCGTCTTGCCTGGTACGAGAGTGTCGGAATCAACGACACACCCGAATGGCCCGGCAATGATGCCGAAGTCCTGCCGGCGATGCGCGCCGAACTCGCTCGCCGTGAAAAGGACCATGGCGCACAGTCACCGCAATTGCTGCCGGCCTTGCGCGATCTTGCCGGGAACGCCGCTGCACCGGCCGCAGATCGTCGCGCCGCATACGATCGCTGGAAGGCACTGACGCGCCAACAGTCCCCGCCAGTGTCGCTCCGCACGGACCTCCGTTTGAACGAGATCATGTGGGACTCCCAATCCGCCAAAAGCCGCGCCGCAGCGCTGCGCTTCGAGCGCGAACAACAAGCCGCGCTGCTTGCCGAAGTCGAGGCCGCTGGCGACGGCGACAGCCGGGCGGCGATGCTGGTCCGATTGCGTCTCGGCGAGACGCTGGACGAGCAGCGCGACACCAGCGGCGCTCGCGCCTTGTTTGATCGCGTCGCAGCCGCACCCGAAAGCATCATGCCCGCCGGCGATCCCATCCGGACAACGGCGCTGCTGCGCATCTCGAATCAGGCCGCCGCCGCCCGCGACACCGCCACCGCCGCCACCGCCCTTGCCGCCACCGGCCTGACGCCCGAACAATGCTCGCTTATCGATGTGCGCCCGCAAGGCATCAACAACAGCGTCGGCGCCAGCGCCTTTCCCGGCGAAGCCCAGCGCTGGGGCACCGGCGGCTTCGCCCGCGTCGGCTACGACATCACCGCCGATGGCAAGACCACAGGTGTCCGCACCATCGTCGCCTCACCGCCCTTCATCTTCGGCCCGCCCACCGAAAAGGCCATCGCTCGCTTTCAGTATCGCCCGGTCTTCCGCTCCGGCAACACCATCGGCTGCACCGGCAACGCCCAGACAATCCGATTCCGCGTCGCCGAGTAAGCGCCGTATCACAGCCGCGAAAATCGCGCCATATAGGTTATTTGGTCCTTCCTGCCGCTCTTTGAAACGACCAAAACTACCCAATCATCCGCACCGCGGCGGGCGCCGTTGCGAAGGCTTTCCAAAAGTTACCCCACTGCGACCGATTAACTTTCCAGAATCGCACCGTCCGCAAATCACCTTGACCGCGAGCGCCCTTCGCATTACCTCCCGATCACCGCGCTCGTCCTGGCGCGCGGCCTCAGAACGTCCCGCCATCGCCGGTTTTCACCCCCGACAGCGCCCGGACTCATTCACGAAAAGACCCAAATGCATCTCCACGATCTCAAGCGCAAAACCCCGGCCGAACTGGTCATCATGGCCGAAGAACTCGGCATCGAGAACGCCTCGACCCTGCGCAAGCAAGACATCATTTTCGCCATCCTCAAGGCCACCGCGGAGGCCGGCAACGAAATCACCGGCACCGGCACCATCGAAGTCATGCCCGACGGCTTCGGCTTCCTGCGCTCCGCCGATTCAAACTATTTGGCCGGCCCCGACGATGTGTACGTCACCCCGCAAATCGTCCGCAAATTCGGGCTTCGGACGGGCGACACCGTCGAAGGCGAAATCCGCTCCCCCAAGGATGGCGAGCGCTATTTCGGCCTCGTCCGCGTCGTCGCCATCAATTTCGATGATCCCGATGTCGTTCGTCACCGCGTCAATTTCGACAATCTGACGCCGCTGTATCCGGACGAAAAGCTCAACCTCGACAACAACGACCCGACCATCAAGGACAAGACCTGCCGCGTCATCGACATCGTCGCGCCGCTCGGCAAGGGCCAGCGCTGCCTGATCGTCGCCCCGCCGCGCGTCGGCAAGACCATGATGATGCAGAACATCGCGCGCAGCATTTCGGCCAACCACCCCGAAATCTACCTCATCGTCCTGCTCATCGACGAACGCCCCGAAGAAGTCACCGACATGCAGCGCACGGTGAAGGGCGAAGTCATCTCCTCGACCTTCGACGAACCTGCCACCCGCCACGTCCAGATCGCCGAAATGGTCATCGAAAAGGCCAAGCGCCTGGTCGAGCACAAGCGCGACGTCGTCATCCTGCTCGACAACATCACCCGCCTCGGCCGCGCCTACAACACCGTAGTCCCCAGCTCCGGCAAGGTCCTCACCGGCGGTGTCGACGCCAACGCGCTGCAACGCCCCAAACGCTTCTTCGGCGCCGCCCGCAACATCGAGGAAGGCGGCTCGCTGACCATCATCTCCACCGCGCTGATCGACACCGGCAGCCGCATGGACGAAGTGATCTTCGAAGAGTTCAAGGGCACCGGCAACAGCGAAATCGTCCTCGACCGCAAGATCGCCGACAAGCGCGTCTTCCCGGCCATCGACATCGGCAAGTCCGGCACCCGCAAGGAAGAACTCCTCGTCGACAAGAACACGTTGGCCAAAATGTGGGTCCTGCGCCGCATCCTCATGCAGATGGGCACCGTCGATGCGGTGGAATTCCTGCTCGACAAGATGAAGGACAGCGTGACGAACAAGGACTTCTTCGACGCGATGAATCACTAGCGAAGCCGCGGAGCGCTGGACCGGCGCAGCCGGGAAGCGCGCCGACAGGCGCAGCGGTCGGCCAGCGAGGCGACCGGCTACGCCGGTCGAACTCGTCTGACGTCAGCACGGGCTTTGCCCGTGCCCCTGCCTCCTTCCACGTCCTACAATGCCCCCATCACCCCCGCCGACGTCCATTTGAGCGTCCCCGCTACCCGCCAGACCTCACGCCCCTGCGCATCATACAGCACCGACATCGGCAAACCCCGCGCCCCCAGCGCCTCGGCAAACGACCCCGGCTGATCGAGCATCGGCACCAGAACCTTGAACTTGCCCGGCTTGAAGAACCCGTCCACCGCCCGCCAGCCTTCCATGTCCTGGCTCAGCGGCAACACCAACACCTTGCCCTTTTGCGCCGCCGCCAGCCGGTCCAGATCGGGCATCTCGGCAATGCACGGCGCGCACCATGTTGCCCACAGATTGACCAGCACTCGCTGGCCCTTGAACGACGCCAGGCTCACCTTGCCACCGCCGCGCTTTTCAAACATCACCTTGGGCGCCAATGTGCCCGCATGGCTGCGATCGATGACATTGATTGGCGCAGGAACCGCAGCTGCCGCTGCCGACCCGACTCCGCTTGCTTGCGGGTTGCCCGCCTTTCCCTTATCGCCGCCATCGCAGGCAACCAGCGTCAAGCCCATGCCGGCCAGCAGCAGGAGTCTCGCAATCTCTACGCCCATCCCTGAATCCAATCCTCTTTGGGGAGGCCGCTTCGGAGCAGGCCCGGCGGCAGTGATGCGTGAGATAAACGCGTCCATCGGCACCGACAAGCGTCTGTGGCAACAGGACCTCGCCGGCAGCCGCGCCCATGTCGCCATGCTCGGCGCGCAAGGCATCATCCCCATGGCCGATGTCACCGCCATCCTCGCCGGCCTCGCCACCATCCACGCCGAATACGAAGCCAATGGCGTCCCCGAGGACATCGCCCTCGAAGACATCCACATGACCGTCGAAACCCGCCTCGCCGAACTCATCGGCGCTTCGGCGGGCCGCCTCCACACCGCCCGCTCGCGCAATGACCAGGTCGCCACCGATTTCCGACTTTGGGTCAAATCTGCCTGCCTTGAAGCCGATGAAGCCCTGTGCGCCTTCATCACCGCGCTGCTCGCCCGCGCCGAGGAACACGCCGCCACCATCATGCCCGGCTTCACCCACCTCCAGGTCGCGCAACCCGTCACCCTCGGCCACCATCTCCTCGCCTATGTCGAAATGGCGCTGCGTGACCGTTCACGCTTCGCCGCCGCCGCCACTCGAATGGACGAATGCCCGCTCGGCGCCGCCGCATTGGCCGGCACCGGCTTCCCCATCAACCGCGCCGCCACCGCCGCCGCCCTCGGCTTCGCCCGCCCCACCGCCAACTCGCTCGACTCCGTGTCTGACCGCGATTTCGCCCTTGATTATCTGTCCGCCGCCACCCTCACCGGCCTTCACCTCTCGCGCCTCGCCGAAGAAATCATCATCTGGGCATCGCAACCCTATGGCTTCGTCACCCTCCCCGATGCCTGGTCGACCGGCAGCTCGATCATGCCGCAAAAGCGCAACCCCGACGCCGCCGAGCTCGTCCGCGCCAAATCCGGGCAATTCCTCGCCGCCTTCCAGCAACTCGCCGTCATCATGAAGGGTCTACCCCTCGCCTATTCCAAGGACATGCAGGACGACAAGGCGCCCGTGTTCGCCGCCCATGACACGCTCGGCCTCTGCCTCACCGCGATGACCGGCATGACCCAAACCCTCACCTTCAACCCTGCCCCCATGCGCGCCGCCGCCGCTGCCGGCTTCTCCACTGCCACCGATCTCGCCGACTGGCTGGTCCGGGAGGCGGGCGTGCCCTTCCGCGAGGCCCATGACATCACCGGCCGCGCCGTCCGCGCCGCAGAAACCGCCAGCACCAGCCTCGATGGCCTGTCGGACGCCCAGCTCGCCGCCATCGATCCCCGCATCACCGCGGCGGTGCGCAGCGTCCTCTCGGTCGAAGCCTCGGTCGCCAGCCGCACCAGCTTCGGCGGTACCGCTCCAGCCAACGTGCGCGCCGCCATCGCCACCGCCAGGACGCGCCTCGCATGAAGCGCGCCCTGCTTCTCTCCCTCCTCCTCCTCGCCGCCTGCGGCAAGCAAGGCAAACTCACCCCCGTCCCACCGCGCCCGGCGCCCCTGCAGGCTGCCGATACCACCCGCGCACCTACCCCAGAGCAAATGCTCATCCTGCCCCCGCAATCGGCCCCGGCGCGCGTCGACGATCCCGTGGAAAAGTCCCAGGAACGCCCCGAGGACCGTTTCAACCTGCCCCCTCCCGGACACGAATAATGGACCATTTCGAAATCCGCGATGGCGTCATGCACGCCGAAAACATCAGCCTCGAACTGCTGGCCGAAAAAGTCGGCACCCCCTTCTATTGCTATTCCACCGCCACCATCGAACGCCATTACAACGTCTTCGCCGCCGCCGTCGCCGGCCTCGGCAATGGCGATCCGCTCGTCGCCTTCGCGGTCAAATCCAATCCCAACCTCTCGGTCCTCGCCACTCTCGCGCACCTTGGCGCCGGCGCCGATGTCGTCTCCGGCGGTGAACTCGCCCGTGCGCTGGCCGCGGGCATCCCCGCCAGCCGCATCGTGTTCTCGGGCGTCGGCAAGCAACCTCATGAACTCGCTGCCGGCATCGAAGCGGGCATCCTTCAGTTCAACGTCGAATCCGAAGCCGAAATCGCAATGCTGGCCTCGGTCGCTGCACAGCTCAACGCCCGCGTCGACATCGCCATCCGCGTCAACCCCGCTGTCGAACCCGGCACCCACGCCAAAATCTCCACCGGCAGCCAGGACACCAAGTTCGGCATCCCCATCGAGCGCGCCGCCGCCGCCTTCGTCCAGGCCGCCGCCCACGCCAGCCTCAATCCCATCGGCGTCGCCGCTCATATCGGCAGCCAGCTCACCGATCTCGCTCCCATCGAATCGTGCATCGCCCGCCTCGGCGAACTCGCCGCCAGCATCCGTGCCGCCGGGCATCCCGTCACCCGCATCGATGTCGGTGGCGGCCTTGGCGTCCCCTATCGCCACGATCAACCGCATCCACCCTCGCCTGCCACCTATGCCGCCATGGTCGCTCGCGCGACGAGCGCCTGGGACACCCGCCTGATCTTCGAACCCGGCCGCATGATCGTCGGCAACGCCGGCGTGCTGGTCTCCACCGTCATCCTGACCAAGCAAGGCACCACCAAAACCTTCGTCGTCGCCGATGCCGGCATGAACGATCTGCTGCGTCCGTCACTCTACGGCGCCTGGCACGACATCCGCGCCCTGCGGCCCAGCGACAGCCGCATCACCGCCACTGTCGTCGGGCCGGTGTGCGAAACCGGCGACACCTTCGCCGATGATCGCGACATCGAAGCGGTGCAGGCCGGCGATCGCATCGCCTTCATGACCGCCGGTGCCTATGCCGCCACCATGGCCAGCACCTATAACTCCCGGCCGCTGGTTCCTGAAGTCATGGTCAGTGGTGATCGCTGGGCCATCGTTTCCGAACGCAACCAACCCGCTGCCATGCTGGCGCTCGATGCGCTCGCCCCCTGGCTTTAGCAATTGAGGGACCGCCCATGAGCATCAAGCCGGTCAAGACCGCCGTCTTCCCCGTCGGCGGCCAGGGCACCCGCTTCCTGCCCGCCACCAAGGCTGTTCCCAAGGAACTGCTACCCGTCGTCGACAAACCGCTGCTGCAATATGCCGTCGATGAAGCGCTGGCCGCCGGCATCGAACGCCTGGTCTTCGTCACCGCGCGCGGCAAGTCCGCCCTCGAAGACTATTTCGACATCGCCGCCGAACTCGTCGCCAGCCTCAAATCCAAGGGCAAAACTGCCGAACTCGCCGTCCTTGAATCAACCCAGCTCGATCCAGGACGCATCGCCTATGTCCGCCAGCAGGAACCGTCGGGCCTCGGCCACGCCGTCTGGTGCGCCCGCCACATCACCGGCAACGACGCCTTCGCCGTCCTCCTCCCCGACGAACTGCTCTGGTCCCCCGCCCTGCCCGCGCTCGCCGAAATGCACAGTGCCTATCAAAGCCTTGGTGGCAACATCATCTCGGTCCTCGAAGTCCCCGAGGACCACACCAACCGCTATGGCATCGTCACACCAGGCACCACCACCGGCAAGCTCACGGAAGTGAAGGGCCTCGTCGAAAAGCCCGCACCCGGCACTGCCCCCTCGCGCCTCGCCGCCATCGGCCGCTACATCCTGCAACCCGAAGTCATGACCATCCTCGCTCGTGGCAAACGCGGCGCCGGCAACGAGATTCAACTCACCGATGCCATGGCCGAACTCATCGGCGTACAACCGTTTCACGCCCTCACCTTCACCGGCACCCGCTTCGATTGCGGCGACAAGGCCGGCCACATCACCGCCAACATCGCCCTCGCCCTCGAACGCGAAGACGTCGGCCCGGCGGTGCGCGAATGGCTAAAGACCCAAACCCTCTGACACCCCTCCCCTCGCGGGAGAGGTCGACTCGGCGCGTTGACCTCCGGTCGCCTACGGCTCGCCGAGCGGGTGAGGGGGCTCTTCTGGTAACCAAGGCAAGCCCTTCCCCAATTCCCTCGCATGGCGCAAACTCCGCCCATGCGCCGCCTCCTCCCCTTCCTGTTCCTCACCGCTTGCACCGCCACGCCCCCGCTGGTCACCACCACCGGTCCCATCCCCCAACCCGCCTACGCGGTAGCCGGAGACTCTCCAGCCGCCGCTGAACTCCAACGCCAACTCACCGCCCGCGGCTGGTACGCCGCCGATGCACCCACCATCATCCACATCGGCTATGCAGCGGCCCCGCGCGCCACCACCGCCTGCGCCGAACCAGACCCTGCGACAAAATCCGGCTGCACGACCTGGCATGACACCCCGCAAACCGGCTGGACCCCCTTTGCCCCACCGCTCCGCCATCACCTGTCCCTGTTCCTCGAAAGCAGCGCCAAAGACCTTGGGCCAGCCCGCATCGACGTGACCCAGCCCGGCAAGACTGCCAGCCCGCTCCCGGCCCTCGTCACCGCCGCCCTCGCCAAACTGCCCGGCTGAAGGCTGCCTGCGCCAACCCGCAGAAAAGCCCTCACCCCAACCGCGGCACTCGCAGCGAAAACACCGCCCCTTCGCCTGCCACACTCACACACGCCACATTGCCGCCATGCCCGTCTGCCACCGATCGCACGAACGCCAGCCCCAGCCCCACGCCACTGCCTATGCCTCCGCCGATCTGCCCGCCGGACCGGAACCGCCCGAACAATCTTGTCTGCACTTCGGGCGACACCCCCGGCCCTCGGTCGACAACATCAAACCGCCAATCCGCGCCGTCCGCCACCACCCGGCAATCAATCGCCGATCCCGCCGGCGCAAACTTCACCGCATTGCCAATCAGATTGACCGCCGCCCTCAGCAGCAACTGGTGATTCCCCATCACCAGCGCCTCATCGTCCAGCCCTTCGCCCACCAACCACAAACCCTTGGCCTGGGATTGCGGCCAATATTCATCCACCGCCTCGGTCACAATGGCGGCCAGATCGACTTCGGTCATCGCATAGTCCCCGGCATCGGCCCGCGCCAATTGCAGATAGCCATCGGCCAGCGCGATCGTCCGCCCTGCCAGATGCCGCAACCGCGCTGCCAGCGCCGGCGACAGCCCGGTCTCGCGGTCGACCAGCGCCAATATGCTGGCCTGCGGCGCCCGCATGTCGTGAGTCAACAATTGCAACGCCTCCTCGCGCGCCGCTTCGGCCCGGCGCAACGCGCTGATATCAGCAAAACGCACAATCCAGCCCAGCGCCGCACCCTGTGCATCGCGCCACGGTGTGAACCTGATGTCGCGCACACTGCCATCGACTGCCCGATGCTCTCCGCGCCACTGCGATTGCGCATCGGCCAGCGCCTCAGTGCCAAAACCCGGCAAACCCTGAAACGCCGCATCCACCGCTGCCAGTGTCGGCGCCGGCCCCAAAAACGCCTCAGCCGCCGTGTTCGCCGATGCGATCCGGCCATCCCGATCAACCAGCAATGTCGCGTCCGGCAAGCCGCGAATCGCCGCATCGGCTAGCTCACGCAGTTCATCCACCCGGTCGATTGTTGCCTCCAGCAGCCGTGTCGTCCGCGTCACCGGGTCGGTCGCCAGCGATCGTGGCACGGCGCGCACCAACCCGCCCGCCTGTCCCAGCGCGTCCAGCTCGCGGATCATCCAGCGATTGACCACCGCCAACCGCCGCCAAGCCCACAAAGGCTGCGCCAGCAACACCCCGGTCAACGCCGCCGCCGGGCCAATCCATAACCCCGAAAAATTGAACACCGCCGCCGAAACAAGTACCACCAGTGCCGCCAGTGCCGCCCCGAACACCGCCGCCGCCGCCGGTCGCAATCGCAGCAATCCCGCCATCCCCAGCCACAGCGCCACCAATGCCAGCGCAATCGCCGCCACCGGCCCACCACGCCGCAAATTCCGCCCCTCGATCAGATCCGCCACGAAACTCGCCTGAATCTCCACCCCGGACATCACCCCGGTGCTGCCCTTGGATGGCGTCGAAAACTGGTCGCCCAACCCCGCTGCCGTCGCCCCGACAATCACAATGCGTCCGGCCAACACCTCTGCCGGCACCTCGCCCGCCAAAACGGCCGCAAACGGCACTGTGCGGAACCGCCCGGGACCGCCGCGAAATCCGATCAATCGCTCGCCCTCGCGCCGCAAAGGCTCGGTTGCAGGGCGGGAAATGAACGGCGGAATTGGCGGCATACCGCCCAGCAGCGCCGCAACATGCGGCCAGCGCACCGTACCATCCAGCGCCAGATCCAAAGATCGGACAACACCATCCTCATCGGGACGAATGCTCGAATGGCCGACTTCGGTACTGCCGACACCAACCACCGGCGGCACATCATCATGGGCGCGGCCATCCGCCCCCGGCACCCGAAACTGCATCGGCAACACCACGCCCGGCGCACGCTTCAGCGCCGCATCCAGCAGCGCATCATCACCGGCCGGTTCGGTGAACAACACGTCATAACCCAGCGCGCGTGGCCGCGCCGCAGCGATCCGATCAATTGCCTCGGCATGAACGCGGCGCGGCCATGGCCAGGTCCCGATCCGCGCCATGCTGGCTTCATCAATGGCGACGATGATGATGTCACCCGGCGGGGAGAGCGGTCGCGCCGTAATCACCACGTCGTACAACACATTGTCGAGCCGCCGGATCGCCCCCGTCATCACCAGCGCGATCACCATCAGGCTGATGCCCGCCCCCACCGCCAGCCATTCGGTCAGCAAGGGGGCCGGCCGCGGCGAAGGCTTTGTCCCTGTCTCCGTCTTCACCAGCTCAGGTTTCGCGCCGGGCAATCGTCAATGACCGCACTGGAAACACCTTTATGCGGCGCTTCACCCCATCCCTTGCGGTCACCGTCACCCGCCAATACCAAACGCCAGGCGCCAGCCCGGATACCGTCATTGCTGTCCCTGTCAGTCCCGGTGCATCGACGACCCGGTCAAGCAGCGCCTCATCGCGCGCCAGCACAAAATCATACACCCGTGTGCCGCCGCCGGTCGGCTGCCAGCGGAACTGCGTACGGCGCGGCCCCTTTCCCGGCACCGCTCCCGCCGTTGCCTCCAGCCCGCTCAAAAACCGTTCAACTTCCACCACGGTCGGCAAGCCTTCGACTCCGTCGGCATCGATATCGGTCAACCGCACATACATCGTGCCATTGCCGATATTGTCGAATTGCGCCGCGGCCCCCTGCGTCTCGGTTTCGGCAAACAGGTCGACAAAACCGGCGTCGCGCGCCAGCTGGACATGGCGCTTCACACCCATGCTGCCCGGCGCGATATCAAACACCACCGCCGGATCATCCTGCACCTTTCCGGGCCGCAGCAGCACCGGCGGCGGCAGCAATTTCGCCATCCGCACGCCCTCACTCGCCAGCACTGCACCCGTGCCCGCCGCGATCGCCGTCTCGCCACGCGCCACCAACGCCCGGCCCGCCACTTCGCCCTCGACAACCCCGACAACGCTTTTCCCGGTCGCCGCGTCATGCGCAACCCGGAATTCCGTGCCGCGCACCGCCGCCACCGCCACCGGCGTCTTGACCAGGAACCGGTCCTCGGGCCGCTCGCGCGGCGTCACACCAAAATCGCCGCGCCCGGTCACCAGCTCGAACCGCCGCTCCAGCCGGCCATCGATAACGATGGTATCCAGCGACGCAATCCGCACCTTTGATTGCGACGGCAAGGTCACGCGGCTGCCATCGACCAGCGCCAGCGTCACAAAACTATTGGCCCCGGTGCTCACCGTCGTCCCGGCACCGACAGTCAGCCCCAGCCGCGCCGCGCCGCCAGGGTCAACCGCCACCTGCCCCGAAAACGCCGCGATGGTGGCGTCCTGGGGTTCGCGTCGCAACAACGGCAACGGAATGGCCAGCGCCTTGCCCACCGGCAACCGGCGCGGGTCGCTGATCCGGTTGGCCTTTGCCACCGCCTGCCAGTCACCCGGGCGCACCAGCGCCCGTGTCGCCAGCCCGATCAGCGTATCACCGGCCTTCACCACATAACGCACCGATGGGACATCGGCTGTTTCCCCCTTCGGCATCGCGGCCACAGCCGACACCGCCGCCAAAAGCGGCAGCAGCGCAGCAACAGCGACACATGTTGGGTTCAAGTCAGCCTTCCGTCACACCCTGATCGATGCTCTCCAGACGATAGCCGAAGCTGTAGACCGAAGCGAGCCGCAGGCCATGCTCAGGCCGCAGTCCCAGCCGCCCGCGAATCTGCGACACATGGGCATCCAGTGTGCGGCTCGGAATCTCCGGATTCCGCCCCCACACCGTCTCCATGATGTGCGCCCGCGACAACGGCCGGTTAAGGTTGCGGAACAGCAGCAGCGCCAGCCCAAATTCCTTGGCCGTCACATCCACCGGCACTTCGCGTACCGTCACCGTCATCGCCAGCGGATCGAACACCAGATTGCCAAAGGTTTCCACCTTGGGTGCCGTCACCACACCATAGGTGCGGCGCAACAGCGCATCGACCCGGGCTTTGAGCACGGCTGTCTGCACGGGCTTGGTCACATAATCATCGGCGCCGGTATCAAGCCCGTGCACGATGTCGCTATCGTCCGTCCGCCCCGTCAACATGATCACCGGCGGTGGTGAAGGCAGGTTTGCCCGCGCCCATGCCAACAGATCGACACCCGACAAATCAGGCAATTCCCAGTCCAGCAGCAACAAATCATAGCTTTCACGGCGCAATGCACGACGCAGGGCTTCACCACTGTGAAACTCGAAACAGCTATGACCGGAACTGCGCATGACTGAGGCGACCTGGGCGCAAAGCTCCCGGTCGTCATCCAATATGGCCAGCCGCATTTCTTTCCTCATTCATAAAACCAATGGCCCAAAATGGCCGTGATGATGCGTTGTAACAGTCCAGTAATGAACAAACGGATTGATTTTTGATAGAATTTACAATGTTTGTTGTTCCGCGAAACAATGATGCCGCAACCTTCAAAGCCGCACAATCTTTAAGCATTATAAGTGCCATTTCCGCTGAGTGCGCCTCGCCACAAAAACGCGAATCACCCAATTCCGCGCCGCGCCGTCATCGCCCTCCGAAAATTTCCGCCCAAATCGGCTTTTCCCGCCTTCCCGATTGACCCCGCGCCTGCATGGCTTAGGGGTGCAGCCCCATGACCATCGATACGCCCTCCTTCGATACCCGCACCTTGCGCGATGCCTTTGGCTGCTTCGCCACCGGAGTCACTGTGGTGACCGGCCGCAGTGCCGATGGCGCCCGTATCGGCCTCACCGCCAACAGCTTCACCAGCGTCTCGCTCGACCCGCCGTTGCTGCTGTTCTGCCCGGCCAACACGGCCTCGGCGCTTCCCGCCCTGCGCGAAACCGGTCGCTTCGCCATCAACGTCCTCGATCTCGATGCCCAACACGTCGCCGACCGCTTCACCAAAAAAGGCATCGATCGTTTCGCCGAAGCCGATTGGGAAGAATGGGACGGCCTGCCCGTCCTCGCCGCAGCAAAGGCGGCCTTCGCCTGCACCCTTCACGCCGATCATGATGGCGGCGACCACCGCATCATCGTTGGCCGCATCACCCGGCTCGATTTCTCCAACACCCGCGAATCCCTGCTTTACATCCATGGCCGCTACCGGCGGGCGCATGTCGACGGCTGACGGACGACCATCAGCCCTTGCGGAATCAGCCCGTGAAACCGCCGAGCTCGCTCGCGGCGGCCGCACCAGTTTCTTCGGCTATGTCCTGCGTCTTGCCGCCCGCTTCCCCTTCCTGTTCATCGCCGGCCGTATGCCCGCCTATGGCGCCGAAGCACTCGGCCGCTTCGCCTATGCCACCATGGTCGTCGAACTCGTCGCCATGCTCGCCACCCTCGGCCTTAAGCGCGGCCTTGCCGAGGATATGGCGCGCCGCGGTGCAGCCGCCCCCGATCGCGCCACCGCCGAGGCCCATGCGCTTTACGACAGCCTGCTGCTCACGCTCATTGCCGCAGCCATCGGCACCGCCGTCCTCATCGCCTTCCCGCAAATCATCTTCCCTTCCTCCAAGGTTTCCGGCCTCGATCGCTATTTCCCGCTGATCATCATGGCTATTGTCGTGTCGGATATTTGCCTCGCCGCCCTCGCCTTTCGCCACGATATCGCTGCCACCGTCCGCGCCCGCTCGCTGGTCGAACCCTGGGTGCTCAGCATCGCAGCGCTGGGCCTCGCCTTCACCTACATGCGGACCGATGGCCTCATCATCGCCTATCTGCTCTCGATGATCGCCGCTGCCATCGCCTCGTTGATCCCTGCCGCTCACGCCTTTGGCTGGGCTGGCCACTGGCGCCCGCAACCAAAGTCCTTGTGGCACCTCGCCCGCACCAATTTCCCGCTCGCCGGCGCCGATATTACCGAATGGGGCGCCCGCCGCCTCGATATCCTGCTGCTCGGGCGCTTCGCCGGTGCCGAAATCGTCGGCATCTACTTTGTCGCCCAACAGATTGCCTCGCTGCCGCAACGCCTCAAATCCAGCTTCGACCCCATCCTCGCCCCGGTCCTTACCACCAATCTCGCCGCCAACCGCACCGACAAGGTTGCCGCCCATGTCCGCCAGATCAGCTTCTGGGTCGGCTCGGCACAACTCGGGGTTGTCCTCGCCCTCGGCCTCACCGGCCAGGCCAGCATGGGGCTGTTCGGGCCGGTGTTTGCCAGCGGCGCCACAATCCTCGCCGTCCTCCTCACTGTCGAACTCCTGGCCGCCCAAGCCGCCGTCTCCGAAGGCGCGCTCATCTATGTCGCCCGCAATGCCAACCTCATGTGGTCGCTGTTCGGCATCGTGCTCCAGGTCGGCGTCTCCCTCTTGCTCATCCCGCGCTTCGGTGGCGTCGGCGCCGCGGCAGGCCTCGCCACTTCGGCGCTGTTGCTCTCGGTCGCCAAATCGCGACTCCTCGCCCGCGTCCTCGGCCACCCGGTCTCAGGCTGGCGGTGGATCATGGTCGCCGCCGCCTTGCCGGCCCTGCTCGTCGGCCTCGCCTTCATGCGCACCCCCGAATGGTTCCAATTGGCGTTCGGCCAATTCATCATCCTCGCCATCTTCTGCGCCATCATCTGGCGCTTCGGTTTCAAGGGCGCCGATCGCCTGCTTTTTGCCCGGCAATTGCGCGGCAAGGACTTTCCGCCTGCTATCGACGCCGTTACCGTCCCCTCGTCACCTTCCGGGAGCCTCCCAAATGCTTGATCTCACCACTTCACGCCGCACACTTCTCGCCGGTGCCGCCACCGGTGCCGCCGCCACTCTCCTGCCTGCCATCACCCATGCCGCCGCCACGCCCGCCGCAGACCCGCAACTCGCCGCCGCGCTAAAGGTCATCGCGGACGCGCTGCTTCAGCGCTCGCCCGAAACCGCCACCCTGCTCGGCGTCGATCGCGGCGCAAACGCCCATCTCGCCACCAAACTCAGCGATCTCTCCACCGCCGGCCAGGCCGAAGACCGCCGCACCGAACAGACCGCCACCAAACTCCTCGCCGCCATCCCGCGTGACCGCCTCGCCGGGTCAGACATCAACAACTATGATTCGATCGCCTGGGCGCTCGCCACTGCCGATGCCGGTGACAAATTCCCCTTCGGCTATTCGGGCACCAGCGGCGGCATCCCCTATGTCGTCAGCCAGCAAAACGGCACCTATCAGGAAGCCGCCGAATTCCTCGACAGCTACCACCGCGTCGAAGATGCCGCCGGCGCCGATGCCTATATGAGCCGACTCGAGCAAGTCGCGCGCAACCTCGATGATGAAACAACCCGCATCACCGCCGATGCCGGCAAGGGCGTCATCCCGCCCGCCTTCATCGTATCCAACATCCTTGGCCAACAGGCGCAACTGCGTAGCGTTCCGGCTGCGGACTCCAAATTCGTCACCTCGCTGGCCATCCGCGCCAAAAAGCTCGGCCTGCCCGACCCCAGCACCCGCGCCACGGCTGTCGTGTCGCAGAAAATCTACCCGGCGCTCGATCGCCAGATTGCCGCGCTAAAGGCGCTGAAAACCACGAACGACGCCGGCGTCTGGAAACTTCCCGATGGCGAGGCCTATTACCAGCACCTGCTCAAAAGCCAGACCACTACCACGCTCAGCGCTGCCGAAATCCACGCCACCGGCGTCGAACAGAATCGCGCCATCGAAGCCGAAATGGACAAGATCCTGCGCGCCCAGGGCCTGACACAAGGCAGCGTCGGGGATCGTACCGCCGCGCTCACCGCCGACCCGCGCTTCCTGAAACCCGATTCCGACGCCGGCCGCGCCGCTGTCATCGCCAATATCCAGGGCCATATCGATGCCATTCGCCCCCGCATGGTCCGGATCTCGAAAATGGACCTGAAGGCGCCGGTGCTGGTCAAACGCGTCCCCGTCGACATCCAGGATGGCGCCTCGCTGGGTTACATGAACTTCGCCAGCACCGATGGCTCACGCCCCGCCATCTATTACATCAACCTCAAGCGCATGGACACCTGGCCAACCTGGACCTTGCCCTCGCTGACCTTCCACGAAGCCATCCCCGGCCACGCCTGGCAGGGCGCCTACCTCGCCGAACATCCCGAATCGGTCGCCCCCACGTCGCAACTCATCGGCTTCAACGCCTTTGTCGAAGGCTGGGCGCTCTATGCCGAACAACTCGTCGATGAAGACGGCTATTATGAAAATGACCCCTATGGCCGCCTCGGCTATCTCAACGCCGCGCGTTACCGCGCCGTCCGCCTTATCGTCGATACCGGGCTCCACGATCTGAAATGGACCCGCGACAAGGCCATCGACGTCATGGTCGCCAACACCGGCCGCTCACGCCCCGCCATCACCAGCGAAATCGACCGCTATTGCGCCTCGCCCGGCCAAGCCTGTGGCTACAAGATCGGCCACAATGAAATCCTGCGGCAACGCGCCCGCGCCAAGGCCGCGCTGGGCGACAAATGGGACGTCCGCGACTTCAACGACGCTCTCGTCCAAACCGGCGGCGTGCCGTTGACGGCTCTACCCGGCGTCGTCGATCGCATGGTGGCAAGGGTCAAGACGGGGTAAACCTGTCTACTCCCTCTCCCTTGTGGGGAGGGCGACTCGGCGCCAGCCGAGCGGGGTGGGGGTTCCACCCTCCAAGTATATGACCCCTCACGGAGACGGCCCAATGTCCCCCCTGAACCCGGTACTAGCCGCCGTAACCGCCCGCATCACAGAACGCTCGGCCACCACCCGCCGTGCCTATCTCGATTTCATCGCGCACGAAGGCAGCGCCGGCACCGCCCGCGGCAACCTTTCCTGCGGCAACCTCGCCCATGGCTTTGCGGCATCGGGTGACGACAAGCCCACCATCCGCGCCGGCGCCGCGATGAACATCGGCATCATCACCGCCTACAACGACATGCTGTCGGCGCATCAGCCCTATGGCCGCTATCCCGAACAGATAAAGCTCTTCGCCCGCGAGGCTGGCGCCACCGCGCAAGTCGCCGGCGGCGTCCCCGCCATGTGCGATGGCGTCACGCAAGGCCAGGCCGGCATGGACTTGTCATTGGGCAGTCGCGACATCATCGCGCTGTCCACTGCCGTCGCGCTCTCCCACGCCATGTTCGAAGGCGTGGCGCTGCTCGGCATTTGTGACAAGATCGTCCCTGGCCTGCTCATCGGGGCGCTGCGCTTCGGGCATCTGCCGGCGGTGTTCATCCCCGCCGGTCCGATGCCGTCGGGCCTTGCAAACAAGGAAAAACAGCGGGTTAGGCAATTGTTCGCCGAAGGCAAGGCAACAAAGGAAGAGCTGCTCGATGCCGAAGCTGCGAGCTATCACGGCGCCGGCACCTGCACCTTTTATGGCACCGCCAATTCCAACCAGATGCTGCTCGAGATGATGGGGCTGCAACT
>JANPEP010000296.1:0-18178 GCA_031422995.1 Polymorphobacter sp. | reverse complement strand
TCCGAACGCCGAACTCGATTACAGCCGCCACGCCGTAACGGCAGGCGTCAACTTCCGCTTCTGATCGAGCGGATTGCGAACGAAGGGCGGGGCCGCAAGGCTCCGCCCTTTTTCGTTTCAGGCCTCGAAATGGCCTTCGGTTTTGGCCCGAAGGTCCTCAAGGCTCACCCCCGGCGCCAGCTCGATCAGCCGGAACGCCTCCCCCTTGGCCGGCCGCGCGAGCACGGCAAGGTCCGAAATCACCATGTCGACGACCGCCTTGCCGGTCAGCGGCAGGGTGCAGGCGGTCTTGAACTTGGCCTCGCCCGATTTACTGTTGTGCTCCATCAACACGATTATGCGCTTGACTCCGGCCACCAGATCCATGGCGCCGCCCATGCCCTTGACCATCTTGCCCGGAATCATCCAGTTCGCCAGATCGCCATTCTCGGCGACTTCCATCGCACCCAGGATGCTCAAGTCGATATGGCCGCCGCGGATCATCGCGAAACTGTCGGCGCTGCTGAAATAGGAGGATCGTCGCAATTCGGTGATCGTCTGCTTGCCTGCGTTGATCAGGTCGGCGTCGATCTCGTCCTCATACGGAAACGGGCCCATGCCGAGCATGCCATTCTCGCTCTGCAAGGTGATGTCGATGCCCGGCGCGATATGGTTGGCCACCAGCGTCGGCATCCCGATGCCCAGGTTGACATAAAACCCGTCCTTCAACTCGCGGGCGGCGCGGGCGGCTTGTTCATCGCGATTCCAGCCGGCCATCAGTTTTGCTCCCGCGCGCGAACAGTCCGCTGCTCGATGCGCTTCTCATAATCCTGCCCAACGAACAGCCGCTGCACATACACCCCCGGCGTGTGGATGCAGTCCGGATCGAGCGCCCCCGGCTCGACCAGCTCCTCCACCTCGGCAATCGTCACCTTGCCGGCCGTGGCCATCATCGGGTTGAAATTGCGCGCCGTCTTGCGGAACACCAGATTGCCATAGGGATCGGCTTTCCACGCCTTGACCAGCGCAACATCGGCGACCAGCCCGGTTTCAAGGATATACTCCTCGCCGCCGAAGACCTTCACCTCCTTGCCCTCGGCCACCAACGTGCCGACGCCGGTTTTTGTATAAAACCCCGGAATCCCCGCCCCGCCGGCGCGGATGCGCTCCGCCAGCGTGCCCTGCGGGTTGAATTCCAGGCCAAGCTCGCCCGCCAGATATTGCCGCTCGAATTCCTTGTTCTCGCCGACATAGCTCGAAATCATCTTCGAAATCTGGCGCGTTTCCAGCAGGATGCCGAGGCCGAAGCCATCGACGCCGGCATTGTTGGAAATGGCGGTGATGTCCTTCACCCCGGTATCGCGCAGCGCGGCGATGAGCTTTTCCGGGATGCCGCACAGGCCGAAACCGCCCGACATGATCGTCATGCCATCGAACGCCACGCCATCCAGCGCGGCAGCGGCATCGGGATAAAGCTTGCTCGGCATCGGCGGGCCTCTCAGGTCAATGCCCGGCGCGTAGCGCAACTGCGCGCCGGGTGCCAGCCCGTCAGGCCCGGCCCAGCATCTTGGCGAGCGCAGCGCCGCCGGCGCCCGTTGCCACCGACGCCGCGGTGCCGAACAGCAGCAGCGAGAATGGCACGTCGCCCAGTGCCGCCGAAACCGCAATCCCGACAGCTGCGCAGACACCCCCGGCAATGGCACCGCCGCTCAGCACCTCTCCCCAGCTGCCGCCCGCCGTGCGCGCATACAGCCAGCCGGCGACCGCCGAAAACAACATCCCGCCGATGGCAAAGCCGGGGTCCTGCAGCACCCGGATGACATGCCCGGTCACGACCAGCGCAACCTGCAAGCCGATACCGACGGCAATCGCGATCAACAGGGTCCGCATTTTCATCATTTGGTCCTCCCCATAAACAGGGTGCGCCTTCCGTAAGGCCGGCGCAAGACAGCTCAATCAGGCACGGCCGCCATCACCGCATCAGCACCGCGTTCGATGCCACCGGCAAAATCACCCTTGGCAAACGCCGGCACCAGATCGTGCGCAATGATCGCTGCTGCGGCGGCATCGGGCAGCCGGCGCTCAAGGCCATGCCCAACCGCGATCCGCACCTTGCGCTCGTTGGGGGCGACGATCATCAGCAGCCCGTCATCAATGCCCTTGCGACCGATGCCCCAGCCATTGCCCAGCCGCTTGCCAAAGGCCTCGATCGTTTCGCCACCCAGCGAGGGGACGGTGACAACGACAAACTGGTGATGCGTCCGCTGTTCATAGCGCGCCAACCGCCCGGCAAGCCGCGCCTCCGCCGCCGGCGGCAGCAGCGCGGCATTGTCGACGATGCGACCGGTGAGCGCTGGCAACGGTGGAGCCGCAACTGGCAGCGGCGGAGCCGCGGCGAGCAGCAGTGCCAGCGCGATCAATCGACCTTGCCGGCAAACGCATCGCGCAATTCGCGTTTCAACACCTTGCCGATATGGCTGCGCGGCAGCTCCTCGATCAGCACCAGATCGGCCAGCCGCTGGGTCTTGCCCAACCCGGCATTGGCCGTCGCCCGCAACACCCCGGCGTCACCCCCCGGGGCCACCACGAATGCCACCGGCGTCTCCCCCCAACGATCCGACGCCACCCCCACGACCGCTGCCTCACGCACCCCCGGCAGGCCGCAGAGAACCGCCTCGATGTCACTGGGATAGATGTTGAAGCCGCCCGAAATGATCATGTCCTTGGCGCGATCCATGAGTGTCAGGAACCCGTCTTCATCCAACCGCCCGATATCCCCGGTGCGCAGCCAGCGTGACCCATCCGGCGCCGTCCAATACGCTTTGTCGGTCAGATCCTGGCGGTTTTTATACCCCTTCATCGTCGCCGGTGATTGACCGACAATCTCCCCCGGCGTGCCCGGCGCCACGTCGTTCCCGTCCTCATCGATGATCCGCACCGCATGGCCTTCGCTGGCGCGGCCGACGGTGTGCAGCTTGTCTGGGAACAGATGTGCCGGAAAAACAAAGCTTACGCCGCCCTCGGTCATGCCGAAGAACTCCACCAGCCCGCCCGGCATCCGCCGCAACACCTCCGCCTTCAATTCGGCTGGGAAGGGCGCGGAGGTGCAGAATTTCATCACGAACGACAGTTTGTGGTCGTCGAACGCCGGATCGGCCAACAGGCGGCGATACTGCACCGGCACCAGCATCGTATGCGTCGCGGCGTGCGTCTCCGCCAGTTTCAACCATTCGCCACTGTTGAATTTTGGCTGCAAAACCACTGTCCCGCCCCAGGCCAGCGTCGGCAGAAACGCCACCAGCGTGGTGTTGGAATACAGCGGCGTCGACAGCAAACTGATACTTTGTGCGTTATATCCCAGGGCCTTGGCGCCGGTGATGTGCAACGATCGCATCGCCGCCGACTGGACAATTCCCTTGGGCGTGCCGGTGGTGCCCGACGAATAGATGATGTTGAACGCCCCCTCCGGATCGAGCGGCGCCAACGGTGGCAAGATGGCAGTGGTGTCGATCCAGCTGTCGAGATTGTCCAGATCGACCAGCACATGCTGGTTCAGCACCGCACCGAAATCACGGCGGCCAGCAGCGTCGACAAACACCAGGCGGGCGCCCGCATCGGCAACCATCGCGGCGATCTGCACCGACGTGGAGGATGGCGCCAGAGGCGCGATGGTCGCGCGCAACCGCAAGGTTGCGGCCCACAGGACGGCATAATCCACGCAAGACGCAGCAATGACGGCAACCGCATCCCCAGACGAGGTGCCCAGCTTTGCCAGTGTGGCGGCAACCGCATCTGACCGAGCCGCAAGCCCTGCATAATCAAGGCGTTGTTTACCGCAGACAACGGCAACATGACGGGGCGTTGTCACAGCATGGGCAGCGATGGCGGCGGGGAAATCGAAACAGCTCATGTGCCGCACGGTGACGGTGCAAAGCGCAACTGTCCAGTGCCGCAACAGGCCGTTCGTCAGGCGGCGGCGTTGATGTCCTGCTGCACCACGGTCTCGGCGGCGAGTTCGCCGGGCGCCAGTGCCATCAGCGAGGCGCGGTGAAATTCGCGCTGTGACGCCAGGCGATCGAATTGGGCGCTGTCGTTATGGGCGCGTTCCATGGCCACGCCGATCGCATCAAAGGCCCGGCGGTGAAACACGATCCGGGTGTTGACGCGGCGTTCAAGCCACGAAGGCGTCAGCTTGATGACCGGGTACAGGAAAACTGCGACCGTGGTCACCGTGAACAAGATCGACAAGCCGTTGATCATGGGGGAACCGGACATGAGATACCTCAGCTTAAACCCGGCTCCTGTGACCTATCCGACCTGGCCTCGCAAGCATGGTTATGCGTCAGGCCGCTTTGCCGCACCCACAGCCGATACGACGCCGGGGAAATTCAGCTTGCGGGGGTGACGGTCCAGCGCGCCGCTTCCTGGGTTTCGGCGGTCTTGCTGCGGCGGTCGTAAAGGCAGAGCATGACAGCTTTGGCGCCCTTCATGTGCGCCGGGCGCCAGCGACCTCCCACCAGAAGCGCGGTCTTGCCCATCGTGTCGCTGAACAGGATCGGGCTGCCGATGACCGCAGCACCGCGCAGGTTGGCGGCCTTGAGACAGGCTTTCGTCGCCTGCGCCATCCCGTTTGCCATCGCGGCATCGGTGGACGCAGCGGCGGGAACGGCGATGGCCCCTGCAATGACACTGGCGACGAGGAGTGCAAAAGCGCGCATTTCAGGAGATCCAGACATGAAAAAGGCGGCACTACATATCGCAGGGCCGCCCTTTCCATAGGCTTAACGGAGCATCAAAGCGAGTTGATGTTCACCGCTGCCTGCTTGCCGCGACGGTCTTCCTCAAGCTCGAACGAGACGCGCTGGCCTTCGTTGAGGTTCGACATGCCGGCACGTTCGACGGCCGAGATGTGGACAAAGGCGTCGGGGCCACCGTCTTCACGCTGGATGAAGCCAAAGCCCTTCTGGCCATTGAAGAACTTGACCGTGCCTTCGACACGTTCGCCGTTCGTCGCCGGGGCCGCGTCGCGATCGCGGCCAAAGCCGCCGCCGCCTGCGGGGGCACGGGCCGGACGGTCGCCAAAGCCACCTTCACGCTCACGCGGGGGGGCGCGATCGGAGACGGGGAGAGGCTCGCCATCGATGACCAGGTCGGTCGCCGAGACGCGGCCATTGCGCTCCGTCAGGGTGAATTCCATCGGCTGGCCGTCCGCCAGACCGGTCAACCCGGCGGCTTCGACTGCGGAGATGTGAACAAAAACGTCTTCACCGCCATCATCACGGACAACGAAGCCAAAGCCCTTTTGACCGTTGAAGAACTTCACGACGCCCTTGGCCGTGCCGAGCACAACGCCGGGGCCCATGTCGCGCGGGGGACGTGGACCACCAAAGCCGCCGCCACCTGGGCGACCACCA
Organism: Polymorphobacter sp.; assembly: GCA_031422995.1. Taxonomy (GTDB): domain Bacteria; phylum Pseudomonadota; class Alphaproteobacteria; order Sphingomonadales; family Sphingomonadaceae; genus Sandarakinorhabdus. The sequence goes on along the minus strand of JANPEP010000296.1, from coordinate 12,785 downwards.
AAGCCGCCGCCACCGCCGCCGCCACCGCCGAAACGGTTGCCGCCGCCGCCGCCGAAGCGATCACCGCCGCCACCGCCGCCGTAACCACCGCCGCCACCGCCGAAACGATCACCGCCGCCGCCGCCATAGCTGCTGCCGCCTTCAAACTGGTCGAACCCGCGCTCACGCTTGTCGAAACCACCACCACGCCCGGAACCACGTCCGCGTCGATCAAAGCTCATTTTCTGTCCAAGTCTTCCATAGTCAGTACAAGTGGTGCCCGTCGGCGGCGATGCGGTGAAGTTCAAAGCGTCGTTACCGAAATTGCTCCACTCCCAAGCCTACAGCAATTTCACCGATTCGGCGAGGGGTTTATGAACGGCGGAATCTGGCGAGAAACCTGGGGTTCACTGGCGCCTCGTGACCAGGCTGGCGATCCAGCCCGCGAGCAGGGCAACCGCCACCGCAGCAAGGCCATATGCCAGGCTGTGGTCCTGCGCCATGACATAAATCCAGCGTTCCAGACCGGATTTGCCAATGGCAATCGGCGTCGTTGAACTGGCAATCACCCTGCCCTTGCGAATGAGGTGGATTTCGGCGGCATAGTCACCCACCGGCACCGCCGAGGGTATGGTGATTCGGGCGCGATACAGCACGTTGCGCGTCACGGTCACACCGCCGGGATCTTCGGCGAACAATCCATCCTTGCGCTTGACCGCGATAAGCCCCTGTTCGAACGCCAGTGTTTCGGCATCGCTGACGCCGCTGGCGGGAGACAATTGCAGATTGTCGACACCGATTTCATAGATGGCGGCAGTGCGGTCATCGGCCAGTTTGGCAATCGGCTGGGTCGTCGCAACAGCGTAAAAACCAGGAACGCTCTCGAAACGCACCGCATCGGTGTTGAGCCAGATGCCCGCCACCCGCGCCTTGCGGCGCACTGTCACCGGTTGCGTCGGCCCGCGCACCACGATCGCAATATCGGGCGGCGCATCTGGCACGGCGCCGGCCGGATACTGGATGGCCCCGAACACCAGCAGGTCAGCTCCCTTGAAGGTGGTGTTGATGTCGATGCGACCCTGGCTCAACTCGGTTATCAAGGTCGTTGGCGCGGCGCCACCCAGGACGAGCCAGGCAAGAGGAAGCAAAAACCGCTTCATTGCGGACCATATAACGTGAACAGCGATTGCGGTTGCACCGTCAGGCCAAACAGCAACCGCGCGGCAACCGCAAGCACAATGAGCGCCAGCGCCATCCGAAGGTTTTCGGGCTTGAGCTTTTGCGCCGCCCGCACGCCGAATTGCGCCCCTGCAACGCCGCCGACGAGCAGCAGCATGGCCAGGACTATATCGACCGATTTCGACGATGTGGCATGGAGCAGCGTCGTGGCGGCCGTAACAAAGATGATCTGGAACAACGACGTGCCGACCACCGAACTCGCCGTCATGCCGAGCAGATAGATCATCGCCGGCACCATGATGAAGCCGCCGCCGATGCCCATGATGACCGTCAGCACGCCGACAACCGCCCCGAGCAGCAACGGCGCCAGCGGCGAAATATACAGCCCGGATTTGTAGAAACGCGTCTTGCCGGGCAACGCCGCGATCCACGGCACATGGCGGCGCAGGCGGGCCGGCGGGCGCTCACCTCCGGCGGCGACCAGGCGTTCGGTCTTCAAAGCGGCGAGCGCTTCCCTCAACATCAGGCTGCCGATAACGCCCAGGAACAGCACATAGATGATGTTGATGGTGACATCGATCTGGCCGATTTTCTGCAACTGGCGAAAGACAATCTGCCCGATGCCGGCACCGACCACGCCGCCGGCGACCAGCACGCCGCCCATTTTCAGGTCGATCTGCCCGCGTCGCCAATAGGCCAGCGCCCCCGAAACGCTGGAACCGGTGATCTGCGTTGCCGACGAGGCGACGGCAACCACCGGTGGGATGCCATAAAAGATCAGCAGCGGCGTCGTCAGGAACCCGCCACCAACCCCGAACATGCCCGACAGAAAACCAACGCCGCCACCCAGCAGGATGATGACAACGGCGTTGACCGACATTTCGGCAATGGGAAGGTAAAGGTCCATAGCGCAGCGACAGCCTTAGCCCGGGCGGGGGGCCTGCGTCATCCCGCGTTTCGCGCGGCGGCGCTATCGCCGCTCAAAGGTCCAGCGCTGGGCATTGGCACCGCCCGGGCCGGACACTTCGGCATGCAGGCGCTCGCCATCGCGGCGATATCGGACGATCGTGGGAAAATCATGCGCCGGGTTTTCAAACAGCACCGATCGACCATCGGCAGCAGTCAGGCGAAAGGCCACCGGAACAGCACCGGCCGGGCCGCCAAAATAGCGAAGGACGCCGTCGGCGCCTGCGGCAATGCGCATATATTCAAAGTCCGCCGGTCCAGTGCCACGACCCGAACGGTTGACCCCGATCAACAACCCGCCGCGCGCCGGCAACCAGCTTTCCTCGGTCCAACGATCGCCCTTGTCCTCAACCCACTGTCCGGCCAACCAATCAAGCGCCGTCGGCGGAACAGGTGTTGCAGCGGTCAGCAGCGTCAAACACACCAGGCAGAATGTGGACCGCAGCATGGGCAAATCCCTTCCGGCGCGACAATGCCATGCTGCGGCAGCTTGCCGCAAGCCCCCTCACCCCGCCAACGAGCAACTCGCCTGCATAGTCCGCAAATTGATGCCCACCCGCTTCGCCACCGGGTCGGCCCAGCTGTAACCGATGGCATGGTCGGGATCATCGGCGTGGACATACAGCACCAGGCTCGGCTGGTTGTTACCGCTCGGCCAGGCGACGTTGCGCATGCGCAGGGTAAAGCTCTGCGGCACCGCTTCGTCGGTGCTGGCCACCACCCGCCCACCGGCATCGTGGAGCATCAGCCCCGCCTTGAACCACCAGTCGAGCTTGCCGTCCTTCAAGGCCTTGCGTGGTATCGATGCCCAGCATTTGAAGGCTCGGGCGCGCTGGAATTCCAGCACCGTGCCGTCCGACATCGTCATCGCCATGCCACGCCCCGTAAAGGTCGTCGCGGCGGCGGGTTCGTTGCAGGCGCCGGTCTGGTTGATCACGGTCAGGCCAGCCGGCACCCGGGCATAGTCGCGGGTGCAGCTCTGGGTGGTGATTGCCACCTGTTCAGGCGTCTCGCGAACACCAAATGGCTGCGCCGGACCCAAGGCCGTCCCGAACGCATCGACACGCTGCAACTGGAATATCGGCGCCGCACCAGTGATGCGCAGGCCGCTCCATGGCGGCACTGGCGTGCCGGCTTCGCGGGCGAAATACACCTGCTCCTCATTGGTATAGGTGCCGGGGAGCAACGTATCGACAGCAGGCGACACCATCGCCGTCGCCATCATCAGTACGCCGATCATTTCGGCGCCGTCGCTTTCGCCTCGGCGCGCTGCGCATCGGTCAACTTCCTGAAATACGTCCAGCTGGTCTCGTTGGGCCGCTTGTCATCCCCAGGCGGCGGCGCGGTGTATGCCGGGTAACTCGCGGCAATCTCATCGCGCACCACCTGCGGCAGCCCGGCAATCCCGTTCGGCAATGTCTGCCCAACGGCGTTGAACACAAGCACACCGCCCCGCCCACTCATCTCCATCCACGGCAGCCACGGCGACACCCGCACCCAGGCGATCGATGGATTGGCCCGCGGCTTGCTGGCATCAGTCAAATCGGCCTCGTCGACGACGAAATCGAAAATCTCCATCGAATGATATTGGTTGCCGACATATTGCTGGTAATCGCCGCCCATCGGGTTGGTGTACCACAGCGGCACCACCGTCGGCATGAAAACGCGGCCGTTTTCGATTCGACCTTCGAACTGATACGGCTTGCCATCGGCGCCGATGGGGAACAGCGGCGCCCGCATATTCACCGGATCATTGGCGACATGGACGATATCGACCGATTTGCCAGTCCAGGGATTGTCCCATTTGCGCAAAATCTGCCCGGTCCTGGGGTCGGTGTAAAACATCAATTCGCGGCTCACCTGTCGCACGCCCTTGCCGCGCACCGGGTCGGTCACCGTTACGCACTGGCGCACATTCATGCCCTGCAAGTCGAACAAATGCCGGTCGGGCTCACCTTCGACACGCGAATAGACTTCGCCGGCCCAGTGATAAACCACCGCCTCGCCGTCCTTTGTCGAACATTGCACCTTGCGGAACGCTGCCACTGCCCCCTCGGGCGTCGCGAGATTGATGCGCTTCGGCGCGGCATGAGCGGCGCCTGCAATCCCGATGGCCAGCCCGGCAAGCAGCAGCGGCTTCAACATGTCCCACACCCTTTTCATTGACTTCCAGATTTGTCCGGACAAATTACAGCCTCGTCAAGAGGAAGCTGCCCATGCGCCGTGGAGTTATCGAGGTCGGTCCGCAACGCTATCGCGAGACCTATGGCCGTTATTTCGAGGAATTTACGGTCGGCGATGTCTATGAACATCGCCCCGGTCGCACCATCACCGAAAATGACAATATCTGGTTCACGCTGCTGACCATGAACACCCATCCTTCGCATTTCGACCATGTGTATGCAGCGAAAACCGAGTTCAAGAAGCCGCTGGTCAATTCGCCGCTCACCGTCGCCATCCTTGTCGGCATGAGCGTTTCGGACGTCAGCCAAAAGGCCGTCGCCAACCTCGGCTGGAAGGAAATCCGCATGACCGCGCCGGTGTTCGCCGGCGACACGCTGTATGCCGAATCGGAGGTGCTTGAGAAACGCGAATCAAAGTCGCGGCCCGAACAGGGGCTGGTGACGATCAAGACGACAGGGCGCAATCAGGACGGCGTGGTGGTATGCGATTTCGAACGCACCATGCTGATCTGGAAACAGGGCTTTGGGCCCGGTGATGAATAGGCGAGACGAGTGATGGCCACCGCTTACCAGCAGACCCGGCATGTCGATGCCGATTTCGAAGCGCAATTGCTCGATTCGATCGACAAATGGATCGACCGCGAGATGCGTCCAGTGGTGCTCGAGCACGACCATGGCGACATCTGGCCCGATAAAATCGTTGCCCAGATGGTCGATCTCGGCCTGTTCGGCGCCACTATCGGGGAGGAATATGGTGGCCTTGGCTTGCCCGCCACCACCTATGCCAAGATCGTCGCGCGGATCAGCAGCTACTGGATGGCGCCGACCGGCATCTTCAACAGCCACCTGATCATGGCACTGGCCATCGAAAAATTCGGCACCCCAGCGCAAAAGTCCAAATGGCTGCCCCGCATGGCGCGCGGCGAAATCCGCGGTGGGCTGGCGCTCACCGAGCCCGATGCCGGAACGGATCTTCAGGGCATCCGCATGACAGCGCGGCGGGATGGTGACGACTACATCATCAACGGCACCAAGACCTGGATTTCCAATGGCATCAAGGGCCATGCCTTTGCGCTGCTGGTGAAGACCGATCCCCAGGCCGATCCGCGCTACAAGGGCATGAGCCTGTTCATCGCCGACAAGGGCCTGCCGGGTTTCAAGACCGGCAAGAAGATCAAGAAGCTCGGCTATAATAGCATCGATTCGGGCGAGCTGATCTTCGAGGACTGCCGCATCCCCGCCGACCAGCTCATTGGCGGCGTCGAGGGCCAGGGTTTCTTCCAGGCCACCGGCGGCCTCGAACTCGGCCGCATCAATGTCGCGGCACGCGGCGTCGGTCTGGCCGAAGGTTCGCTACGGCTGGCGACCGACTATGCCCAGATCCGCAAGACTATGGGCAAGCCGATCGCCGAGCACCAGGCCATCCAGCTCAAACTCGGCGAAATGGTGACGCGGGCACGGGCAGCCCGCCTCCTCACCCTCGATGCCGCCGAAGCCTATGACCGCGGCGACCGCGTCGACATGGAAGCCGGCATGGCGAAGTATTTTGCCAGCGAAGCAGCGGTGGAAAACAGCCAGGAAGCCATGCGCATCTTCGGCGGCTATTCTTACAGCAAGGAATTCGACATCGAGCGCTTCTATCGCGATTCAATGCTGATGTGCATCGGCGAAGGCACCAATGAGATGCAGCGGATGATCATCTCCAAGCAATGGATCAAGCGGAATCCGGCGTGAGCCGCAGCGCCGCGAGCGCGCGTGCCGCGCGCCGACTGGCGTCAGGCCGGCCGGCGGGGCGGCGGGCCTCGCCCGTCGAACCCGTCCGACGTCAGCCGCGGCTTTGCCGCGGCTCTTCTGCTGACTAAGGCAAGCGCATGAATCTCCCCCTCACCGGCACCCGCATCCTCAGCCTCGAACAATATGGCGCCGGCCCCTATGGCACCATGTTCCTCGCCCAACTCGGCGCCGAAGTCATCAAGATCGAACCCCCCAAAGGCGGCGATTCCGCCCGCGCCACCGGGCCGTTCTTCCTGGGGGATGACGACAGCCTGTTCTACCAGACCTTCAACCTCAACAAACGCTCGTTGACCCTCGATCTGAAGTCCGCCGCCGGCCAGGACATCCTCCACCGCCTCGTCAAAACCGCCGACGCGATGACCAATAACGCCCGCGGCGACCAGCCGTCCGTTCTCGGCATCGACTACGCCGCACTCGCCGTCGTCAATCCCGCCATCGTCTGCGTCCACGCTTCCGCTTATGGCCGCAACAACCCCCGCGCCGCCTGGCCGGGTTATGACTATCTCATGCAGGCCGAAGCCGGCTTCCTGTCCGTCACCGGCGAGCCCGATGCACCGCCCACCCGCTTCGGGCTGTCGATGGTCGATTTCATCACCGGCACCATGCTTGCCACTGCCACGCTCGCCGCAATCCTCGATGCCCGCAGCACCGGCAAAGGCCGCGACATGGACGTCAGCCTGCTCGACGCAGCGATCCACCAGACCAGCTATCCGGCGCTCTGGTATCTCAACCAGGGCCATGACATCGGCCGCACACCGCGCTCCGCACATCCTTCGGTGGTGCCCTCGCAACTCATCAAGTCGCAGGACGGTTGGGTGTTCGTCATGGCCCAATTGCCGAAATTCTGGGCGCGTTTCGCCGACGAAATCGGACTCGGTGCCCTGAAGGACGATCCGCGCTTCAAGACCAACGCCGATCGCCATGCCAATCGCGACGAACTCATCGCGCTGATCGAAGCCGTGACGCAAACCCGGCCCACGGCGCATTGGGTCAACCTCCTCGGCGGCAAGGTGCCGGTCGCGGCGGTCAATAATCTCGGCGAGGCGCTCGACAGCGACTGGATGAAGGCCAATGGCATGGTCACCGAAGTCGAACACCCCAGTGGCCCATTGCGCATCCTCGCCAATCCGATCCTCGTCGATGGTAAGCGCCTGCCCAACCGCGCCGCGCCGGCATTGGGAGCGGACACGGCCGACCTGCTCGCCGAAATCGGCATTTCCGCCATCGAAGCCGCCGCGCTCATGGCCGCCGGGACCATCTGAATGGGCAAGCTGTCGGGCATCAAGGTCGTCGACCTGTCGCTGTTCCTGCCCGGCCCGATGCTGACCGGCATGATGGCCGACCAGGGCGCAACGGTTATCAAGGTGGAGCCCCCCACCGGTGACCCGGCCCGCGCCATGGGGCCGTTCGAGGCCGGCCATGGCACATGGTTTCGCAACCTCAACCGTGGCAAGGCCAGCCTGACGCTTGACCTGAAAACCGACACCGGCAAGCAGCGCCTGTGGGACCTCATCGCAAACGCCGATGTGCTGGTGGAGGGCTTCCGCCCCGGCGTCATCGCCCGGCTCGGCTTCGGCTATGAAGCGGTCGCCGCCCGCCATCCCCGCCTCGTCTATTGCTCGATCTCTGCGTTCGGCCAAACGGGCGCGATGGCCGATCACCCGGCACACGACATGGGCGTCTGGGCCGAATCCGGGCTCCTCGCGCTCAACGACGGTCCCGATGGCGCCCCCGTTGTCCCCGGTGTCCCGGCCTCGGACATGGCCGCCGGCCTCACCGGACTCGCCGCCGTGCTGATGGCGCTCATCGGCCGGGCGCGGACCGGCAAGGGCGATTACATCGACATTTCGATGCTGGGGTCGCTGATTCCGTGGAGCGTTCATGTCGCCGGCAGCGCGCTTGCCGGTGGCCCGGCACCGCGATCGGCGGAGCAACGCTCGCTGGGCGGGGCGGCCTTTTACAACGTCTATGCCTGTGCCGACGATGGCCATATCGTGCTCTGCGGTCGAGAGCTGAAATTCGCCCGCACCCTGCTCACCGATCTCGGCCGCCCCGATCTCATCCCCCTCGCCGAAGCCGATCCTGGCTCACCCCAGGCCCCGCTGCGCGCCTTCCTGTCCGAAACCTTCGCCACCCGCTCCCGCGACGAATGGACCACATGGTTCCACGGCCGCGATGTCGCCTTCGCCCCGGTGCGCGACCTCACCGACGGACTGGCCCGCTCCGGCTTGCTCGTCACCGATGCCCAAGGCGCCCACCATCTCGCCCCGGCGATCCGCTTTGCCGGCGAGGCCGCGTGGCGGCCGGCGGCGACCGCCGATCAGGGTTGAGGCGGATATTTCTCCGCCATCCAGGCGATCGAACCGCCGATCATCTCCTCCAGAACAGCAATATCGATGTCGCTCAGCCGCTTGATGTAAAGGCAGGATTTGCCGGTGCTGTGCTTGCCCAACCGCATCAGTTGCCCGGCACGATGGCCATAGCCGTCATTCAGGTACAGCACCGTCTGGCCCTTGCGCGGTGAAAAGCCGATCCGGCACATCTCGCCTTGGCGTCCACTCTCATAGCGATAGCAATAGCGGCCGAAACCGATGATCGAAGGCCCCCACATCAACGGCGGCGCACCCGATAGCCGCGCCATCATGGCACAGATACGCTGCGCATCGGCACGCTGCTGAACGTCGGCAACGGCATCGATGAACACCATCGGATCAACAGCCGTCGCCTTGGTCTTGTTCTCGGACTGTGCCATCGCAACTCACCGCCAGCTGATGCGCCTCCCGCTCCTGTCACACGGGCCTGATCAACGCTATGCCCGCGCGGCCGGACTGACAATGGTGCGAAACGGCCCTGCAACGCCAACCCTTCACCCGGCTTCGCTTTGCCTGTAACCATTGCGGTGATGGACACTGCGCCAACCTATCTGGTCGTCATCGACCAGAGCGCCGAAAGCCGCGTCGCCTTGCGCTTCGCCGCCCTGCGCGCCGGCCATGTCGGCGCCCGCGTCGCCCTTGTCCATGTCATTCGCCCGCCCGAATTCATGCAATGGGGCGCCGTGCAGGAGGCGATGGCCGCCGAAGCGCTGACCGAGGCCGAGGCCCTGCTCGCTGCCGTGGCCGACGAGGCCGAGGCGCTGGCCGGCGCCCGGCCCACTGCAATCGTCCTCCACGGCGATGCAGCGCCGGTAATCTTCGATCATGTCCGCGGCGACCCGACCGTCCGCGCCCTGGTGCTCGGCGCCGCGCCAAAGGGCGCGCCGGGTCCCCTGGTCAGCTATTTCGCCGGGGAACGCGCCGGACAACTCCCCTGTGTTGTCATCATCGTCCCCGGCGGCCTCGATCCCGAACGGCTCGAATCGCTCACCTGAGCGGAAAATCGGAGCATAATCGTCGCATTTGTCGCCATCGCGCTTGATTCCCCTTTACGGACGCGCCACATCGCCAGCATCCCTTCGCAAAGGCGCACGTCCGATGTTCATCGAAACCGAACGCACCCCCAATCCCGCCACGCTGATGTTCCGGCCCGGCCGCAGCGTCACCGATGGCACCACCGCTGATTTCGCCACGCCCGAGGCCGCCGCCGTCTCGCCGCTCGCCGCCGCACTGTTCACCCTCGGCGATGTCGAACGCGTGTTCTTCGGCAGCGATTTCATCAGCGTCACAAAATCCGAAGGCTCGGCCGACTGGAATGAATTGAAAACCCAGGTGCTCGGCGTCCTCGTCGATCATTTCAGCTCGGGCGCCCCGCTGTTCACCACCACGGCCGCTGGCCCCGAAATCAACGATGATCCAGAAGACGCCGAGATCGTCACCCAGATTCTGGAACTCATCGACACCCGCATCCGTCCCCAGGTCGCAGGCGACGGCGGCGACATTGTCTATCGCGGCTTCAACAAGGGCACCGTGTTCCTCGAAATGCAGGGCGCCTGCTCGGGCTGCCCCTCCTCGACCGCGACCTTGAAGATGGGCATCGAATCACTGCTCAAATATTATGTCCCCGAAGTCACCGATGTTCGTGCCATCTGACTCGCGCCATCTGATTCTTAAGGAAATTTAATGTCCGGCAATCCCCTCGGCGCCGATGCGCTCGACCTGCTGTTTCGCGACGCCCGCACCTATTATAACTGGGCCGACACGCCCGTTACCGATGCGGACCTGCGCGCGCTTTACGACCTGGTGAAAATGGGCCCCACATCGGCGAACAGCTCGCCGGCGCGCTTCATCTTCGTTACCTCGCCTGATGCAAAGGCCAAGCTGGCGGCCACCGCACTACCCAACAACCAGGCCAAGATCCTTGCGGCACCCGTCACCGCCATCATCGGCTTCGACACGAAATTCTACGATCGCCTGCCTGAACTCTTCCCCCACGCCGATGCGCGTGCCTGGTTCAGCGGCAATGCCGAACTCGCTCGCGAAACCGCCTTCCGCAATTCATCGCTGCAAGGCGCCTATTTCATCATCGCCGCCCGCGCCCTCGGCTGGGACACCGGCCCGATGTCGGGCTTTGCCAAGCCTGCCGTCGATGCCGAATTCTGGGCCGGCACCACCGTGGAAACCAATTTCATCTGCTCGCTGGGCAAGGGCACTACGGAGGGCCTGTTCCCACGCTCGCCGCGCCTGTCCTTCGAGGACGCCACCAGCATCCGGTGATCACGCCGGTGCTGACTCTGGCCATTTCCACCGCCTCCCCGGCGCTGTCGTTGGCATTGTTCGACGCGGACCGGCTCATCGCCCACGACCATCGCATCATCGGCCGCGGCCATGCGGAGGCTTTGCTCCCCGCCATCGCCGCGCTGATGGGCGACGCCCGCCCCCACGGCATCATCGTCGACATCGGCCCCGGCAGTTTCACCGGCATCCGCATCGGCATCGCCGCCGCCCGCGCCCTCGGTCTCGCCTGGGGCATCCCCGTCACCGGCTGCACCGGCGGCGCGCTCGTCGCCGCCCACGCCTTCGCCCTGCGCCCCGGCCTCACCGCCGTCACCGTTTTGCTCGACGCCGGCCGCGGCCAGCTCCTGCGTCAGCACATAAGCGCCGATTTCACCTCCTCGCCCATCGAAACCATCGCCCCCGAAGCGCTCGTCGTCGCCGCCCACCAAGCCACCGCCGGGCCTCTCGCCACCGCCGGTCAAGGCGATCGCCTCCACAACAGCCAACCCGATGCCGCCTTCGCCCTCCATTTACCCCCCACCCATCGCAGCCTCGCCCCTGCGGCATTTTATGTCCGTCCACCCGACGCAGTGTTGCCGCTTTGATGATCCGGGCATAAAGCCGCACATCATGGGAGCGCCTGCATGAGCACCTTGGCCGGCCCGATGGTGGCACCCGCCGACGAACGCCACCTCGAGGCGCTGATGCTGGTCATGCGCAACAGTTTCGACACGCAATACGGCGAAGCATGGTCCACCCTGCAACTTGCCGGCACCATGGGCCTCGACAGCAGTTTCGCCCGCCAGGCCATCGATTCGCGCGGCGCTGTCACCGGCTTCACTCTGTGCCGCGCGGCCGGGCCCGAAGTCGAACTGTTGCTCATCGCGGTCACACCGCAACAGCGCGGCCACGGCATTGGCCGGTTGTTGATCGACACCGCTTGCCGCGACGCCTGGCGCCGCGGCGCCTCTGAAGTCTTCCTCGAAGTGCGTGAAAACAATCGGCCGGCGCGCGAACTTTATCGGCGCACCGGCTTTGTCGATATCGGTCGCCGTGCCGATTACTATGCCGGCACAGATGGTGCGCGCTTTGCCGCGGTTACAATGCGACGCCTGATTGAAGACTTGCCCTGAACTTTTGGCAGGACTTGCAATTATCTGCGGCTGCGACCATTGCGAATGTTGCGGAGGAGGGATCCGCATCTAAGTCCGAGGAAACGCAAATGACTGATAGCTCGCAGGTTCACAATGAACTGTTGGCGCTTACTGCTGATATCGTATCGTCGCATTTTGCCAACAACACGGTCTCACCCGCCGACGTCCCGGGTGTCATCGCCAGTGTTTATGCAACATTGTCCACCCTGGGTTCGCCGGTTGAAGCGCCGGTCGTCCGTCAGGAACCGGCAGTGTCCATCCGGTCGTCGATCAAGCCTGACTTCATCATCTGCCTTGAAGACGGCAAGAAGTTGAAGATGCTCAAGCGCCACCTGATGACGCGCTACGGCATGACGCCTGATCAGTATCGCGCCAAATGGGGTCTTGCGGCCGATTATCCGATGGTCGCGCCCAACTATGCCGAGCAGCGGCGCACGCTCGCCAAATCGATCGGACTTGGTACCAAGCGTACCGCCAAGCCGGGTGGCAAGCCCCGCGGTCGGCCGCGCAAGATTGTCGCGTAACAGCGTCGCGTAAGCAAAGGTTCGGGTCCGGCGGTGCCTGCATCGCCGGACCCGGCTTGCCCGCGCCCTTCGGCCCGCCTATCTGATACCCCAGGGCTGGAGACACTGCATGAGCGGCACAATCGACGTCGAGGCGCTTTGCCTGAAAAAGGGCCTGCGCATTACCGAGCAACGCCGCGTCATCGCGCGGGTTCTCAGCGAAGTCGACGATCATCCCGATGTCGAGGCCCTGCATCGCCGCGTCGCCGCGGTCGATCCCAAAATCTCCATCGCCACCGTCTATCGCACCGTCAAACTGTTCGAGGAATCGGGCATCATCGAACGCCACGAGTTCCAGGGCGGCCGGTCACGCTATGA
>JANPEP010000295.1:0-8012 GCA_031422995.1 Polymorphobacter sp. | reverse complement strand
CCGGGGACTTTGACATCGCCGCTGATGACGATGCTGCTGGCGGGGCCGCGCTGCACGGTGACGACGACTTGCGCCGCCTGGCTGCGACCACGGAGGCGCGCCTGGATATCGGCTTCGACCTGTTGCGGCAGGCGGCCGGCGGCGGTGACGCGACCGACATAGGGGATGGTGACGGCGCCATCGGCCCCGACATAGAGCGGCGGCAGCGTCTGGCCGGCGGCGGATGGTGGCGGCGTGGGGCCAGTGGCGGCGCTGGGCGATGGCGGCGGGCCGAACAAAGTGACGCCGATTTCGAAGATGGTGATGCCGAGCGTGTCACCCGGGGCGATGCGGCCGATGGCGGCGGTGCTGTCGGTGATCGGCCAGGCGGGGGGTGGGGCCGTGGTGGTGGTGACGGCGGGCAGCGGCAGGGCGGCGATATCGACGAGGCGCAGCGGCGCGCCGAGGGTTTGGGCGCTGGGAGCGAGGACTTGCGAGGTGGTGGGGCCACCGCTGGGGAGCGAAGCGCAGGCGGAGAGCGAAAGCGCAAAAAGCGGCAGGATGCGTGCAATCACCACATGCGCCTCCGTTTGGCGAGGACGCCATCGTAGAGCGACGCCAGCCGGTCCTGATAGGCGGCGACGCTGTATTTTTCGGCCTGGATCGGCCCGGCGACGGCTAGGCGGGCGCGGAGTTCGGCATCGGTATCGAGGGCACGCAGCCCGGCGGCGATGTCGGCGATATTGTAGGGATCGACATAAAGCGCCGCATCGCCGGCGACTTCGGGCAGCGAGCTGACGCGCGAGGTCATGACTGGCACACCAAGCTGCATCGCCTCCAGCACCGGCAGGCCAAAGCCTTCGTAGAGTGAGGGGAAGGCGACGGCGCGGGCGCCACGTGCCAGGCGCATGAGCAGGCTGCGCGGCAGATAGCCCATGCGGCGGACGCGGCGGAACGAGGCGCGCAACGGTGCGGTTTCGTCGCGTTGCAGCAGGCGGAGTTCCTCGTCCGCGCCCCAGGCCTTGGTGCCGACGATGACGAGCTGGGTATCGGTGGCGAGCGACAGATAGGCCTCGATCAGGCGGCCGACATTTTTCTTGGGCTCGACGGCACCAAAGAACAGGAAATAGCCCTGATAGGGCAGGTTGAAGACGCCGCGCACGGTATCGGCGATGTCGGCATCGCTAGTGGCACGCAACTGGGCGGGGACCTTGACCGCCTGATAGGTGTTAGTGATGCGACGAGGGTCAACCTTGAACAGGGTTTCGATGTCACTCTTGCTCGCCTCAGACACGGTGACGATGTGATCGGCGCTGCGCACGGTTTCGCGGATCAGCCGCCAATAGGTGCGTTTGTTGTCGAGCGTCGCATAGGGCAGCCGCAGCGGCACCAGGTCATGCAGGGTGTAGATGTTGCGGGTGCCGGCCATGCGCACCGGCACCGGGTAGGTCCAGTGCATGACCGCCGGCGGATTGGGGACGCGGACGGTGAGGAATTGCCGGTAGCGTTTGAAATGGCGCACGCCGCGATCGAACATGTCGGGGATGGAGAACAGCCGGTCGAAATCCGGCAGCCGGTGCTGGAAGGCGCCGGTGATGACCTTGCCCGAACGTTCGATGCGCTTGCCGCGCGGGGCATAGCCGATTTGGGCGATTTCCTTGAACCAGGTGCCGGAGCCGGGCAGCGGCGATTTGGTGAGATGTTCGTTGCCGAGTGATTCAAAGAACATGATTTCGCGGATCTTGCGGTTGAAGCCGGTTTTGAGACCATAAAGCCCATCGACCTGCCAGCCCATGTCTTGAAGCGTGTGCGCCAGCGAATAGCCATAGGTGCTGACCCCGGTGCCGCGCGGCAGGGCGAGGTTGAAGCCGTCGATCATGATATGTTTGGGATTAGTGTCGGTCACGCACTTGCCTGTTGCTGGTCTGTCAGGCCCCGATAGAGGGTTGCGAGGCGGTCCGCATAGGCCTGAAGCGTAAAGATTTGCGCGCGTTGTTTGCCAGCCACGGAAAATGCGGCGTTTTGGGTGCTGGAATCGAGGTGGGCAATACCGGCGGCGATGGCGGCGGTGTCGGTGGGGTCGACGAGGAGAGCGGCATTTCCGGCGATTTCGGCAGTGGCGCCGGGGGTGCTGGTGAGGACGGGGGTGCCGAGCGCCATGGCCTCGATGATCGGCAGGCCCAGGCCTTCGGCGAGTGAGGGCAGCAGGAGGGCGCGGGCGTGGGCGAGAAGTTGCGCGATTTCGGCCGGTGGGAGCCAGCCGAGACGGATGACATGGGTGCCATCGATGGCCAGCGGCGTGGATTCGTCGCCATCGGGGCCGGCGAGGATGAGTGGGCGCCTGGTGCCCGAGGCGGCATGGGCGGCGATGAGGCGGGGGAGGTTCTTGCGGCGATCGAGGCGGCCGAGGTGGAGGAAATAGCGGCCCGGTGCGAAGCGCGGGTGTGGGGGCGGATCTGACGCGAAGACGGCGCCGGCGGGATGGATGGTGGTGATGCGGGCGGGATCGAGGCCGAGGGCGGTGATGATGTCGGTGCGGGCGGTGTGGGACACGGTGACGAGATGGTCGGCACGGCGGAGGATGGCGCGCATGAGGCTGTGGTGGCGGGGGCCGTGCATCGCCGTGAGATCGGGGTGGAGCAGCGGGATGGCATCGTGGATGGTGTAGACGTTGCGGGCGCCGCGGGCGTGGAGGGGGAGCGGATGGGTCCAGTGCGCGATGTGCGGCGGGGTTGGGAAAGCGAGCGGGAGGGTGCGGCCGGTGAGGCGGAAGTGGTTCTGCGCAGTGCGGAAGATATCGTCGATGCGCCAATTGTGCGGGGAGGTTTCGCGGGCGGTGCGGGGGTGGAGGGAGACGGCGGCAGGCCAGCGGCGGTGGCGTGGGTGGGCGATGCCGCCATCGGTGAGGGTTTCGGGCTGGGCGCCGGCGAGTGGGAGGGCGGCGAGGAGGGTGGCGCCATGGGTGGCGATGCCGGAGCCGTTTGGCGTGGTGAACCAGCGGGCATCGATGAGGATGCGTGGCGGTGTGGCGCCCGGGTCGGGATGGTCGGGGGTCATGGGCCCCGGCCTGCGCCGGGGTGACAGGTTGGGGCATGGGCCGTTATAGCCCTGAGCATGGAGCCGCTGCGATGATCCGTTTTGACGATGTCGGGAAGTCCTATCGGACGCGGACCGGGGTGCGGACCGTGCTGGAGGGTGCGAGTTTCACCGTTGCGCGGGGTGAAGCGCTGGCGATCTGTGGGCAGAATGGTGCGGGGAAATCGACGTTGCTGCGGTTGATTGCCGGGGTGGAGGCGCCGAGCCGAGGGCGAATTAGCCGCGAGATGACGGTCTCCTGGCCATTGGGGCATGGCAGTGCGTTTCAATCGAGCCTGTCCGGGGCCGACAATGCCAAGTTTGTGGCGCGCATTTATGGCCGGCCGATTGCCGAGACGTTGGCGTTTGTCGATGATTTTGCCGAATTGGGTGCGTATCTGCGGATGCCGGTGCGGACTTACTCGTCGGGGATGATGGCGCGGCTGGCGTTTGCCGTGTCGCTGGCGGTGGATTTCGATTGTTATCTGGTCGACGAAATCACGTCCGCCGGTGATGCGCGGTTCCAGCAGCGCTGCCATGATGCGTTGATGGCGCGGCGGGCGCATGGAACCTTGGTGATGGTGTCGCATGATGATGCGGTGTTGCGGCAGTATTGCGACCGTGGGGCGACGTTGATCGATGGGCGATTGGTGTTTCACGACACGTTGGAGGAGGCGATTTCGGTGCATCTGGCGGCGCAGCATGCGGTGGCGGCTTAGAGTCAGAGCAGCAGGGCCTCCGGCGGCTTGGGCCGCCTGCCCCAGCAGCCGGAGGCTCTGACCTGTCCGTCGCCTCACTCCGCGTGTTCGCGGATGCCGGCGACGAGAAGCCAGCCGATGCCCCAGGCGACCAAGAGCCCGGCGAAGATCGAGGCGATCATGGTGAAGCGGCGCGGGTAGAGCGATTTTTCGGGGCGGTTGGGTTCGACGACGGCGACGACGAAGAGTTGTTGCTTGATGGCCTGGCTGCGGGCGAGTTGCTGCGCCGTGCGGGCGGCGTCGTAGCGTTTGGCGGCAAAGCTTTGGCGCAGCATCAGTTCTTCGTAATCGGCGAGGCGCGGGGCGATGGCGGTTCCGGTGCCGGTCAGGCGGGCGCCGGTGGCGCCGACCTGGCCCTGGAGGCCGCGGATGCGGGCCTGGAGAGCGACAAGTTGCGGGCTGCCGGGCGATAGGACGCCGGCCATGGCGGCATATTGGGCGCGGGCCTGGGCGAGTTGCGCCTCGAGTGTCCCGACGAGTTCCTGGGTGCCGGCGGCGTTGGCGCGCGGATCGATGTCACGGCGGCCTTCGCGGAAGCGGGTGAGGCGGCGCTGAATATCTGTCAATTCTGCTTCGGCGGTGGCGACGTCGCGGCCGGAGGCGGCCATGACGGTGGTGAGGGCGCGGGTGTTGAAGGTGTTGATGCGGGTTTCGCCGAGTTTGAGCAGCGCGGTGGTGATGGCCAGCGCATCATCGGGGCGGAAGGCGCGGACGCGCAGCCGGGTCATGCCATCATCGGGGTCATAAGTGAGGAAGACATGATCCTGGTAATATTCGAGCAGGGTTTCGGCCTTTGGGTTGGCATACCAGAGGCGTGAGACGGGGTCGGCCTCGGCACGCCGGAACATGGCGACGAGATCGAGGCCTTGGGATTTCAGGGCCTTGAGCGCGTCATGGGAGAGGAGATATTGGCCGACGCTGCGGTTTTCGGCTTGTGCGGACGAGCCGACGCCGGAGACGCCGAGGAGTTCGGTGAGGCTGCCGCCGCGTGGCCCATCGGACTGGATGCCGCGGACGACGAAGACGGTTTCGGATTCATATTGGTCAGCGGCGATGGCGAAATAATAGACGGCGGCAAGGAGGGTGGGGAGGAGGACGAAGGCGAACAGCGACCAGTGCCGGCGGAGGAACGAGGGCGTGCTGGCAGGATCTGGCCGGGCCAATGCCGGGGTGACGATGGCCAGCGGTGGGGCATCGAGCGGAGTATCAGGGGCGCGGGCGAGATTGTCGGTCATGTCAGCTGGATTTCGGCGCGGATGGCCTTCAATGCAAGCATGCCGAGCAAGGTCAGCGACAGGCACCAGGCAGTGAGATAGGCGAAATCGACATAAGGCGTTTGGTAGGCGGCGAACATGCCGCGGCGGGCGAGTTCGAAAATCTGCACCAGCGGCACCCATTGCAGGATGTCGCGGAAACCCTGGGGCAGCCAGGCGAGGACAAAGAAGGCGCCCGAGAGGGGCATCGAGAGGTAGAGCGCCGGGTGGAGCAGGCGGGCGAAGGCGTGGCTGCGTTGGGCAGCGGCGGCGACGAGCATGGAGAGGCCGAAGGAGAACCACAGCATGAAGGCGATGGCGGCGACGAGGGTTAGCGGCCGGGCCGGGAGGTCGGAATAGCCGAGGAGAAAGGCGAGGCCGAGGAGCAGGGTGAGGGCGAAAGTGGTGCTGGCGCCTTCGAGCAGCGCGCGGGCGGCAAGCATGTCGAACAGCGTGACCTGGCGGTGGTAGAGCAGCGGGCGGTTGGCCTCCAGCACGGTTTCGGCGCGGGAGACGATGCTGCGGAACAGGATGAACAGGCAATAGCCGACCAGCGCGAACGGGATGGGGCGCAGGCCGCCGAGGTAGCGCAGGTGTTCGCCGCTGTGCAGCAGCGCGACAGCGGCGGCGAGCAGCATGGGTTCGGCGATGACCCAGAGATAGCCGATATTGTCCCGGCCATAGCGGGTGTGAAGTTCGCGCAGGATGAGCGCGCCGATGACATTGGCCTGGACCGAGACGCCCCGCTGAAGCGTGGCGGTGGTCATGGTTTGAGGCTGTCGAGGAAGGTGAACACGTTGGTGAAATGCGTTTCCCAGCGGGGTGGTTCCCAGGCGTTGAGGCGGCGCAATTGTTGTTGGCGGCGTTTCGAGCCGGGGCGGGCATAATCGGTGATGGCGGCGAGCCAGGCGGGGCCGTCGAGCGGATCGAGATATTCGGGCACGGCGCCGCCGGTTTCGCGCAAGGCCGCCAGGTTGCTGGCGATGACGGGAACCCCCTGCCCCAGCGCTTCGGCCACCGGCAGGCCATAGCCTTCGGCGAAGCTGGGCAGCAGCACGGCGCGGGCGCCGGCCATCAGGGTGGCGAGGGCTGCATCGGGGATGCGGCCACGTTCTTCGACAATGCCATCCAGTGCCGGGCAGCGATCGAGCAGATCGACGACATTTTCATTCTCCCAACCGCGGCGGCCGACAAGGATGAGGCGGGGGATGGATTCGGGCGGCAGGGTTTCGGCCATGCGGCGCCAGATGTTGAGCAAAAGCAGGTGGTTCTTGCGTGGTTCGAGGGTGGCAAGACACAGGAAATAGGGACGGATGGGGGACGGCAAATCGGGTGTTTTGGGGTGCGGATTGACTCCCAGCGGGGCGATCAGCAGTGGCGGCGCGGCAGCACCGGGGGCGAGCCACGGGGTCATCGCATCGGCCGTGGCTTGTGAATTGACGATCAGGCCGTTGGCGAGTCGCGCTGCCGTTGCCAGCCGGATGCGGTGGCGATCGGCGCCGCCGGGGCGGGCATATTCGGGATATTCGGCTGGAATGGCATCATGGATGAAAGCCACCAGCCGCGTTTGGGAGCGCGCCAGTTGGCGGCGCAGCAATTCGGGCCGATCGAGCAATTGGTGCGCGACCATCAGCCGGATGGCGCCGGTGACAACGGCGCCGCCACGGCCGATGCCGGCGAGCAGTGCCAGCGCCGGATTGCCGGACAATAGCCGGCCCTGGCCAGAATTGTCATCATCCCAGCGCGCCATTGTGGCAGCGATGAAGCGCGTCACGGCGGCGGGTGCCAGCCGGCATTGCCCCAAGCCTGGCAGGCGTGCGGTGAAGGCGACATGGCGTGCGGGTTGCGCCAGCAGGGCGCGGGCATAGGCCATATCGACCCGATCGATGCCGGTTGGCGTGGGATGGAGGGCGCGCGAGACCAGCCGCGAGAGATCAAACAGGATGGGCGCCGGGGCGTTTGCCACAGCGACAATCGGGGCAAAACGGGGGGCGAGTGCGGTCATTGCGTATCGGCCACAAGGCGTGCCGCAGCACCGGTGACGAGCAGATCGAGACCGGTTTCGCTGTGGAAGCCGCCGTGCAGCAGGCTGCGGTGGACGAGGACGCGGCGCAGCGCCTGATAGGCATCGGCATCGACCTGGCCGGGATTGGCCCAGAAATGATCAAGCGGCCCGGCGGCGGTGAGGCCGAGGATGTTGTAGATAGCGTGGCCCAGAACCTTGACCGGGATGCCCGCCGCCAGCGCCAGAGTGCCGGTGGTGCTGTTGATGGTGACGAGGCCGCGGCTGTTGCCGACTATATCGCCGATATCGCCGCGTTCGATGAAGACCAGGCGGTCGGCAATTTCATGGGCGGCGCCAAGGGTGTCGCAAAGCTGTCGCCAATCGGTGAGCGCCGGATCGAGCGGGTGTTGTTTGATGAGCAAAACGGTGTCGGCGGGGGCCGAACGGGCGAAGGAGGCGATGACCTGTGCCAGTGCCGGCGCCATCGCACCATAAGGCGAATGAATGCGGAGTTGACTGTCGGCATCGAGTTGCAGCGGCATGACGAAATAGGGGCGGTTTTTGATTGCATCCAGGGCGCGTTCAGTGCGGCGGTTTTCGGCGCCCGCGCCGGCAAAGCGCCGGAGCCAGCCCAGGCCCTCGGCCAGCGCCGAGACCGGGCGATGGCCGCGAAAGCGCGGGAAGCGCGGGCGCATCAGGATAGAGAAGGCGTGATAACGGCTGGCCTCAACGGCGCGGCGGCCAAAGGCGGCGGGGACCGCAGCGAGTTCGGGGATGGGCGGCAAGGTCGCGGCGGCGGCGCGGACCGCGGCAAGACTGCGCGGCAAAGGCGAATGGCCATTGACGCCGCCGCGTTCGAGGGTGACGAAATCGGGCCGCAGATAGCCCTCCTCGAAAACATGGACGGGGATGGCGAGATCGGCACACAACGCCCGCGCGGCG
>JANPEP010000294.1:0-3646 GCA_031422995.1 Polymorphobacter sp. | reverse complement strand
GGGATGCGGCAGTTGTGGGCGACGGGCTGGATGCACAATCGGGTGCGGATGATTGCGGCGTCGTTCCTGGTGAAGCATCTGCTGATCGATTGGCGGGTGGGGGAGCGCTGGTTCTGGGATTGTCTGGTCGACGCCGATCTGGGGGCGAATTCGCTGGGGTGGCAATGGGTGATGGGATCGGGGGTGGATTCATCACCGTTCAACCGGATTTTTGCACCGGTTTCGCAGAGCGCCAAATTTGATGCCGGCGCCTATATTCGGGAATGGGTGCCGGAGCTGCGGGCGGTGCGGGACGGGGATATTCATGCGCCGTGGGAGGCCGAGCCGATGATGCTGGCGGCGGCGGGGGTGCGATTGGGGCGGGAGTATCCGCGGCCGATCGTGGAGCACGGCGCGGCACGAGCGCGGGCGCTGGCGGCCTATGCCGAAGCCAAAGCGTTTTGACGGCCTACGCCGTCGCGCGAGCCTTCTGACGCCGGAAGTAATAGAGCAGGCTGACGGCGATGACGAAGACGGCGATGCCGATGGCTTCGGCGCGGGTGGATTGGAAGCCGACCCAGATCATGGCGGCGGCACCGATGAGGGCGATGGCGGGGAGACCGGGGATGCGCACCGGGGGGCCGGCGTGGGCGACGTCCTGGACGCGGAGTTTTACCGCGGCGGCGCTGCCGAGCAGGTAGATGAGCAGGACGACGAGTGTCGAGATGATGGCGAGGCTGGCGAAGCTGCCTGAGACGGCGAGGCCGGCGGCGACGAGCGCGTGAGTGATGTTGGCCACCCACGGCGCGTGGGTGCGGCTGTGGACGCGGCCGAGCGCCTGAGGGAGGAAGCCATCACGCGACAGCGCGAAGAGCATCCGGGGTGATGACAGGGCCTCGCTGGCGGTCCAGCCGAGCAGCGAGATGGCGGCGCCGGCACCAAGGATGAGGCCGAGCAGCGGCGCGATGCGGGCGCCGGCATCGGCGAGCGGTGCCACCGATGCGCCGAGCGCATCCCCGAGCAAGCCCTGGGCGATGAGTTGGACAGCGACGCACAGGAACGCATAGCCGATGACGGCGGCGATGACGGCGCGCGGGATGGTGCGCGACGGATTTCGCACTTCGCCCGAAACGGCGAGCGAGGATTCGATGCCGGTAAACAGGAAGACGCCGAGGATGGCGGCGCGCCCGAAATCGGCCGAGCCGGCGGCGAGCGGGAGGGTGAGGTTTGCCGGTTCGATGAACCAGATTCCGACGCCGATGAGCAAGATGAGCGGGATAAGCTTTACACTTGTGGCGACGGCGACGAAGCGCGCGGCGATGCCGACGCCGGCGATGTTGACGGCGGCAAGCCCAAGGAACCAGGCGAAGATGGCGATGGCGCGGACCGGCCCTGAGGCGAGCGCCGGAAACGCCGTGCTGATGACATCGGCGCTGGCGGCACCGGCGGCGCCGGCAGCGAGCAGCGCGCTGGCATAGTTTATGGCGCCGGCAAGGAAGCCCCAATAAGGCCCGAAGGCGGCCGCGACGAAGCCGGCGACACCGCCGCTGGTGGGCACGCGGCTGGCGCCTTCGGCAAGACAGAGCATGACAGCACCGACCGCAAGCGCGCAGGCGACATAGGCGAGGGGCGCATAGCTGCCGACGGCGGCGGCCATGGCGGCGGGGATGGTGAACAGGCCGCCGCCGAGCAGCATGCCGACAAAAGCGGCGGTGAGGGCGAAGGGGGAGACGCCGCGGACGAGGCCGGAATCGCGGGATTCGGGCGCGAAGGTGGTGGCGGTTCCGGGGGTCATTAAGGTGAGGTTAGGGGGTGGGGGGTGGTTCGTCCATGGGCTGCTTGATTTGGCGCTCCCCCACCGCCAGCCCCTCCCGCAAGCGGGAGGGGGGTCTCGTTTAGGCGAGGTCGAAGATGAGGACTTCGGCGCCTTCGGTTGAGGTTAGCGTTAGGGTGTCGGCTTCGACCACGGCGAGGCCGTCGCCTTGGGTCAGCGGTTGGTCACCGGCGGTGAGGGTGCCGCGGGCGACCTGGAGCCAGGCGTGGCCGCGGGTGATGGGGATTGTGAGACTGCCGCCCGGGGCGAGGAGGGCGCGGCTGATGGTGGCGTCGGTGTGGATCTTGACTTCTGCCGTGCCGCCTTCGGGGCTGGCGATGCGATCGAGGCGGGTTTCGCCGGGTTGGGCCTTGGGAAGCGTTTTCTGTTCATAGCCGGGGGCGATGCCGCGGTCGCCGGGGATCAGCCAGATTTGCAGGAGATGGACGGGGTCGGTTTTGCTGGCGTTGAATTCGGAATGGCGGATGCCGGTGCCGGCGCTCATGCGCTGGGCATCGCCGGGGCGGATGATTTCGCCGGTGCCGAGGCTGTCCTTATGCTCCAGGGCGCCGTCGAGGATGTAGGTGACGATTTCCATGTCGGAATGGCCATGGGTGGGGAAGCCGCCGCCGGCTTCGAGCTTGTCCTCGTTGATGACGCGCAGCGAGCGGAAGCCCATGAAATTGGGGTTGCGATAGTCGCCGAAGCTGAAACTGTGGGCGGTATCGAGCCAGCCGAAGTTGAACTTGCCGCGGGCGTCGGATGGGCGGTGGAGGGTTTTCATTTCAGGGTTCCCCTTTGAAAGATGTGTTGGGGGGTAGATGGGGTGGTTTCGCCACTGTGCCAGATGTGCAGCCGAGTGGCAGCCATGTCAGAAGGGAATGGCTTCACCTTTCCAGTCATAAAGATTGCCGGAACTGGCGAGGGTGGCTTGGTCGATGACCTTGAGAAGGTGGGCAGCGGATTCGGTTGGGGTGAAGAGGGTCTTCACGTTGCGTTGGAAGGGCTTTGAAAGCCCGGTATCGACGGTGCCGGGATGGAGGCCGAGGACGATGGTGTCGGAGTTCTTGCGGGCCTGTTCGATGGCGATGGTGCGGATGATCTGGTTGAGCGCGGCCTTTGCGGCGCGATAGGCGTGCCAGCCACCCAGGCGGTTGTCGGAGATGCTGCCGACGCGGGCGGAGAGGGCGGCGAAGACGGTTTTTCGGCCCTTGGGGAGGAGAGGGAGGAAGGCTTGCGCCGCGAGCGCCGGGCCAATGGCGTTGATGGCGAAGTTTTCGGCGAAGGCGGCGGCGCTGAGGTGGCGCAGGTCGCGTTCGGGGGACAGTGTTTCGCCGTGTAGAAGCCCGGTAGCGACGATGACCAGATCGGGGGGTGAGGTGAGGCTGCCGGCGGCGGCGGTGATGGTTTCGGGGCGGGTGAGATCGAGGCCGGTGGCGCGGGAGAGGCGGGTGACCAGGGCGACGTTGGGGTCAGATTCGAGGAGGGTGGCGAAGGCGGCGCCGAGGCCGCCGGTGGCGCCGATGATGACTGCGTGGAGATTGGGGGGGAAGCTGGGGAGGTGGGTCATGGCGGTGGGGCTATTGGGCTTTGGAGCCGGTGGCCATGGGGCGTGGTGGCGCGGGGGGGAGGGAGTAGTGGGGTCAGTCTTTTTCCATGGTGCATTGGAGGGGGTGTTGGTGTTCCCTCGCGAAGTCGATGACCTGGTTGACCTTGGTTTCGGCAACTTCGTACGTGAAGATGCCGCAGACGCCGACGCCGCGTTGGTGGACGCTGAGCATGACGCGGGTGGCGTCCTCGATGGTCATCTTGAAGAAGCGTTGCAGGGTGAGGACGACGAACTCCATGGGGGTG
>JANPEP010000293.1:0-16522 GCA_031422995.1 Polymorphobacter sp. | reverse complement strand
GTTCGCCAACGCGACCCTCAAAACGCTCGGCATCGAAACCACCTACTTCGACCCCCTCATCTCCGGCGACATCACCACTCTCATCCGCCCCAACACCACCGCCATCCTGCTCGAATCCCCCGGCTCGCTCAGCTTCGAAGTCCAGGACGTTCCCGCCATCACCGCCATCGCCCGGGCCCGCAACATCACCACCATCATCGACAACACCTGGGCCACCTCCATGCGCCTGCAACCGTTGGCGCTGGGCTGCGACATCAGCATTCAGGCCCTCACCAAATATGTCGGCGGCCATTCCGACCTGATGATGGGCTCGGCCACCGCCACCGCAGCGCTGTGGCCGCGCCTAAAGGCCGCCACCTATCGCCTCGGCCACACCGTATCCCCCGACGATGCCGCCCTCGCCCTACGCGGCCTGCGCACCCTCGCCGTGCGCCTCGATCGCCACGAAGCCAGCGCCCTCGCCGTCGCCCGCTGGCTCGAAACCCATCCCGTCGTAGCCGCCGTCTGGCACCCCGCCCTGCCCTCGCACCCCGGCCATGCCCTGTGGCAACGCGATTTCTCCGGCGCCACCGGGCTGTTTGCCTTCGTCCTTAAGCAGGGCGTCCGCGCCCACACCGCCGCCCTCATCGATGGCCTCGCCCATTTCGGCATCGGCTTCAGCTGGGGCGGCTATGAATCGCTCGCCCTGCCGGTTGAGCTGACCGGCGTCCGCACCGCCACCCAAATCCCCGTCTCCGGCCCCATCATCCGCCTGTCGATCGGCCTTGAAGACCCCGCCGATCTCATCGCGGACCTCGATGCTGGCCTCACCCGCTACGAGGAGCAGTTCGCATGACTCTGCTGCGCCGCATCCTCCTCGTCCTCGTCACCCTGTTGCTGGTCCTGCCCACAACGCTCTGGGGCGCTGGCGCACTCCGCGCGCAACTCCCGGTCGATGATCCCTGGCGCGCCCTCATCACAGCCGCTTTCGCCGCCGCCATGCTTGCCATCACCTGGCTGCTCTGGACCCGGCGCAGCATCCCGGCCCTCGTCCTCACCCTGGCCCTCTGGTCGGTGCTCCTCGGCTGGTGGTCGACAATCCTGCCGTCCAACGATCGCGATTGGCAGCCCGATATGGCGCACATCGCCACCGCGACGATCAAGGGCGACCTGCTCACCGTTAATCACGTCCGCAACTTCGCCTGGCGCAGCGACACCGACTATGACCAGCGCTGGGAAACCCGCCAATATCATCTCAGCCAGCTGCGCGGCGCCGATCTCTTCCTGTCCTACTGGGCCGGCGAATCGATCGCCCATGCCATCGTCAGCTTCGATTTCGCCGACAGTGATCCGCTCGCTTTCTCGATCGAAATCCGCAAGGAAAAGGGCGAAGCCTATTCCGCCACTGCGGGCTTTTTCAAAACCTATGAACTCGCCATCATCGCCGCCGATGAACGCGACGTGGTCAAGGTCCGCAGCGCCGTCCGCGGCGAGGACGTCCGCATCTATCGCCTTGATATGCAACAGGCGACGGCGCTCGGCTTGCTTAAGGAATATGTCGCGCTGACCAACGATGTCGCGGCCCATCCGCGATGGTACAACACCCTCACAGCCAATTGCACCACCATGATCTTCCGCATGGCGCGCCGGCTCGATCCGCGTGTGGCAATGGACTGGCGCATCCTGCTGCCCGGCCGATTGCCCGAATATCTGCGCGCCCATGAATTCGTCACCCGCTCGGTGCCGCTCGATGAACTCGTCACCCGCGCCCGCATCGGGCCACGGGCGGCTGCGCCCTATCCCGACCCCGAATTCTCGGCCCGCATCCGGCAAGGCGTGCCCCATCCTGCAGCGCAACCTCCAACCCCCATCAACCCTTAAAGACGTTTGGTCATGCTGAACTTGTTTCGGCATCCGTCTCACCACAAGGACCGCTGTCGGACAACAATGCAGCCTTGATCTTATCCTATCAGGTTATAGTGCGCAGATTGCGTTGCTTTTTGACATCGCCGGCAACAACCATTCTCGCCAAAGGTGACAAAGCCGCCGCAGCAGCGCGACCGTTTAACCCTTCTAACTTTTGGAATTGCCAAATCGCAATCGCGGCCATGCCGGCGACCACCCGCGAATCAGCCTTTCAAGCCCCGGCAAAACACCGCCAAACCCCCTCAGTCGACGTCTTCGACGTCCACAGCATCTCCGGTCACCCTCTGACTGAGGGCCGCCGCCATGAACGGATCAAGATCACCATCAAGCACGTCCGACGGCGACGTTGAAGTCACCCCGGTCCGCAAATCCTTGACGAGTTGGTACGGCTGCAAGACATAGGACCGGATCTGGTGTCCCCAACCGATGTCGGTCTTGCCGGCCTCGACATCCGCCGCCGCTGCCTCCCTGATCGCCAGTTCGCGCTCGTACAACCGCGCCTTCAACATCTTCATCGCCGTGGCCCGGTTCTTGTGCTGTGACCGTTCATTCTGGCACGCAACAATGACATTCGTCGGCACATGGGTGATCCGCACAGCTGAATCGGTGGTGTTGATATGCTGTCCACCAGCGCCGGATGCCCGATAAGTGTCTATTTTCAAGTCACTTTCCTTGATATCAATCTCGATATCATCGTCAATCTGCGGATAGACCCAGACACTTGCAAAACTGGTGTGGCGCCGCGCCGCACTGTCATAAGGACTAATCCGCACCAGCCGATGCACGCCGCTTTCGGTCTTCGCCCAGCCATAGGCCTGCGGCCCCTTGATCAGCATCGTCGCCGATTTGATCCCGGCTTGCTCGCCCGAATGGAAATCGATGACTTCGACTTTGTAGCCATGCTTTTCGGCCCAGCGCTGGTACATACGCTGCAGCATCGACGCCCAATCCTGGCTCTCGGTGCCGCCGGCACCTGAATTGACTTCGATGTAAGTGTCGTTGTTGTCCGCTTCCCCCGCCAGCAGCGCCGCGACCTTGTCAGTCTCCGCCCGTTTCGCCAGCGTTTTCAACGCGGCAACACCTTCAACCGCCATCTCCTCATCGCCCTCAGCCTCGGCCATCTCAATCAGTTCGGAGGTATCGGAAAGCTCGGTCTCGATGGCCCGCGTCGCCGCAATCGCCTCATCAAGGCGGCGTCTTTCGGTCATCACGGCTTGCGCTGCCTTGGGATTGTCCCAAAGCTTTGGGTCTTCGACCCGGTTGTTCAGTTCATCAAGGCGACGGAGTGCACGATCCCAGTCAAAGAAACCTCCTCAGCAGGTCCAGTGCCTGCTTGATGGAATCGGCATGATTTTGTGCCTCGGCACGCATGGTTTTGTAATCCCTTGAGCTGAGCCGCGGGCATAGAACCAGCGACGGACACACGCAAGACGATGGGTCAGTAGATGCCGCCGCTGTTGCGCATGAACTCTGCATCACTGCGCACACGCCGTGTCACCCGAGCCTTGCCAGCCGCACCTTCGTCACCAGCCACGCTGCCGGTCCGCCGCGGCTCGCTGTCGGGCTTGAAAGCTTCCCAGATAACCGCAGCCTTGGGCTCATTGCCGGGCCAGGCGCCAAAGACTTTCTTCCCCGAACGTCGATCGACACGAACCATGCGAACACCGGCAGGTATGTTGAACGGCAGTTTGGCAGCATCCTTCAAGGCAATAGCACCAAAATCGCGCCAGATCGGCGCAGCAACGGTGCCGCCCTGGACATAACCCCCAAGATTGCGTGGCTTATCATAGCCCATGTACAGCCCGGCCACGAGATCCTGGGTGCCACCAACAAACCAGACATCCTTGGGGCCACTGGTGGTTCCGGTCTTGCCGGCCATCGGGCGTTCGAGCGACAGCAATTTCGTACCCGTGCCACGCAAGATGACACCTTCCATAAGATGCACCGTCTGAAACGCCGTGCGAGCATCCATGACCTGCTTTGGCTTGCCGCCGGGCCTCGGCATGGGTTCGCCCTTCCAGTCGGCGACAGCGCAGCCAGGGCAGGATCGAGTGTCACGCCTGAAGATGACCTTGCCATCGCGATCCTGGACCATGTCGATCAACGACGGTTGCAGCTCACGGCCAGCATTGAAGATCTGTGCATAGGCATTCGTCAGCTTCATGACAGTCGTTTCACCGGCACCGAGCGCGATGGCCAAAACCGGCTGATACTCGCCGATGCCTAGCGCCTTGGCCTGGGCGACAACCTTGTCCATGCCCGTGTTATAGGCGATGCGCACCGTCATCAGGTTGCGGGATTGCTCAAGTCCCCAACGCAGGGTTTGCGCCCCTGCGCCGCGCATCCCGCCAAAATTGCGGAAGCATTTGCGGCCCAATGTCCGGCTTTGGTAAACACAATAGGGCGCATCGACGACAATCGACGAAGGTGTGAAGCCGTTGTCCATCGCGGTGGCATACACAATCGGCTTGAACGTCGAGCCGGGCTGACGCTTGGCCTGTGTCGCACGATTGAAGCTTTGCGCGCGCGCATCGAACCCACCGACCATCGCCAGCACACGGCCGGTGTGCGGGTCTTGGACGACCATGCCGCCGGACACTTCAGGGGCCTGACGCAACGCATAGTATGAGCCGGACTTTACGACCGGAATGACATCGCCGGGTTTGAGCACCTGACCTGCGGTTTCCGCGGTGCCCTTCAATGGCAACGATGCCGCCCAACCAGGCAACAAACCTTTGGTACCATCGGCAAAGCCAAGCGTCGAATTGCTGTCCTGTTTCGACAGCACAACAGCTTTTTGCCAATCATCATACCCAGTTGCGACCGCTGCCGATTGCAGTCGGCCCTGCCAGCCTTCGCCAACCCGTATCGAAGCGGGAGCACCGCGCCAGTTGCGGCCACGCTCGTAACGCATGAAGCCATCGCGCATCGCCTTATCGGCCGCCGCCTGAAGCATCGGATTGACCGACGTGCGAATCCACAGGCCCCCGCCATAAACACTGTTACGGCCGTCTTTTTCAGTCTCGCCAAATTTTTCCATCAACGTGCGACGAACATCCTCGACAAAATAATCTGATGCTCTCGGCTTTGGCGACGAACGGTTGGGGACGGCAACCAATGGCTCTGCGGAAGCAGCGGCGCGTTCAGCAGCGCTGATATAGCCATTGGCTTCCATCTGTTCGAGCACATAGTCCCGACGTGTGACGGCCCGCGCGTTTTGCGAAACGGGACTATAAGTACTTGGCGCCTTTGGTAAAATTGCGAGATAGGCCATTTGCGACAGGTCAAGCTGCGTTGCCGACTTGCCGAAATAGGCCTGCGATGCTGCTTCGACGCCATAGGCATTTCTGCCAAGGAAAATCTGGTTGAGATAGAGTTCGAGAATCTGCTGCTTGGTAAACGTCGCCTCGATCCGTCGCGCCAGGATCGCTTCGCGCAACTTGCGCGTATAGCTGACTTCGCTGCCGACCAGACTTTTGGCAACCTGTTGGGTGATTGTGGAGGCTCCTACCGGCCGCCTGCTGGTGAACAACGATTCGGCGTTGGTGACGACGGCATTCAGGATGCCGACATAGTCCAGCCCGCCATGTTCGAAGAACGTCTTGTCCTCGGCGGAGATGTAGGCTTGGACAAGCTTTTGCGGAATTTCGTTATAATTTAGATAGATACGCTTTTCTCGCGTGAATGTTGTAAGCACATTTCCATCGATGTCTCGTACTGTCGAGGGCAGAGCGGGCGAGAATTGCGCCAGATCGGCTTCATCGGGCAGGCCGCGGGTTGCGGCATAAAATATGCCGCCGGCCAGCAAAGCAAGTACCGCCAGTCCTGCCCCGCTCCAGATTAACCAACGCCGCATCGATGCTCCAAACTCCACGCGGTCCGATAGCCGTTGCCGGCAACATAGGGAAGCGTTTCAATTCCCCAGCAGGTGATGTTCGATGGCCTTGGCAATTCCGGCGGCCACTCGGCGGCGGCCGCTGTCTGAAAACAGAAATTCTGCGTCTTCTGGATTGGTTACGTATCCGGTTTCGAGCAAAACTGACGGCACATCTGGCGCCTTGAGCACCCGAAAACCCGCAAAATGATGGAATTCGCCGCGGAATTTGATGCGATCCGACAGGGTCTGTTGCAAGGTTTCAGCAAAGGCGACCGATACGTTGCCGGTGGCGCGGCGGGAAAGATCGATCATAATGTCGCCGACTTCGGGCGCTTCGACACCGAGGTTGACGCCGCCGATGATGTCCGCCTTGTTTTCGCGGGCTGCCAATCTGGCGGCTACGGCGTCGGAAGCTATTGAACTCAGGGTATAAACGCTGGCGCCGCGGGCTTCGGGATTGGCAGCGGCATCGGCATGGATAGAGATGAAAAGATCGGCGCGGGCGGAGCGGGCGATGGTGACGCGGCCGCCCAGCGGGAGGAAACGATCGTCGTTGCGGGTGAGAATAACCTTAATCTTTCCAGAGCGTTCCAGCGCCCTTGCCGTCAGTCGGGCGATCGCCAGTGTGACATGCTTTTCATAGTTGCCGCGAACGCTGATGGCGCCGACGTCCTTGCCGCCATGGCCGGCGTCGATCACCACGAGAGGCTTGCCGCCCGAGCGAGATTTGACACTGCGGGCGGTTGACTGAGGCATTGCGGCGGGTGGCTCGGAGGCGGTTGGTGGGACACTGCGGAGTGGTTCGGCGGGGCTTGGCGGGGTGATCGCAGGGACAGCGAGTGACACAGGCGGGGATGTCGGCGGGGGCGCCCCGGAATTTGGACCAAACATATTGGTCGGCAGGTCAAAATTTGCACCGGGCGGTAGAACAATCGGGCCGTCGGACAGAACCGGCAGTGGCCGGCGGCCACGTTCGACCGCGACCGCGAATTGTGATTCCGATACGCGGCGCAAGGTCAGAGTAAGGCCGGTGGAACTGTTGCGGGCCGAAACAATCTCCAGCGGTCCGGAAAGATCGATGACGATCCGGGCAACGCCAGGAGAAAACATCGCGGCGCGCAGGCGATTCACACTTCCAGCGCCGTTCGTGGCAATCGGCGCTGTAACGATAGCGGGCAGATCGACCACAAGGCGCCATGGCGAGTCGAGCGCGAATTGCCAGGCGACTGCTGGCGGGCCATCGGCAGCAATGGTGACGACGCCGGGCGTGATCGACAGGCCGGTCAGGCGGGCAGCATGAGCGGGCGACGCAGCGGGCATCAAGGTGAATATGGCAGTTGCCAGCAACGTCAAGAGGATCAACCGGCAGTGCACAGATGCTGCCGATACGAGGGCTGGCGGCGGGCTGCAACCGCGCCACCATCAAAACGCGCCGAAAAGGCGTTATTGGACGCTACGCAACAGATACGAACTCGTGGCGCCGAGAAAATACGGAGCCGTAGTCTTTGCGGTTGTAGGCGCGGAGAGCATCGCGATGACAAGGGCAAGCAGAACAAGGCCGGCACCCCAGGTCATGCCCAGCCGCAATCCTGCCAGTTTCGAACGATGCTCCACGTTTCGCCTACCCCTTTTTGCAACTGCAATTGCAAAATCAGGGGTAGGCGTGGCGTGCCATCCGGGAAATCCCCATTTGGGGGTATTCACGTTTATTTAACGCCGGAGCACCGAACGACCGGCATAACGGGCGGAGGTGCCGAGTTCTTCCTCGATGCGGATCAGCTGGTTGTATTTCGCAAGCCGGTCGGAGCGGGCAAGGCTGCCGGTCTTGATCTGGCCAGTGCCACAGGCGACAGCGAGATCGGCGATGGTCGAATCCTCGGTTTCGCCCGAACGATGCGACATGACACTTCGGTAGCCGGCGCGGTGGGCCATATCGACCGCAGCGAGGGTTTCGGTGAGGGTGCCAATCTGGTTAACCTTGACGAGCAGCGCGTTGGCGAGACCATCCTTGATCCCCTGCCCCAGTCTGGCCGGATTGGTGACGAACAGATCATCGCCAACAAGTTGATGGGTTTTGCCGAGTTTGTCGGTCAAGGATTTCCATCCAATGAAATCGTCTTCGGCCATACCATCTTCGATGCTGAGGATCGGATAATCGCGAGCAAGGTCGACATAATAATCGGCCATGGCTTCGGGGCTGAGTTTGAGGCCTTCGCTGGCCAGCACATAATGGCCGTCGCGGAAGAATTCGGTCGCGGCCGGATCGAGCGCGATGAGCACGTCTTCCCCTGCCTTGAACCCAGCCTTGGCGATGGCAGCCATGACAAAATCCATGGCGGCGCGAGTGCCGTTGAGGTTCGGTGCGAAGCCGCCTTCATCGCCGACTGCCGTGCTATGCCCGCCGGCCTTCAGTTCGGCCTTCAACGTGTGAAAAATCTCGGCACCCCAGCGCACGGCTTCGGACAGCGAATCGGCACCGACCGGCATGACCATGAATTCCTGGAAATCGATGGGATTGTCGGCATGGGCGCCGCCATTGATGATGTTCATCATCGGGACAGGCAACAGATTAGCCGAGACACCACCAACATAACGATGCAACGGCAGGCCCCGCGATTCGGCCGCGGCCTTGGCAGCGGCAAGGCTGACTCCCAGGATGGCATTGGCGCCCAGTCGCGCCTTGTTGGGCGTGCCATCAAGTTCGATCATCGTGGCATCGATTTCGGCCTGCTCCTCGGCCTCCATCCCCGACAGCGCGTCGAAGATTTCGCCGTTGACCGCAGCGACGGCCTTGCGGACGCCCTTGCCCATGTATCGGGCACTGTCGCCATCGCGCAGCTCGACGGCCTCGTGTGCGCCTGTGGAGGCGCCGGAGGGCACTGCTGCACGGCCCAGCGACCCATCTTCAAGCACGACATCAACTTCGACCGTGGGGTTGCCGCGCGAATCGAGGATTTCGCGAGCGTGGATATCGATGATGGCGGTCATGGCAGAGAACCTTTCGTCCGTGGCATAGCGATGGCCGTCATGGCCGAATTATTGCGCAACCAGAGTTGCAATGAATATTGCACTGCGGCGGCACCGGGGCCATCTATCGGGCAAGCCGGTCGGCGGCAAATACTTCGAGGTGAAAGCCTTGGTGGAACAGCCGGCGCCCGGATACGTTGTCGGCAGCAAGCACCCTGCACGGAAAGAAACGCATATGTCCGAGGCAAACCCCCTTTTCGACGGTCCCATCGATGCCCCCGATGTCGAGATCCTGCCGCCGCAGGGTTCAGCCGGGCGGCGCGGGGCGTCGAGCGCCGGCCTGTTCGGCATTGCCGAAAACCGGCTCCTCGATCTGGCTGAGGACGGCAAGACCGAGTTGGCGCGCAGTTTTGATGATTTTGTGCGGATGGCGCATGAGATGGCGGCGCAGGTCGAAAGCGTGGGTGGCGGAATGTTTGCCGTATATGCCCGGCAGGCCGCAGGTTTGTTGGGCGATGTGCACGAAAGCTTTCGTGACAAGCCGGTGGAAGATTTGCTGGATGACGGCCGTGGGTTGATTCGCCGTTCCCCCGGGCTTG
This sequence comes from Polymorphobacter sp., assembly GCA_031422995.1. Taxonomy (GTDB): domain Bacteria; phylum Pseudomonadota; class Alphaproteobacteria; order Sphingomonadales; family Sphingomonadaceae; genus Sandarakinorhabdus. The sequence goes on along the minus strand of JANPEP010000293.1, from coordinate 7,174 downwards.
CCGTCGGGGTGGCGTTGATCGCCGGCTTTGTCGCGGCACGCCTGGTGAAGTCGAGCGGCCGGTGAGCGGCGAGGACACTGCGGTGACAGACACCCAGGCGCGACCGCAGGAATCAATTACCGACCTGTTGCGACGGTTGGTTGACGACTTGATAAACCTGGTGCGGAGCGAAGTGCGGTTGGCCGGAAGCGAGTTGCGGCACAGTGCCGAAGCCGCAACGGGCAGTATTGCCGCCGTGGCATTGGGCCTGATGCTGGTTTCGGTGGCAATGTTCTGCCTTTTGGGAGCTGCTGTGGCGTTTTTGGCACAAAGCGTTGGTATTGTTTGGGCAGCATTGATCGTCGCGGCTGTTGCGATTGGTCTTGGTGGGTTATTGATTGCCTGGGGCGTCGGCCGTTTGAAACGTATCGACCTTGCACCAAGCCGCCTGGCCGCCAATTTGAAACGCGACGTCGAAATGTTGAAGGGAGACTGAGATGGCTGCCGATCCCGTGGGGCGCTTTGCCGCCGAAGCCGAAGAAGCCCGCACGCGCGTGACATCGACAATCGACGAGATTCAGGATCGACTGGATCCGCGCCGCATCGTCGGGGATGCCGTTGACCGAGTTTCGGGCGGCGGGATGCAGCTTGCCGGCCAAGCGCGCGATCTGGCCAAGGCGCATCCGCTGGCACTGGCAGCTGCGATTGGTGCCATCGGGCTGGCGCTGCTGGCGCGCAACAAGTTGAACAATGCGACGGTGAACCTGGGCGATGATCTGGGCGATTACACCGATTATGATGATGGGTTCGGATTTGCCGAGACGCAGCCGACACGTATGTATTTCGACGAGGACGGTGATGCGGATGATGTTGAGCCGACGCCCCCGGTTCGGCGGGTGCGCCGGGTGCGGGTCAAGGCGCGCGCCGGCGCGATGGCAGCGCGAGCCGGGGAAAGTGTCGACGCGAATCCGCTTGTGGCAATTATCGCCGGATTGGCGGCAGGCGCAGCGCTGGGAGCGATGTTCCCGGCCACCGAGGCCGAACGCCGGGCATTGGGCGAGACCGGCGGCAAGTTGGGCGCAGCAGCACGCGCGGCAGCACGGCGGGCTTCGGACGAGCTCGCGGCCGCCGGCTTGAGCGTCGAGAGCGTGCGGGCCAAGGCCGGCGAGGCGTCACGCAAGGCGAAGGCCGCAGCGCAATCGGTGGTGGATGCGGCGCGGGATGAGTTCAAGGGGTGAGGTTGGGTTGCTTGGTTGCCATGAGCGGAGTTGCCCGGCGGCTGACGCGCCTTCACCACGATAAGGTTTTTTTAATCATTGGTTCAGCCGAGTGACTGCATAGCCAGCCATTCGGTTTCAGGAGTTGAGTTTTATCATGCGTTTTCAGAGCCTTTTTGCTGTCTCTATGCTGGCGCTTTTGCCGGTGCTCACCGCGGCACCGTTGATGGCGCAAGTCGCGGCGGCGCCGGCCGATGCGGGCGACCCGGCAGCGCGCGCGTTTGTTGAAAAACTGGCCAATGATGCCTTTGCGGTGTTGCGCGACAAATCGATTTCGAAACCGGCGGGGCGCGCCAAGTTTCGCACCATGTTGCAGCAGAATGTGGCGTTGGAGGACATCGGCAACCGGTTGATCCGTCGTCATCGCGCAACGATCACCCCGGCGCAATATGTTGCCTATCAACAGGCATTGCCGGAATTTGTGCTCAATGCCTATTCGGACCGGCTGTATGATTATTCCGATGCCAGCGTGAAAACACTGCGCACCGTGGGCCGCGGGCCGGCGATCACCGATGTGCACACCCGGGTGACCCGGCCGGGGGCGCAGCCGGTCGACGCAATCTGGCAGGTGAAGAAGAGCCCGGCGGGCAAGATGGTGGTAAACAATCTGTCGGTATCCGGCATCAATCTTTCGTTGACGCAGGAGGCGGATTTCAACGCCTATATCCAGAAAAACGGCTTTGATGCGCTAGTGAATTTCCTGAAGACCGCCAATTCGAAATCGGCAAGCCTGAGGACAGCCTCCTGACCAGCCGGATCAGCGTGGCCGAAACGGCCTTTGTGCATCCTTCGGCGCAGCTGTATGGCCATGTGAGCGTGGGCGAAGGCTCATCGGTGTGGTGCAACGCCGTGGTGCGGTCGGAAATGGCGCATGTGGAGATCGGGGCGTTCTCCAACGTCCAGGACTTCGTGATGGTGCATACCGATCCGGGCAAGCCAGTGATCATCGGTGATTATTGCTCTATCACGCATCATGTGACGCTGCACGGTTGTGTAATCGAGGACCATGTTTTGGTCGGCATAAACGCCACGGTGTACAATGGCGCAGTGATCGGGGCTGGGTCGATTGTCGGGCAACATGCGTTTGTGAAAGACGGGACCATCGTGCCGCCCAATTCGATTGTCGTTGGGTCACCTGCCAAAGTGATCCGGACCGCGGACAACCGCCTGGCAAACCGCATTAATGCCGAATTTTATGCTTTGAATGCTGCGGCTTACAAGCGTGGTGAGCACCGGGCCTGGGATGGTCCGGAATTCGAGACATGGTTCGGCGACATGATGAAACGGCTGGCCAAGCAATATTCCTGACCGTAGAGGCTGCGGCATGAGCAAGTTGCATCTCGTTTTTGGTGGCCGGGTCAGCGATCCGCAGACCCTGGATTTTTGTGAGCCCGAGGCGCTGGATGTGGTTGGGGTGTTTCCCGATTATGCATCGGCGGAGGCGGCCTGGCGGGCCAATGCCCAGCGCACGGTGGATGATGCCACGATGAAATATGTGGTGGTGCATCTGCACCGGCTGTTGCAGCCAGGGTCCGGCGACTAGTCTTTTGGGCGGGCTGGATGCAGCCTTGCTATCGCCGTAGGTTGTGCGCTGGGGAGTGCGTTGATGACCGATGGCCTGAGCTTTGGACGGATATTCGAGACGATGCTGACGGCGGTCGATCCCGACTTGCCGGCGACAATTCACGGCGATGCGGTGACGAGCTGGCGGGAATTTGATCGGCGGACGAGTGCGTTGGCGGCGGCGTGCCACGCGGCAGGAGCGGTGCCGGGGGACCGTATCGCGCATTTGATGCGGAATTCGCCGGCCTATCTGGAAACCACGGTTGCCGGGTTCAAGGCGCGGCTAGTCCATGTCAACATCAACTATCGTTATACCGGCGAGGAGTTGTTCTACATTCTGGACAATTCGGCGGCGGCTGTGCTGGTTTATGACGCCGAATTTGCAGAGTTGGTGGACAGCATAAGGGACCGGCTGGAAACCAAGCTGTTTGTGCAGGTTGGCGGGAAAACAGCGGAATTTGCTCAGGATTTTGATAGGGTTGCGCGTTCTGGCGCGGTACTGGTGCCGCAAGAGCATGATTATGGCGACATGCTGTTCATCTATACCGGCGGGACCACCGGGATGCCCAAGGGCGTAATGTGGGAACAGGGGGCGTTGTGGGGTATCATGGCGCCGACGGCGAACCCAGGCGGAGTACCGCCGGCGACCCTTGAGGATCTGTATGGGTTGATCCGCGCCGGCGTGGGGCGGAACCGGTCGCTGGTGATGCCGCCGCTGATGCACGGAACTGGGATGATCATCGCATTGAGCACGCTGGCGCGGGGTGGCACCGTGGTGACGGTGCCGGGCGATAATTTCGAGCCAGAGCGGGCGGTGGAAGTATGTGCGGCGCGGGGTTGCGACTATGCGGTGATCGTGGGGGATGCGTTCGGGCGGCCGTTGTTGCGGGCGCTGGATGCCGGGTTTGGCAGCATATCCAGCCTGAATGTGATGATTTCCAGCGGGACGATGTGGTCGGCAGAGACCAAGGCCGGGTTGCTGCGCCATGCGCCGACGATGATGGTGGTGGATGCGCTGGGGTCGTCGGAAGGGCTGGGCCTGGGGGCTTCGGTGCAGACCAGCGACAATGCCGGGGCGGCAACAAAATTTGTCGCCGATGGCAATACGCTGGTGTTGGGGGAAGATATGAAGCCGGTGGCGCCGGGCTCAGGTGTGATGGGAAAGGTGGCACGCAGTGGGTTGATTCCACTTGGTTATTGGCGAGACGAAGCGAAATCGGCGCAGACGTTTGTGACAGTGGATGGCCGGCGATATTCGATGCCGGGGGATTTTGCGGTTGTAGAGGCGGACGGCAGTTTCACACTGTTGGGGCGGGGCAGCCAGTGCATCAATACCGCCGGCGAGAAGGTGTTTCCCGAGGAAGTGGAGGAGGCGTTGAAGACGCACCCGGCGATCGACGACGCGTTGGTGTTTGGTGTGGACGACGAGAAATGGGGCCAGGCTGTGACGGCGGTGGTGGAAGCACATGGGCCGGTCGAGAGCGAAGAATTGCGCGCGCATGTGCGCCGCACGCTGGCGGGGTACAAGACGCCAAAGCGGGTTATTGTAGTAGCCAAGGTGCCGCGCGCGCCGAACGGCAAGGCGGACTATGCGGCGGCGCGCGAGATGGCGGGATAGGTGTTGGCGCCTATGCCGAAGCATAGGCGCAAGCGGCGCTCAGGCTTCGCCAGCCTTTTTGAGGCCAAAGCCCGAGAAGCGCTTGTTGAAGCGAGCGACCTGGCCGCCGGCATCGAGCATCTTGCCAGCGCCGCCGACCCATGCCGGGTGCGACGTCGGATCGATATCGAGGGCGAGGGTGACGCCTTCCTTGCCATAGGTCGAGCGCGTCTGATATTCGGTGCCATCGGTCATCTTGATGGTGATGGCGTGATAGTCGGGGTGGATGCCGGGCTTCATGGCTTGGGTCTTTCCTGAGTGGGGCTGGTTCCAACCAGCCTGCAAGAGTGGGCGCGGATAGCGGGCCACGGCGTGAAATGCAACTGTTGTGCCCCGGCCTGAGGGTTGAGACTTTGGGCGGCACACGCCTATAGCTTGATCATGAGCAGCATCGGCCAACCCCTTCCCCCCGGCGCACGCGCCAATTCGGCTGCAATGGCCGTGCTTGTTGGCGATTTACGGGCGAAAATCGCCGCGATTTCGTTGGGTGGACCACAGGCATCGCGGGAACGCCATGTGGCGCGTGGCAAGCTGTTGCCGCGGCAGAGGGTTGAGGGGTTGCTGGATGCAGGGACGGCGTTCCTCGAAATCGGGCAGTTGGCGGCGCATGAGGTTTATGGCGAGGAAGTGCCAGCGGCGGGGATGATTGCCGGGGTGGGGCAGGTTTCGGGACGATTGTGCGTGATTGTTGCCAATGATGCGACGGTGAAGGGCGGAAGCTATTATCCGTTGACAGTGAAGAAACATCTGCGGGCGCAGGAGATTGCGGCACAGAATGGCTTGCCGTGTGTCTATCTGGTCGATTCGGGCGGGGCGAATTTGCCACGGCAGGATGAGGTGTTTCCGGATCGCGACCACTTTGGTCGGATTTTCTTCAACCAGGCCAATATGTCGGCACAGGGGATTTCGCAGATCGCGGTGGTAATGGGCAGTTGCACTGCCGGCGGTGCTTATGTGCCGGCGATGGCGGACGAATCGATTATAGTGCGCGATCAGGGAACGATTTTCCTTGGCGGGCCGCCGTTGGTGAAGGCGGCGACGGGCGAGGAAGTGACGGCCGAGGAATTGGGCGGCGGCGATGTCCATACGCGCTTGTCGGGGGTGGCGGATCACCTCGCCGATGACGACGCCGATGCGTTGCGGATTGCGCGCGATATCGTGGCGACGTTGCCCATGCCTGCAACCGTGCCGGCGCAGGCCGTGCGCGCGCCACTGTTTCCGGCGAGTGACCTGCATGGGCTGGCGCCGCTCGACACGCGGCATCCGGTGGATGTGCATGAGGTGATTGCGCGGATTGTCGACGGCTCGGACCTGCACGAATTCAAGCCGCGGTTCGGCGAGACGCTGGTGACGGGTTTTGCCCATATCGAAGGCATGCCGGTGGCGATTTTGGCCAACAATGGCATCCTGTTTTCGGAAAGCGCGCAAAAGGGCGCGCATTTCATCGAATTGGCATGCCAGCGACGGATTCCGCTGTTGTTCCTGCAGAATATTTCGGGATTCATGGTCGGCAAGCGTTTCGAGAATGAAGGCATTGCCAAGCATGGCGCCAAGCTGGTGACGGCGGTGGCGTGCGCAGCGGTGCCCAAGATTACCGTGGTGACGGGTGGGTCGTTCGGAGCGGGAAATTACGGGATGTGCGGACGAGCCTATTCGCCCCGCTTCCTGTGGATGTGGCCCAATGCGCGGATTTCGGTGATGGGCGGCGAGCAGGCCGCGAGCGTGTTGGCGGCAGTCAAATCTGGTGGGTTCAAGAATGCCGCCGAGGAGGAGGCATTCAAAGCGCCGTTAAGGGCGCAATATGAGCGCGAAGGGCATCCGTATCATGCCTCGGCACGGCTTTGGGATGATGGCGTTATCGACCCAGCGGATACCCGAACGGTCGTGGCGTTGAGCCTGGCAGCGAGTTTGCAACGACCGGTGGCCGAGACGCGGTTCGGCACATTTCGGATGTAGGCACCGCAAAGGAGCAGCGTTTATTTCGCAGGTGGCGTGGCAGGCGTTTGGACCGGCACCATCGGTTGGAAGCGGCCAAGGCCACAGGTGGCACCGCGCGGTGCACCGCCCCCCTGGACAACGGTGATGGTGTTCATGCTGCACAGCTGACCCGAACGGGAATTGTGTGCAAAGGCACGGTTGAAGCTCAGGCCGGGGCAGCTCATCGGCAGATCGTTGCGGAACATCCGGTTGCGCCCCGTCATGACGAAATTGATGGTGCGATCATCGACGACATGGGTGCTGCGGATCTGGTTGGTGTTGATGCAGCTGACAGGGGCGCCTTCGGGGGTCCAAAGTTGCTGCGAACTGGGCGTGCGATCGCCATCGGAGGCGCAACCGGCAAGCGCAGTGGCGGCGAGCAATACGATGAGGGTTGTTGCGTGAAGTCGCATGGTCCAGTCCCCTTTGTGAACTGGAAAACTCTGCACCCATAACGACGATGATACAATCATCACCATCACCTGTTAGCGGGTGATGACGATAGCCGGTTCAAGACCAAGGGCGTTGCCGACGAGTCTAAGGCGGCGCAGCACGGCATCACCCGAGAGCGCGGCGTGCCGCGCATCGAGATGAAGCGCAACTGTGCCGCCATCGCGCACCAGCCGGCTTGCAGTGAGTGCCGAGGCTGTGCCGCCGGTGAGACGTTGGCCAAGCCGCAAGGCAAGGCCCCAAGCCCGGGCCTTTGCCAGCAAGGGTGGTG
>JANPEP010000292.1:0-3271 GCA_031422995.1 Polymorphobacter sp. | reverse complement strand
CCTATGTCGAGGGCATTCATGCCTATGTGCCTGGCAAGGCGCAGTTGAATGGCCGGGCGATCGTCGCCAAGCTGTCGTCGAACGAGAATCCGTTCGGGCCGTCCCCGAAAGCACTTGCTGCAATGGCGGCGGTGTTGGCCGATAGCGGACGCTATCCCGATCCGGCGTCGACGGCGCTGCGCGAGGCGTTGGCGGCGCGGCATGGCATCGAGGCGGAGCGGATTATCTGTGGCACCGGGTCGGACGAGTTGCTGCATCTTGTTGCCGGGGCCTTTGCCGGGGTGGGCGACGAGGTGCTGTATGTCCGCCACGGCTTTGCGGTGTACGAGATTGCGGCGCGGCGGGCCGGCGCGACGCCGGTGGTGGCGCCCGATGCGGATTATACCTGTGATGTCGATGCGGTGCTGGCGGCGGTGACCGAGCGCACGAAAGTGGTGTTTGTGGCCAACCCCAACAACCCGACGGGGACGTTGATTTCGGCGAGCGAAATCCGGCGGTTGCACGCCGGATTGCCGACGGGGTGCGTGTTTGCGCTGGATGCGGCCTATGCCGAGTTTGCCGATGGCGAATATGAGGATGGGCTGGCGCTGGCGCGGGCGTTTCCCAATGTGGTGGCGTTGCGAACGTTTTCGAAAATCCATGGTCTGGCGGCGCAGCGCATCGGTTGGGCCTATGCCCAGCCGGGGATCATCGATGCGATGCAGCGCATCCGCGCGCCGTTCAATGTGCCGACGACGGGCCAGGCCGGGGCGATTGCGGCTCTGGACGATGCGGAATGGGAGGAAAAGACCCGGGCGCATACCATCGAATGGCGACAGTGGCTGGCGGGGCAGGTCGCATCGCTGGGCAATGCCGGCATACGTCCGATCCCATCGGCGGCGAATTTCGTGATGATCGAATTTCCGGATGCCGGGTCGGTGACGGCGGCGGGAGCGAATGCGGCGTTGCTGGCGGATGGCATCATCGCGCGGTACCTGGCGGTGCAGGGCATGCCGCGGTGCCTGCGGATTTCGGTGGGAACCGAGGCCGAGACGCGGGCGGCGGCGACATCGCTGCGGCGCTATGTCGAAGCGGCGGCGGGTTGATGCTGCCGTTTTCGCGGGTTGCCATTATCGGGATGGGGTTGATCGGATCGTCGCTGGCGCGGGCGGTGCGGGAAACGATGCCGACAGTGCGATTGACGGTGTCGGATGGCGATGCGGGGGTGCGGGCGCGGGTGCTGGCATTGGATATCGCCGATGATGTGACCGAAAATGCCGGGGCGGCGGTGGTGGATGCGGAATTGATCATCCTGGCGGTGCCGGTGGGGGCGATGGGCGCGGTGGCGGCGGAGATTGCCGGAGAACTGTCACCCGGGGCAATCGTGACCGATGTGGGATCGGTGAAGGGCCGCGTGCTGGCGGATTTGACCGCGGCATTGCCGGGGGTGGATGTGGTGCCGGGTCATCCGGTGGCGGGGACCGAGAAATCCGGGCCGGACGCGGGGTTTGCATCGCTGTTCAAGGACCGGTGGTGCATTTTGACACCCGCCGAGGAAGGCCCGGCAAGCGAGAAGGTGGCGGCGTTCTGGACGCGGCTGGGGGCCAAGGTCGAAATGATGGATGCGGCGCATCATGACCGCGTGCTGGCGGTGACGTCGCATCTTCCGCACTTGATTGCGTACTCGATTGTGGGGACGGCGAGCGATCTGGAGACGGTGACGCGGAGCGAGGTGATCAAATATTCGGCCGGCGGGTTTCGGGATTTCACGCGGATTGCGGCGAGCGACCCGGTGATGTGGCGCGATGTGTTCCTGAACAATCGCGAGGCGGTGCTGGAGACGCTCGGGCGGTTTACCGAGGATCTGGTGGCGTTGCAGCGGGCGATCCGATGGGGCGAGGGCGAGGCGCTGGAGGCGCTGTTCACGCGGACTCGGGCGATCCGGCGGGGGATCATCGAAGAGGGTCAGGATACCGATTCGGCTGACTTTGGCAGACCGCACTGAAGTTGTAACAGGGCCTTCCCGCGTCCTGGATCGGGGTCTGGGGACAAGTCCCCTGCCGCCGGAGGCGCTCTTCCTATCGCCGCAGCGCCGGACAGGGCGGGAGCTGGTTGCGGGTGGGGCGGGTGGCGATGTCGGCGGGGATGCCGGTTAGACGGATATCGGCGCCGCGGCCTTCGAAGGTGAGTTTGAGGGGGGTGCGCAGGCGCTTTTCAGACACCGGCGCCTGGCCTTGCAGCGCGGCGGTGACGTTGGCCGGACAGATGGTGGTGATGGTGCCGGCAAAGCGCAGGGCCGTACGACCGATGGGCACGAAGCTGGCGCGGGCGCTGGCGATTTCGCCATGGGCGTCGGTGAGGGTGAGGCTGCCGAGTTCGAGGGTGCCGGTGGCGGCCCAATTGTCATAGGCGAGCAGGCGTGCGGGGCCGGTGGCGACGATATCGGCGGCGAGCGTGAGGGGGTCACCGGTGCCGAAGCGCAGGCGTTCGCCGGCAATGACCAATTGGCCGCGCGGGGGCCCGATGGGGGCGGACGGGGTGGCGGCACTGTCAGCATTGGGGCCGGGGATGCGTTCGCGCAGGTGGAGTTCGAGGCTGTCGGCGGTGATCGGCATGCCAGCGAGGCTGATGTTGGCGGCGGCGATGATCGAGGAGGCGCGGGCCAGTTTGGCGTCGATGATCTTGATGCTGGTGGTGGCGGATTTGCCGGTGATGGTGGCGGCGATGGCGGGCGAGACGATGGCGGTGAAGCGCGGACGTTCGGCGCTGATGACGGTCAGTTGAGGTTGCCAGGGGCCGCGGTTGATCCGGGCTTTGGCGGCGCTGGCGGTGATCTTTACCGCGTCGCCGGTGACGAGGCGCGGATTGGCGACATTGGCTTCGAGGCGATAGGGAAAGCCGGTGATTTCCAGGGTCGAATCGGGAAGCCACGGTTCGAGCGCTGCCTGAAAATCGCGGGCCCAGCCGGTCCAGAAAATCCAGTAGATGACGCCGGCGGCAAGCAGCGGGACCAGTGTAAGCCAGAGCGGGATGCGGCGGCTCATTTCTGCAGCGCGTTGATGGCGGCGTGGACGCGGGCTTCGATGTCCTCGCGCTCCAGACCGGGGGGGATGGGGGGGGCGAAACGGATGGTGACGGTGCCGGGGTATTTGATGAAGGATTTGGGCCAGACGGTGCCGGTATCGAGTGCGGCGGCGACGACGGGGATTTTGAGCATCTTGTAGAGCCCGGCAAAGCCGGCGGCCAGTGGCGGCGTCGCGCCAACATCGACGCGGGTGCCTTCTGGGAAGAT
>JANPEP010000291.1:0-7712 GCA_031422995.1 Polymorphobacter sp. | reverse complement strand
CGCCGGCCGCCTGCCGCAACAGGTCGAAGCCGATATCCAGGCGCGCCTCCGTGGTCGCAGCCAGGCGGCGCAAGTCGTCGTCACCGTGCAGCGCGGCCCCGCCAGCAGCATCGTCATCAGCGGCGATGTCAAAGTCCCCGGCCGCCAGCCCGTAACCCTCGCCGGCGAACGCCTGCTCGATGCCATCGCCCAGGCCGGCGGCCCCACCGCGCGCAGCGCCGACACCGTCGTCCGCCTGACGCGCGGCACCACCAGCGCCGAACGCCGGCTCGATCAACTGCCGGTCGGCAGCGATGCCGATGTGCGGCTCGCCCCCGGTGATCGCATCGAACTGGTCAAGCGCGCCCGCAGCTTCACCGCCTTGGGTGCGGCAAAAACCGTCGCCGAAATCGGCTTCGACAGCGACCGGCTGACCCTTGCCGAAGCCATCGCCAGGGCAGGGGGGCCATTGGATGATCGCGCCGACGCCCGCGGCGTCTTCCTGTTCCGCTTCGAACCCGGTGCCGATGGCGTCGAAGTGCCGACGATCTACCAGCTCGACCTGCTCAACCCGCAAAGCTATTTCGCCGCGCAACGCTTCATGATGCGCGAAAAGGATGTGCTGTTCACCGCCAACGCCCAATCCAACGCCTTGCAGAAATTCCTCGGCCTGCTGAATCTCCTCGTCTCGCCGGCGCTCAACACGGCGGTGCTGGTCCGCTGACGGGCGCCGTTCCCATCGCCTGCCTCACCGGCGTCGCGCTGTGGAAACGCCGCCGCATCCGCGACCTCATCGGTGGCAACCTCCCCCACCGCACGACCGCTGCCGCCGCCGTAGCGCTTGCGGCAAAATCCGGCGGCGCCGTTGCCACCTGGGCCTCGCGCGCCCCCGCCGGTCTCGCCGAAGCCGCCGCCGCCGCCAACATCCCGGTCTACCAGATCGAGGATGGCTTCATCCGCTCCGCCGGCCTTGGCGCCAAGCTCGTCCCGCCCTGCTCGATCGTCGTCGATGCGCGCGGGCTCTATTATGATCCCACCACCCCCAGCGATCTCGAACACCTGCTGCAAACCGAAGCCTTCCCTCCGGAAATCCTTGCCCGCGCCGACGCCCTCGCCGCCCGCATCGTCGCCACCGGCATCACCAAATACAACCTCCCCGGCCCCGAAATCACGCTGCCGCCCAACCGCCGCATCATCCTCGTCCCCGGCCAGGTCAGCGACGACCGCTCGGTCCGCCTCGGCGGCGCCGGTATCACCGACATGGCCAACCTGCTGGCCCGTGTCCGGGCCGCCGAACCCACCGCCTTCATCCTGTTCAAGCCGCACCCGGACGTCGACGCAAAGTTGCGCAACGGCGCCATCCCCGATGCCGCCGCACTCCAGCACGCCGATGCCGTCATCCGCAACGCCGCGCTGGCGCCTTTGCTCGCCCGCGTCGATGCCGTCCACACCCTGACGTCGCTCACCGGCTTCGAAGCCCTGCTCCGCGGCCGCGCTGTCACCTGCCACGGCCAACCCTTTTACGCCGGCTGGGGCCTCACGACAGACATGGCTCCCATCCCCCGCCGCACCCGCCGTCGCAGCCTGTCTGAACTCGTCGCGGCGGCGCTCATCGCCTATCCGCGCTACTGCGATCCGGCGACAGGCCGGGCGATAGCTCCCGAACAACTCGTCGAATCCCTCGCAGCGACCGCCGAAACCCCCGCCAGCACCCGCTGGCGGTCCGCCGCGGCCCTCGCCAACGCCCGGCTGCAACGCCGAACTCGTTGATTCAGCGGCTCAAAACCAGCATCTGATCCTGGTTGGCCGGTCGCTGCAAAACCGCCGCCCGCGACGTCGGTTCAACCCCATTGCCCGGGTCGATTCGCGACAGCAAAAAGCCATGACGCAGGATTTCATCCAGAAAATTCCCTGCATTTTCATAACGATCGGGAACGAACTCCAGGAACACAGTCAATGGCCGCCGCAGCGCCAGGATGCCCGCCATGCCCCGCCACACCGCTGCCTCGGCCCCCTCGGCGTCAATCTTCACAAAATCTGGAACAATACCAAGGCTATCCAGTCGTGACACCGGCACCGTCGGACCATCGCCGCTTACCGGCACCACATGCCCACCCCCCGGCTCACCCGGCTCGACATGAAATCCCGCCAACCCATGATGATCACCCAGCCCCAACTGGTGAACAACCGTCCGCCCGGCAAAACCATTGACCGCAACCGACTGGCGCAGCCGCTTGGCAATCGCCGAATTTGGTTCAAAAGCATGGACTTGACCCGACGGGCCAACCAGGTCGGCCATCAACAAGGTAAAATACCCAAGGTTTGCCCCGACATCGACAACCGTCGCGCCGGGCTGGATCGTCGCCACCATCGCCTCGGTCGTCCACATCTCCCAATAGCCGTCCATCAGCAAATGGCTGGAAATCCCCACATCGGCGGTATCGACGAACATCTTGTACCGTCCCAGAATCCGCGCCAGCGACGTTTCCTGGCCCAGATAGGCATTGCGGCACAGCGCCCGGATGGCAGCCTCGTTCGCGCCTCGATTTTCGGTCGAAAGCCCGGTAATATCAAGGATCTGCCCCGCCTCATTGGGTCGCTGCGGCGTCTCGGCTTCGCTCATGATGCAGTCCTTTTGCGGGCACCAGCCGCCACAATCGCCGGTCGCTCGGGGCGGGTAAACACCAGCATATGGTCAGCGGCGTGCGACAATGCGAACAATTCATCACGCCGGATCGGCACGATGCCGCGCTGGAAATCGATGATCGCCATGTCAAAGCCTTCGGCAAAGATCTGGTCGAGAAAACCGTGCGGGTCGGCAAAGCGCTGGATGGTGAATTCCATGAAGATTGTCAGCGCCTTGCCCTTCGCCAACAGTCCCGTCATGCCGCTCCACACCATCTGTTCGGCGCCCTCCACATCCATCTTGATGAAGTCGGCGTCGATGGCGCCCGGAATCTCATCCAGCCGCCGCACCGGCACTGTTGGAAAGGACCGACCCGGCCCCCGCGGCGCCAGCGCCTCGGCCGACCGCGCCTCGATCAGCACCGTCGCCGCCGCCAGCGCCGCCATCGCCTCGCCATGGCTGGCCCTTGCCGCCTCGGCCGTCACTCGCATCGCAGCAATGGCCTCGGCCTGCATCGCCAGCGCGCCCTCGGCGACGGCGCGGGTCGCCGCACCGGCCTCGGCATGCATGGCGCGCGCTGCCTCGGCGGCGACTCGTGCGGCGCCGGCGGCCTCCGATGCCGCAATCCGCGCCCCGGCCGCGGCTTCGCCCGCCGCAATCGCCTCGACAATCGCGGCTTCGACCCGCACCTGCGCCGCCGTGTTGATCTCCGCATTGGCCGCGTCGATCGCCACCTGAGCGGCTTCGCGGGTCGCGGTGACGTCATCTGCCCGCACAAACCCCAACCGTGCCGCCAGCCACGCCAGCATGCCGGCCGGGGCAGGGGGCGCCGGCGGCATCGCGATGACCACCGGCGGCACCGGCGCCGGTCGCGGCCAGGCCGGTGAGTCGGCCGCCGGCGCGCGCGGCTGCCAATCTGGCATCGGTGGCAACGGCGGCAAGCGCGGCAATTCCGGCAATGTCAGCGCCGGCATGGTTTTGGCAGGAACGGCAACCTTCATGGCAACCACCGGTGCCTCAGTCTGCGGTTCCGGCATCGCCACCAGATGCGCCCCGCCCGGCATGTCCTCATTGACCTCCAGCAGCATAACGCCATCGCTGGCACCCAATGCCACTTCATGCAGCGTCGTCGTCGGCGCAAAACCATTCAACCCGATGCTGCGCCGCAAACGCCCGGCCATCTCCGGGTTCGGCTCGAACGCCAGCACCCGCCCCGCCGGCCCGACCAGATCGGCGAGCAACATCGTGAAATATCCCAGGTTTGCTCCAATATCGAGCACGGTCATACCGGGACGGACGTGGCGCATCATCGCCTCCGTCACCCACATTTCCCAATAGCCTTCCAGCATCAGATGGCTGCTGATCGACACATCCCGCGTGTCGACATACATCTTGTAGCGGCCCAGCACCCGGCACAGTGCCGTGTCATTGCCCAGATAGACGCTTCGGCACAGGCTGCGCAGCACCGCTTCATTGTCCGATCTCGGCGCCGACAGCAGCCGCCAGATATCAAAATATTGCCCGGCCTCAACGGCCTGGCGATTGTCCAAATGGTCCGACACCTGTGTCCTGTCCCCGCGCTACCGTCCGGCTTCTAACACAGGTTCCGGCAAGGGACAGACCCGTTACAGCTTCTCGCGAAAGGCATTGTCGCGCAGCCGCGAAATCGGCGTCATCAGATAGTTGAGGATGCTGCGTTCGCGCCCCAGCACATCGACTTCGGCGGTCATCCCGGCGCTGATCGGCAACCGCGCACCGCCTTCACCGACCAGCGCGGTTTCGCCCGTCCGCACCCGGATGATGAAATGCGACTCGCCGGTGCGTTCATTCACCACGGCATCGGGCGCAATGCTCTCCACCTTGCCAGGCAACGTGCCATAAACCGAATAATCATAGGCGGTTATCTTCACCGTCGCCTTCTGCCCCAGCTTGACAAAGGCAATATCGGACGGCGCCACCAACGCCTCGACCACCAATGTGTCGCCAGCCGGCACGACTTCGACCAGCGGTTCGCCCGGCCGCACCGAACCTCCGATGGTCGAAACCAGCACCCGGTTGACCACCCCGGCCACCGGCGCCGCCAACACCGTGCGCTGCATCCGGTCGGCCAATGCGGGCAAGGTCTGGCTTTGCGCCGCAATCTCGCCCCGCGTCTGTGCCAGCGCCTCGGACGCCTGCGCGCGGAACTTCTGCTCGACATTGCGCACCGCGCTTACCGCCTCGCTGCGTCCCGCCGCTGCCCGCCGCGCCGCGGCATTCGCTGCATCCCGCGCGCTCGCTGCCTGCCGCTCGGCCGATTGCGCCCGCACCAGCGACATGGCCGGCTCGACGCCCTTTTCCACCAGCGGCCGCATGATCTCGACTTCGCGCCGCGCCAGCGACAGCGCTTCGCTGCGGGCGGCCGATTCCGCCTCGGCCTGGCCCATGGCGCGCTCGGCCTGCAACAGCCGCGACCGGGCTATCTCGCGCTCGGTCTCCAGGCTCGAAATCTGGGCATTGTGCAGCGCACGCTCATTGGACACCAGCGCCGGGACCGCTGCTTCCAGCTTGGCCGGGAACACCAACGACCGTCCTCGGGCTTCGGCATCCAGCCGCGCCGCCCGTGCCTGCAACGCGTCGATTGACGTGTCGTTGCGGGCAAAATCCGCTGTCGAGGCCGTGGCATCCAACCGGATCAGCGGCGCGCCCGCCTTCACCCGATCCCCAGCGCGCACCAGGATTTCCGAGACCACGCCGCCTTCCAGATTGGACACCACCTGCAACCGGCTCGAAGGGATCACTCGGCCATTGGCATGAACAACTTCATCGACTTGCGCCAACGCCGCCCACAACAGCAGCGACACCGTCAGCGCCACCACCACCCACAACAGCACCGTGGCGAAATCGCGCTCCGGCAGCCGGTCCGGCGCGCTCTCCAACGTCGTCTCGACGATATTCGCCATCAATTTTGCCCCACGGCGAGCGAGCGCAGCACATCATCGCGCGGACCCTGCGCCGCAACCTTGCCGGCGTTGAGGATGATGATCCGATCCACCAGCTTCAGCATCGGCTGGCGATGCGTGACCAGCAGGAACGTCCGGTCCTTCAATTCCCCCTCCAGCCGCGACACCAGCGCATTTTCGGACTGGCTGTCCATCGCGCTCGTCGGCTCGTCGAAAATCACCACCGGCGGCTGCCCGCCCAGCGACCGCGCAATCGCAATCGACTGCCGCTGCCCGCCCGAAAGCCCTTCGCCGCGATCCGCCAGCCGCAAATCGAACCCATTTGGCAATTGCCCAACAAAATCATGCGTCCCCGAAAGCTTTGCCAACCGAAGCAGCTCGGCATCGTCGATCGCCGCATTGCCCAGCGCGATATTGTCCCGGATCGACCCCGAAAACAGCATCACATCCTGCAAAACCGATCCGACATTGCGCCGCAGGTCATCGGGATGCAGCTGCCGCACATCGGCACCATCGATGAGCACCTGGCCCTCGGTCGGTTGATACAGCCCCAGCACCAGCCGCGCGATCGTCGATTTTCCCGATCCCACCCGGCCGACAATCGCCACCTTCTCCCCTGGTGCGATGTTGAACGACACATCATTCAGCACCCGCTGCCCCGACCCCGGATATTGGAACACGACGTTGCGAAACTCGATTCGGCCCTCCAGCCGCTTGCGCCGCACCGGTGTCGCATCCTCTGCCACCTCGCCGCCCGTCGACATGAAGCTGTCCAGCCGCTCATACGCCGCTCGGGTGTTGCTCAACCGCGTCAGCAACGCCGCCACCTGGTTCAACGGCGACACACACCTCCCCGCCAGGATCGACACCGCGATCAACGATCCGCTGGTCATCTTCTGGTCGGCGATCAGGAACACGCCATACAGCACAACCCCCACATAAACGATCTGCTGTGCCGATGCCGCCACATTGGTCGCAAATGCCGACAGCAACCGGCTGCGCAGCGCCACATCGGCGCTTTCATCCACCGCCGCCTGCCACCGTCCCGTCAGCATCGGTCCGGCCGCGCTGGTTTTCACCGTCTCCAGCCCGGCAATTGTCTCCACCATCACGCCCTGCTTGGAAAAGCCCAGCCCCAGCGCCTTGTTGGCCAACCGGTCCAGCCCAGGCTGCACCACCAGCGCCGAGCCGATGACAATCGGAATCATCAACAACGGCACCAGCACCACCGGGCCACCAATTAACCAGATCACGAACAAAAACAGCAGCACGAACGGCACATCCACCAACGCCACCAGCGTCGCCGAGGCGAAAAACTCGCGTAGCGTCTCGAACTCGCGCAGCAACCCTGCAAACGCCCCGCTGGAGCCCTGGCGATTGGCCAGCCGCATCCCCGTCAGCTTGGCAAACACCGCGGAACCCAGCTTGGCGTCCACCTCGCGGCCCGCCACATCGATGAAATACCCCCGCAGCAACCGCAGGATGAAATCGAACATCAGCACGATGCCGACCCCGATCGACAGCGCAATCAGGCTGCTCGTCGCGTTGTTAGGCACGATGCGATTATACACCGTCATCGAATACAGCGATGTTGCCAGCGCAAAGATGTTGGTCAGCACCGCAGCCACCGCCACCTTTACATAGGTTGCACGATGCGCGCGCAACGGCTCCGCCAGCCAGGGCGACAGCCACGGCTTGCGCATCGTCATCATCGCCGGCTGTCCTGCAAATTGCCCTCTTTCACCGTCGCTGGCGTCAACCCGAAGCGTTCGATAAGTCCGCCCTGCCGTGCCAGCAGTGTAAAGCGCGCCACGTCAAGTTCATAGCTGGTCTGCGCCAATGCCAGTGCCGTTTCCAAAAGGTCGCGTTCGGCGCGCAACACATCGAACAACGTCCCGCGTGAAACCCGGAATTGTTCGACATACAGATCCCGCGCCCGTCGACTGTCTAGATACGCATTCTCCAGCGGCGGCAACGACCCCGCCAAACCGGCCACATCGGCCTCTGCCGTCACCTGTTCGCGGGTCGCCGCCGCCGTAATCCGGTCCACTGCCAACCCCGCCGCCCGCTGCCGCGCCTTCAATTCCGCCACCCGCGCCGCTTCGGCACCGCCCGTGGAAAACCGCTGCCGCAAGGTCAATTGCGCCCGCACATCATAATCCGGC
>JANPEP010000290.1:0-5892 GCA_031422995.1 Polymorphobacter sp. | reverse complement strand
GAGGAGCAGTTGCCGGAGACGATGGCTGGGCAGTTGCTGGGGCCGTTAAGGGGGCGGTGAGGCGCCACGATCCTGTGACCAGGGCAGCTTGTCGCTGGGAACCGAATTGGCGTTGTGGGTGTTCCTGAACTTATTGTAATGATCGCCAGTCGGCAGCAGCAGGAATTTGGATGACGGACGCAGTTTCGGCGGTCGGTGGGCGCGGCATGGCCCGCGGGATGCTGCCGAGTTGGCGGAGCGATGTGCCGGCGTCAATCGTGGTGGCGCTGGTGGCGTTGCCCTTGTGCCTGGGCGTGGCGCTGGCTTCGGGCGCGCCGTTGTTTGCCGGATTGATTGCCGGCGTTGTCGGCGGGGTTGTCGTTGGGGCGCTGAGCCGGTCGGCACTGTCCGTCAGTGGCCCGGCGGCGGGGCTGACGGCGATCGTCTATGTGGCGATCACCAGCTTGCCGAGTTATGGGGCGTTCTTGCTTGCGGTGTGCCTGGCCGGCGTCATGCAGATCGGATTTTCGCTGACCAAGGGCGGTGTGCTGGCCGAATTCGTGCCATCATCGGTGATTACCGGGATGCTGGCGGCGATCGGCCTGATCCTGATCCTTAAGCAGCTGCCGCATGCCGTGGGCTATGACGGCGATCCGCAGGGCGATTTCGAATTCTGGCAGCGCGACGGCAGCAACACGTTGATGGCGCTGGCCGACATGTTGCGCAATGACATCGTGTGGGGGGCGGCGTTGATCGCGCTGGTCAGCCTGGTGTTCCTGTTCTGGTGGGACAAGGCGCGGCCGAAGCAGGGCCCGTTTCGGCTGTTGCCGGGGCCGTTGGTGGTGGTGGCGTTCGGCATTGGCGCCAATGCGGTGTTCGTGCGGTTCATGCCGGAGCTGGCGGTGGCGCAGAGCCATTTGGTGAATGTGCCGGTAACGGCTTCGGCGGCGGCGTTTTTCGCGCTGTTCCGGATGCCGGATTTTGGCGCGGTGACCAATGTGGCGGTGTGGACGACGGCGGTGACGCTGGCGATCGTGGCGAGCCTTGAATCGCTGTTGAGCGTGACCGCGGTCGATGAGATCGACCCGAAGCGGCGGGTGACCGACAAGAATCGCGAGTTGCTGGCGCAAGGATCGGGCAATCTGGTGTCGGGGCTTTTGGGCGGGATTCCGGTGACATCGGTGATCGTGCGGAGTTCGGCGAATGTCGAATCGGGGGCGGATTCGCGATTGTCGACGATCTTGCACGGGTTCTGGTTGTTGGTGAGCGTGACGATGATCCCGGTGGTGTTGAACCTGATCCCCTTGTCGGCGCTGGCGGCAGTGCTCATCGCCACGGGGTACAAGCTGGCCAAGCCCAAGCTGTTTGCCGAGCGTTGGGCACAGGGAATGACGCAGTTCATTCCGTTTGTGGTGACGGTGCTGGCGATCCTGTTCACCGACCTGTTGGTTGGCATATTGATCGGGCTGGCTGTGGGCATGGGCTTTGTGATCTGGCGCAGCCTGGCCGATGTCATCACCTATGTGGAGACCGACGAGGCGGTGATGGTGCGGGCGCGGCGGAACCTGTATTTCATTCACAAGGTGCAGTTGCAGGCGGCATTGGCGCGAGTGCCGGACAATCACACGGTGCTTATCGATTTGTCGCCGACGAATTATGTCGATCTGGATAATTTCGACATCATCAATGCGTTTGTGAAGAGCGCGCCGTATCGCAATTTGCGGGTCGTTCTGAAGGGCGATCCGCGCGGCAATGCGGCGGCGCATGTGCAGGCGCCGCTCACCCGAGCGCGCGCGACTTGAGGAACTGACATGCAGGAAATCAAGCAGCTGATGTTGCACAACCGGGCGTGGGCCACCGAGCAATTGGCCGAGGACCCGGAGTATTTCAACCGACACGTGGCCGACCAGAAGCCGGTGTTCCTGTGGATCGGGTGTTCGGACAGCCGGGTGGCGCCGGACCAGTTCACGCAGGCCGTGCCGGGCGGGTTGTTCATCCACCGCAACATCGCCAATCTGGTCCAGCCCGAAGATGCCAATCTGATGGCGGTGGCCGATTTTGCGCTGGGGACGTTGAAGATCGACCATGTGGTGGTGTGCGGGCATTATGGTTGCGGCGGTATCAAGGCGGTTTTGAAGGGCGCGGGGTCGAGACCGGACGAAGGTCCGCTGGGGGCGTGGCTGGCGCATGCGCGCGATGTGTATTGCGACCATGCCGACGAGATCGACGCGATGCCCGATGATGAGGCGCGGTTGAACCGGCTGGTGGAGTGCAATGTTCGGGACCAGTTGCTGCACATGGCGGCAACAGCGCCAGTGCAAGCGGCATGGGCCGAGGGTCGCGACCTGCGGCTGCACGGGTGGGTGTATGACCTGCGCGATGGCTTGCTGAAGACGTTGCTGGAGATCGACCGCGCGACCGACCTGGGGGCGGTGGCGCGACCGGAGCGAGTGCTGGTTTAAGCTATTTCAGCAGGGTTTGTTCCCAGAAGGCCAATGTGCTGAGGAACTGATAGTCCTGGTTTTCCTTTTTACGGAAGCCATGGCCTTCGTTGTTGGCGAGGATGTGCCAGGCGGTGCCGCCATTGCTGCGGACGGCATTGACCATCTGGGTGGCTTCGGAAGCCGGAACGCGGGGGTCGTTGCCGCCGGTGACGACGAGGAGGGGGATTTTGAGTTCCTTTGAGCGCGTCATCGGGGAAATTTCGAGGAGTTTGCGGCGCTGGGCGGGGTCGCGTTCGTCGCCATATTCGACGCGGCGCAGATCACGCCGGTAGCTTTGGGTGTTTTCGAGGAAGGTGACGAAGTTGGAGATGGCGACGGTGCATTGCGCCGCCTTTAGCCGATCGCCGAAGCGGATGGCGCTGGCGTAGCACATGTAGCCGCCGTAGCTGCCGCCGGTGACGGCGATTTTCGTGGCGTCGATTTCGGGGCGGGCGGCGAGGGCATCGAGGAAGGCGCCGATGTCCTTGACGCTGTCCTCGCGTTTGAAGGGGCCGTTGTCGAGGGCGACGAAGGCCTTGCCATAGCCCGAGGAGCCGCGGACATTGGGATAGAAGACGGCGATGCCGAGTTCGTTGACGAGATAATTGTCGGCGCCGAGGAAATCCGGGCGTGACTGGCCTTCGGGGCCGCCGTGGATATCGATGATGAGCGGGCGTTTGCCGGGGAATTTTGCGGGGTCGGGCGTGGTGAGGAAGCCCGAGACGGGGGTGCCATCGAAGGATTTGACGGTGACGAGTTCGGCGGTGCGATTTTTGGCGGCATCGAGGCCACCGGTTTCGCTGGTGGTCCAGCGGGTGGCGACAAGGGTTTTGGGGTTGACGCTCCAGGCGTCGGCGGGGGCGGTGGCGTTGGTGAAGGTGAAGCCGATGTCACCCCAGGGGGCGATTTCGATGCCGCCGAGGACGCCGGTGGGTAGCTTGGCCTGGCCGGTGATGGCGCCGGTTTTGGGATCGAGCAGGTAGAGTCTGGCGATGCCGGCTTCGTTGCGGGTGAAAGCGATGAAGCTGTTGTCGGGAGCGATGTCGAATTCATCGACATCCCAGAGCGCGGGGCCGGTGACGCGTTGTTTGAAGCCATCCTGGTGGTTGATGGTGCCGAGGCGTTGGACGTCGTTGCCGACATCGGAGGTGACGTAGATTGTGCCATCAGGCGCGTATTTCGCGCCGTTGAAGCTGGCTTGCGTGTCGGGGCGATTGAGACGGGAGAGGATGCCGGTGGCGAGGTCGATTTCGTAGAGATCGGATTTTTCGATGGAGGTGCGGTGATCGACGAGAGCGGATTTTCCATCGGGGCTGAAATCGGCGAAGGACCAGCCGCCGCCCTGGACCTGGGTGAGCAGGCGATCGGATTTGGGGTCGGCGGGGTTCATCAGCCAGAGATCGGTATCGGTGCCGTTGCGGCGGGTGGAACTGTAGCCGATCTGCTTGCTGTCGGGTGACCAGACGGCGCCGGTGTTGCGGCTTTTGCCGTCGGTGAGGAGGGTGAGGCGGCCGTTCGCAAGGGTGAAGAGCTGGTAGAATTCATTGCCGCCGATGTCTTTGGTGACAAGGAGGGTGTTGCCATCGGGGGACAGGCTGCCGCCGCCGACGGGTTCGGCTTCGAAGCTGATCTGGGTGCGGGCGGCGCCGGGGGCGGCGACGGTGTGGAGTTGGGGGGCGTTGCCGAAGCGCGTGGCGATGAGCATGCTGCGGGACTTGGGATCCCAATTCTGGAAGCTGGCGTTGCGGTTTTCGAGGTAGGGGCGGACGGTGTTGGCGAGGCCGAGGGGGATGGCGGGGACGCCATCGGCGGTGATGGCGGCGGGGATGGGGACGGATTGGGCGTGTGCTGCGGTGGCGGACAGGAGGAGGGCGAGGAGGAGAGGGCGCATCGGAGCTCCTGGGCTGGGGAATGGTGCAGGTTTAGTTGATATCGGCGTGGCGGCAAGGTGTCTCGCCGGGGGCGGCGGCGCGCGCTAGGGAGAGTGGGTGTTTGATCCGACCCGGCCTTTTGTGTTGCTTGACGATGTGGCGGCGGGGACGGCGCGGCTGTTTTCGGAAGCGATCGAGACGGTGGTTGCGGGGGTGCCGGGGGAGGTGGTGCCGGCGCTGGAGCGGTTGCGCGGGGGGTGCTGGGCAGGGTTTGTCGGGTTTGAGGCGGGGTATGCGCTGGAGGCTCGGTTGGGCGGGCAGATGCCGCCGGCGGGGGAGCCGTTGTTGTGGTTCGGGCGGTTTGGGCGGGAGGAGGCGGTGGACGCGGCGGGGTTGCTGGGAGCGGGGCCGTCGTGGGTTGGCGCGGCGGTGCCGGGGATGGCGCGGGGGGGATATGACGCGCGGTTGGCGCGGGTGAAGGATTTGATTGCGGCGGGGGATATTTACCAGGCGAATTTGACCTTTGCGGCGGCAGTGGCGGTGGGGGGGCATCCGTTGCATCTGTATGCGCGGTTGCGGGCCGGGAGCCGGGCGCCGTTTGGGGCGCTGGTGTTTACCGGGGCTATGTGGGTTTTGAGCTTTTCGCCGGAGTTGTTTTTCAAGCTGGAAGGCCGGACGTTGACGGCGCGGCCGATGAAGGGGACGGCGGCGCGGGGCGGGGATGCAGTGGAGGATGCGGCCCGGGCGGCGGAATTGCAGGCGGACCCGAAGAACCGCGCCGAGAATTTGATGATTGTGGATCTGTTGCGGAATGATCTGTCGCGGGTGGGGACGGATGTGCGGGTGCCGGCGCTGTTCGAGGTGGAGACATATCCGACGGTGTTGCAGATGACATCGACGGTGATGGCGACGGCGCATGCGGGGGTGACGGCGGCGGATGTGTTGTTGCGGCTGTTCCCATGTGGATCGGTGACGGGGGCGCCGAAGATCCGGGCGATGGAGGTTATTGCCGAGGTCGAGGATGGGCCGCGGGGGGTCTATACGGGGAGCATCGGGGCGATTTCTGACGGTGGGGACGCGGTGTTCAATGTGGCGATCCGTACTTTGGTGCTGGCACCAGGGGCAGGGCAGGCGCGGCTGGGGTTGGGGTCGGGCATTGTTGCCGATAGTGATGCAGCGGCGGAATGGGCGGAATGTCTGCAAAAATCGGCGTTTCTGGCGCGGCGCGGCGTGCCGGATTTGATCGAAACCATGCGGGTTGAGGCGGGGCGAGTGGTCGATCTCGATCGGCATCTGGCGCGAATGGCGGCAAGTGCGAGGTTTTTGGGGGTGGTTTTCGATGGCTTCGCGGTGAAGTCACGGGTTTTGGCAGCGGTTCCGGATGGGTTCTCGGGGCGGGTGCGGTTGTTGGTGGGGGCCTTGGGAGCGGTGAGTGTGTTGTGCTCAGCGTTGTCGGGATTTGGGCCGGTGGTGGGCGAGCTGCGAGTGGCGGTGGTTGATTTGCCGGTGGGGGTGGATGACTGGCGGTTGCGGCACAAGACAACCGATCGCGGGTTTTA
>JANPEP010000289.1:0-21573 GCA_031422995.1 Polymorphobacter sp. | reverse complement strand
CCCCTCGTCCTCGGCTACGGACAGGACGAAATGTTCCTCGGCTCCGATGCTCTCGGCCTCGCCCCCTTCACCAATCGCATCGCCTATCTCGAGGAAGGCGATTGGGTCCGCCTCACACGCACGTCAGCCCAGGTCTTCGATACCGACGATCAACCCGTCACCCGCCCCGTCATCACCTCGTCAGCGTCGGCGGCCGTCATCGAGAAGGGCAACCACCGCCACTACATGGAAAAGGAAATCCACGAACAACCCATCGTCGTCGCCCAGACCCTCGGCGCCTATCTCGATCCGCTCGCCGAAATCATCAGCCTCCCTGCCCTGCCCTTCGACCTCGCCGGCATAAAGCGCGTCCAGATCGTCGCCTGCGGCACGGCATTGCTCGCCGGCCAGGTCGCCACCTATTGGCTCGAAAGCCTCGCCCGCATTCCCGTCCAGATCGAGAACGCCAGCGAATTCCGCTACCGCGACCCGGTCTATGAACCCGGTGGCCTCGCGTTGTTCATCTCGCAATCCGGCGAAACCGCCGACACCCTCGCTGCCCTCCGTCACGCCAAGGCCGGCGGTCAACACATCGCCGCCGTCGTCAACGTCGCTTCCAGCACCATGGCGCGCGAGGCCGATCTCCTGCTGCCCACCCACGCCGGCCCCGAAATCGGCGTCGCCAGCACAAAGGCCTTCACCTGCCAGCTCGCCGTCCTCGCCGCCTTCGCCATCGCGCTCGGCAAGGCCAAGGGCCATGTCGACGCCGCCGAAGAAGCCCGCCTCGTCCATCTGCTCACTGAAGTTCCTGCCGCGATGAACGAGGCCCTGAAGGTCGAATCGACCATCGACGCCCTCGCCCACCCGCTCTCAAAGGCCCGCGACATCCTCTACATCGGCCGCGGTCCCGATTATCCCATGGCGCTCGAAGGTGCCCTCAAACTCAAGGAAATCAGCTACATCCACGCCGAAGGCTATGCCGCCGGCGAGCTCAAGCACGGCCCCATCGCCCTCATCGACGAAAACGTCCCCGTCATCGTCATCGCGCCCTCCGGGCCGCGTTTTGAAAAAACCGTCTCAAACATGCAGGAAGTCATGGCTCGCGGCGGCCTCGTCTACCTTCTTTCAGACGCCGCCGGCCTCGCCGAACACGGCAGCAGCGCCACCGCCACCATCGAAATGCCCAGCGTCGACCCCTTCATCAGCCCGCTGATCACCGCCGTGCCCATTCAACTCCTCGCCTACCACGTCGCCCTGGCCAAAGGCACCGACGTCGATCAACCCCGCAACCTCGCCAAAAGCGTAACAGTCGAATAGTCAGAGCCTCCGCGCGGCAGACGTTGGCGGCAGATGTTGCAGGCAAACAATCCGTATTTCCGTTTTATGGCCCGGCGACCGGAACCTCGTGTCGGGCTTCACACAACGCCACGCGCTTTCCCAAATCGCGAGTTGGGAAGAATCAGCGTCGCAATTGCAGTGATGCATGTGGTCAACTCGAATCGCGTCATGTCTCGCCCTCCGCGATTGAAACGCCCTGTTCACGCAACACGCGTTTCATCACTTTCCCGCCGGTATTGCGCGGCAGTTCGGTAACAAAACTCACACCGCGCGGTATCTTGAAACCGGCAAGTTCAGCCCGGCAGGCGGCAATTATGGTGGCGGCCAGCATCGGGTTGGCGTCACTGGGAACAATGAAGGCGTGCAGCCGTTCGCCCCATTCGGCGTCCGGCAGGCCGATAACGGCCGATTCCACAACGCCAGGTACGCGCGCGATGACGTTTTCGATCTCGCGCGGATAAACATTGATGCCGCCGGTGACGACCATGTCTTTCTTGCGATCGACAATGGAGATGAAGCCATCGGCATCGGCAACCGCGACATCACCCACCGAGACCCATCCGTCCATCATGGTTTCGGCCGTCTCATCGGGGCGATTCCAATAACCGGAGAAGGCTGTTGGCGCGCGACTGAACAATTCGCCTGGTTCATGCAACGCCGCGATGCCGCCATCTGGCCCGCGAATTTCGACTTCGACGCCAGGAAACGGCAAACCAACGCTTCCGGGTTTGCGCAAAAGGTCGGCCGGGCGGATGTTGGTGACAATGCCGCCTTCGGTCGAACCATAGGTTTCGTGGAGCAATCCGGCACCGAATTGCGCGATGGCACGCTCCTTCATTCCCTGCGGCAAGGCCGCAGCATTCGAGATGATGCTGGTCAACCGATGCGCGCGGCGCACATCCAGAACCGCGTCCGGCAGGTCGAACATGCGGGCAAACTGGGTCGGCACCATGAAGACGCCGGTAACATCACGCTGGCCGATTCGATCCAGCACTGCAACCGGGTCGCTGGCCGGGAACAGCGACGTCGTGCCACCAAAGAATAGCGTCGCACAGGCAAAGACAAAGCCGGCGCCGTGGCACATCGGGGCAAGCGCCAGAAAATGATCATCGACGCCGAAACAGCGATATTCGGCGGCCATCGCCATGAAGGTGATGGCGCGCGAACGATGCGGCAACAGCACGCCCTTGGGTCGCCCCGTCGTGCCCGAGGTATAGGCCAATGCGAACGGCGTCGTTTCGGCAACCATGTCGCGCCGCGGCGCGTCGGAAGCCGCCGCCAGCAGTGCTTCATAGCGATCACCAATGACGATAACGGGGATCGTGATGTCCGGATACAGTAGCGCCAAAAACTCTGCGGCAATGATGATCGCGCGCGGATCGCAATCATCGAGAATCTCGGAAAGTTCTGTGCGGGTCAGGCGGGGGCTCAAGGTTGCGACGATGACGCCGATGTCGGACAGTCCTGCGACAATCTCTATATATTCAAGCACATTGCCGGCGATCAGGGCCACCCTGTCACCCGGTTCGAGACGCAAATGTCCAAGGCCCACATGCGCGACGCGCGCCATGCGACGGACAAGCTCGACATAGTCAAGTCTGCGGGCGCCGGCGTGCAATGCGATACGACCCGGCGCGCGCGCTGCCGCACAGCGGATTCCCCGACCGATGGTCATTGCGGTGCCAAAACCAGTGCCCGTTTCAAACACCACGCATACGCTCCGCCATTCTGGGAAAAACCGCCAGCGCGTTTTCGCGCATGATGCGCCTGAACGGTTCGGGACGCAGGTCGTGTGCCTGCATTTCGGCCACACCGCGCCGCGGATCGATGACGGGCCAATCGGTCCCGAAAAGCACCTTGCGGCTGCCATAACTGTCCATATAGCGCAGCAAGGATGCCGGCAGATGCTTGGGCGCATAAGCGTCGATGCCGATGAAAACGCGCTCATGCTTCCAGGCCATGGCGATCATCTCATCGGTCCACGGAAAGCCGATGTGAATGCCGATAACGGTCAATTCCGGAAAATCGATGGCGATAAGATCAAGCATGATCGGCCGCGCCACCGATGGCAACCGCACATCCTTTTGATAGATCAAATTCTGGCCGACCTGCATCATTATCGGCACGTCAAGCTCGGCACAGCGCGCATAGATCGGATACCATTGCGCTGCATCGGGAGCGAGGCTGAACCAGTGCGGATAGCTGTGGGCGCCGACAAACCCCAGTTCGTTGATGGCGTGGTCAAGATCCTTCAGCTGGGCGATGCCACGCATGGGATCGACGCCAGCAAGCCCTGAAAACCGGTCCGGATGGGCGTCGCACCAGGCCGCCACCTGCGCATAGGGAATTTCAAAACTGCCACGCCGCGCCAGGTCGCCGGCCCTGACCGCGATCAACAGCGAATGTTCGACGCCGGCCTCGTCCATCAGCCGCAGATAATCGTCCATCCCGACGCCTCCCCGCATGGCGTCCGGCATCCGCACCTGCGCCATGAAGGCGGCGTCGAACCCGGTCTGGCCTGCCGCCACCTCCGCAGGGCCGAACTGGTTGACCACGATATCGATGAAACCTGACATGTCCCGCCTTTCTGAATCTCATCGTCGTCCATATATGAGGATGTTGTCAACATGGATATGGATGCTATTGACGCGGCAAATCAGGCATGACAGGATGTGTACGCAATGGACGACTGCTCCACGACCGCGTTCGGAGCCAAAAGGGGATGCACGCATGACACGGACGAGCATGATGTTGGCGGGCGTTTCCCTCCTGGCTGCGACAACTGCACAGGCCCAGACGCCAGCGCCAGCCCGCACTGCCGAAGCGGTGGCCGACGACAATGAAGTCCCCGAAATCCTCGTCACCGCCGACCGGCGCTCAGCTTCGATCCAGGATGTTCCCATCTCGATTACCGCCCTCAGCGGCGATACGTTGCGCGCCGCCGGCATCCAGTCGACCGAGCAATTGTCGACCCTCACGCCCGGCTTGCTCGTTCAGCGTTCGGTGGTGGGCAAGATCAGCATTCGCGGCGTCGGAAACGAGAATTACACCATCGCCGGCGATCCCGGCATCGCCGTCCATTCCGATGGCGTCTATGTGGCGCGCGCCTCGGCCGGCCTTTTCGACTTGTTCGACATATCGCGCGTCGAGGTGTTGCGCGGCCCCCAGGGCACCCTTTACGGCCGCAACGCCACTGGCGGCGTCATCAATGTCATCCCGAACGCGCCATCCGACAAACTCGAGGGCCGCGTCGCCGCCGAATACGGCAATTACAATAACATCCGTATCGAAGCGATGATCAACGCCCCGCTCGGTAGCGGCTTTTCACTGCGCCTCGCCGGCATGGGCAATTGGCGCGACGGCTTCACGGCCAACACATTCCCCGGCGCCAAGGCACGCGGATTTGATGAACTCGACACCAAAGACGTCTTCGCCCTGCGTGGCCAGCTTGCCTATGACGATGGCGGGCCGTTCACGGCGCGGCTTTCGGTCGAACACCTTGATGATCGCAGCAACCTGCCGGCGTATAAGTATCTCAACCGGCCCGATGCCTTGCCAACCGCTGATTTCGGCGGCTTCGGGTCGAATGACCTGCGCACTGTCAACCAGGGTTTTGAAAGTGCCATCCCGGGCGCCAGCCGCGGCGTGGGCGCCGACAGCGAGTTTTTCCGCACCAAACAAACCGGCATTGCGCTGCACATGGCCTATGATTTCGGGCCGGTTCAGCTTTCGTCGATCAGCGGCTATCGCAAAACCAAATTCAACTGGTTCAACGATGGCGATGGTTCGGACGTTTTTTACGTCAACTACATCCAGCAGGACAACAACGAGCAATACAGCCAGGAATTGACACTGGGTTCCAACCAGGACCAGGCGCTGTCATGGCTGGTTGGCGGCTATTATTTCAAGGAAACCGGCGACAGCTTCATCGCCCTGCCGTTCACGTTCGGCGCAAACCTGCCTTTCTTCATCGAAGTCGGCGGCACGGCCCGCACCGAGGCTGTGGCTGGCTTTGGCGAATTGCGCTGGCAGGCGACCGACAAGCTGAAACTCACCGTCGGCGCGCGCTACAACCACGAAGACCGGTCCACAGCCTATCGGTACGAGATCAACTTCGGCGCACCGTTCGTCCGCAATGTCGTCGATGACGCCAGTTTCAATGCCTTCACGCCGCGCTTCGTCATTAATTACGAAGCAACCGACACTGTAAATCTCTATGCCTCGGCGACGCGCGGCTTCAAATCCGGTGGCTTCAACCTGCTGGCGGTGCAACCTGGCTTCGATCCCGAAACACTATGGGCCTATGAAGCCGGGGTGAAGGCCCAGACCGACGATCGACGGCTCACGGTCAACGGCAACGTCTTCTATTACGACTACAAGAACATGCAGGTCGGGCAAATCGTCAACCTGCAATCGGTGCTCACCAACGCGGCCAAGTCGCGGCTGTATGGCGCCGAACTCGAAGTCGCAGCGCGGCCCATCGATGGGCTGGACCTTGGCTTCACCGCCGCCTGGCTCAACGCCAAATATCAGGAATTCTGCACTGGCGACCCCACCCAGCCTGCCGCTCCGGTCAGCCCCGGCTGCTCCGCCGCCAATCCGGTTGACCTGTCGGGCAATACGCTGCCCCGCGCACCCGAATGGACGTTGACCGGCACTGCTGCCTATACCGCCGATCTCGGCAACAGCGGCGATCTCAACCTTCGCACCGACTTGCGCTACCAGTCGGAAATCTTCTTCACCCAGTTCAACCGGCAGCAGATCGCACAACCCGGTTATCTGACGATCAATGCCGCCATCACCTGGACCAGCGACAATGATCGCTTTTCAGTCGGCGCCTACGTCAACAATCTCACCGACAAGACCTATTTCACCGAAGTCCTCGAATCGGGGGCGTTCAACCCGCAACTCGTCGCCCAGGCCTATGTGGCGCCGCCGCGCACCTATGGCCTGCGCGCTGCCGTCAAATTCTAGGAACGCCCGATGGCCTATCTGACCCTGAATGATGGTTGCCCGCTCTGGTACAGCGACGATGGCACAGGGCCGGTGGTGGTCATGCTCCAGGGCCTGCAATTCCCCGGCGGCTATTTCTGGCAAAAGGTCATCACGCCGCTTGCCGAACATAACCGCGTCATCACCATCGACCTGCGCGGCCAGGGCCTGTCGGGCAAGTCCATCGGCGGACACAGCATCGCCGGCAACGCCGATGATCTTGCCGAAGCGTTGGAAATCCTCGGTATTGATGACGTGTTGCTGCTCGGTGTTGCCTATGGCGGCATGGTGGCGCTGACCTACCTTGAACGCCATGGCGCAGGGCGGTTGCGCGGACTTTGCCTGAGCGAGATGACGCCGCGGTTGACCAATGCCGATGAATGGCCGCATCCGACCTTTGGAGATTTCACCGCCCAGGCTGGCGCCAGCTTCGTGGCCGGCGTGCGCGCCGATCGCACGGCGGCGCTTGGTGGCTTCCTTATGGCATCCTTCGCGGTCCTGCCCGACCCGGCAACGCTCGCCGACATGACAGCACAGACCTGGCTGACGCCAACAGAAACGGTGGCGACGCTGATCGCCGACATGGTGGAACAGGATTATCGCGCCATCATCCCGACCATCACGCTGCCGACCTTGCTGGTTTATGGCCGCACCAACAATCCGGTCATGCCCGGCCCAGTCGGCCGCTGGATTGCCGCCGCCATCCGCGGCAGCCAGCTTGTCGAGCTTGAAACCGCCGGCCATAGCCCGTTCTGGGACGACCCCTCGGGCTTTGCCGCCGCCGTAAACGATTTCGCCGCGGCGCGGCCATGACAGCCGGCCTGCAACCGGCGTTCCTCGTCATCAAGCTGCCGGTCGCCAATCTGGCGCTGCTCGATGGTTGGACCGATGCGATCGCCGCCGCACACGGCACCATCCTGGCCGCCGCGCTCCCCGATACCGTGGAAGTGCTTGAAAGCGGCAGCCGCCACACAGCCCTCATCATCGCCCGCTTCGCCTGGAGCCCTGATCTCGACAGCTTCTGGGCCGATGCTGCCGCTCTCGTGTCGCTGCTCCCCGATGGCAGCCAGGTGCTCGCGGCGAATGGCCTGCCCTTCGAAGGCTGGCCCGGCCATATGGTGCCAACCATCGCCACCGTCGATCTGCCTGCCGCCGATGGCCCACCTGCGTATATGCTGATCGAAGGCACCACCCTCGATCAGGAACGCATGGACGCCTACCGCGACATCATCCTGCCGATGATCCGTGATCGCGGTGGCTATTATCCGTTGTTCGAACTCGGCGGCTCGGTGCGGGTCCTGCACGGCTTCTGGCGCGAAGACATTTTCGCCGTTTCACGCTGGCCCAGTTCGGCCCTTGCCCATGATTTCTGGTTTTCCGATCGATACCAGAACATCGCGATCCCCACACGCACCGGTGCCGGCCGCTTTGACGTGCAACTCACCGCCGGCCTCGCCGGATAAGGACAACAGATGACGGTCAACACGCACACGCTCGACACCGAAACGGCTGTCACCGTCTATCGCACCATGGCCCGGATCGCGGCGACCGACAAACGCATCCAGCAGGGTCTGGCGGCCGGCGACCTGCAATTCCAATATTATCCCTGCGGCGGGCAAGAGGCGATACCCGCCACCATCGCCGCCCATCTGCGCCCCGACGATCAGAGCGTCATCACTTATCGCTGCATCCACGACATTGTCGCCAAGGGCACTCCGCTCACCGAGATCATGGCGGAAATGTATGGCCGCGTGACCGGCACATCAAAGGGCAAGGGCGGCCCAATGCACCTCTCCGATCCCAACAGCGGGTTGATGGCGACAACCGGCATCGTCGGTGCCGGCGCGCCGATTGCCACCGGGCTGGCGCTCGCGGCGCAGATGCAGGGCAGCGACCGGGTGACGCTGTGCAGTTTCGGTGATGGCGCCGCCAATATCGGCGCAGTCCATGAAGCGCTCAATCTTGCCGGCCTGTGGAAACTGCCGCTGGTCTTTGTCTGCCAGAACAATCTTTATGCCGAATATACCGACTTCGCCAATTCGACTGCGGCGCCCGACATTGCGTCACGGGCTGCGGGCTATGGCATCGCAGGGGAAAAGGTCGATGGTACCGATCCTCACGCCTTGTACGAAGCCGCCGGCCGTGCCGTCGCCCGCGCCCGCAGCGGCGAAGGCCCGACCTTGCTCGAATGTGTCGCGCACCGCCTGCAAGGCCACAGCTATGGCTCTGACGAAGGCCATATGGACGCCGGCCTGCTTGCCACCGCCCGCGCCGAGGCACCGTTGATCACCTTCCGCGCCCGCTTGCTCCGCGATGGCGTCACCGCGGCCAGGCTTGATGCCATCGATGCCGCGGCGCTCGCCGAAGTCGATGCGGCACAGGCCTTTGCACAAAGCTCACCGCATCCGGGCGACGACGAACTCTATCGCGACGTCTTTGCCGATGCCGCCGATATTCCCGAAGCTGGCAGCATCCGCCCGCGCATTGTCGAAACGCCGCCGCCAACTTCCGGGCGCAAGATCACCTTTGGCCAGGCGGTCAACGAGGCAATGGACATCGCGCTGGGTAACGACCCTGCGGTCCTTTTGCTTGGCGAAGATATCGAGGACCCCGCCGGGGGTATCGTCAAGGCGACCTATGGCCTGTCGAGCAAGCACGGCAGGGCACGCGTGCGCGGCACGCCGATTTCGGAACAGGCGATTGTCGGCGCCGCCATCGGTGCCTCGCTGGTCGGCATGAAGCCGATCGCCGAGATCATGATCAACGATTTCGCCATGGTCTGCATGGACCAGATTGCCAACCATGCTGCCAAGCTGCGCTATATGTCCGGTGGCCGCACCAGCGTGCCGATAACGCTGCGCATGTTGACAGCCGGCAAGGTCGGCAGCTTCGGCGCCCAGCACAGCCAGTCACTCGAGGCCTGGTTCGCGCATGTCCCGGGGCTCAAGATTGTTGCGCCATCGAACGCCCATGACGCCAAAGGCATGTTGTTGTCCGCAATTGACGACCCGGATCCGGTCATTTTTCTTGAAGCCATGCGCTGCTTTTTCGTGCCGGGCTTTGTTTCTGAAGGCGATTATCGCGTGCCGCTTGGCAAGGCCGCCATCGCCCGCCCCGGCAACGATGTGACGATCATCAGCTACAGCTGGATGATGCAGGAGGCGCTTGCCGCCGCCGCCGCGCTGCAGAAACGCGGCATTGATGCCGAAGTGATCGATTTGCGCAGCCTTGTCCCGCTCGACACCGACGGCGTGATGGCTTCGGTGGGCAAAACCGGACGCGTACTGATTATCCACGCCGCCATCGAATTTGGCGGCTTTGGCGGTGAACTCGCGGCCATTCTGCAACAACGGCTCTGGGGCAGGCTGAAGGGCCCTGTCGAACGGCTCGGCGCGCGCTATTCGCCCGTCCCGTTTGCACAGGGACTGGAAAACCAGCATTTTCCAGACGCGGCGCAAATCGTCGCGCGCGTCCAGACCATGATGGGAGCCGCCTGACATGGCCAAAATGACGCTGAAGCTGCCCAAGCTGGCGGTTTCCATGCAGGAAGGCACAATTACCGAATGGTTTGTCGCAAGCGGGGACAGCATCGCGCAGGGCCAGAAAATCTATGCCGTGGAAACGGAAAAAACCACCTTTGAAGTCGAATCCCCCTTTGCCGGCACGATCACCGTCATGGGGCCAATCGGCGAAGTCACCCCGATAGGCACACCGATCGCCACCATCATCGCATAGATTTCCATGCGCCGCGCACCGCGCTAAGGACATCGCATGGCTTCCGACCTCGTCAAATCTGCCGCGCGCGCAATCGAAATCCTCGAAGTCTTCGCCATCGAACGGCGACGGCTGACGCTGGCGCAGGTCGGCGGGCTGCTCGATTATCCCAAATCAAGCCTTGGCGTGCTTTTGAAAAGCCTGCTCGCCCAGGGTTATCTTTCCTTCCTGCCAACCGATCTCAGCTATTTCCCGACATTGAAAGTCTCGGCGCTGGGGGACTGGATCCCGTCGGCGCTCTTCGGCAACGAATTGCTGCCAATGTTGCAGGACTTGCGCGACGCAACCGGGGAAACGGTGACCGTCACCACGCCAGCCGGCCAAAACATGCGCTGTCTCCGGGTGTTGCTGGGCACCCATCGCATCGCACTGCAACTGGATGAAGGCACAACCTTCCCGATCATCGGCTCGGCGGTCGGCGCTGGCTATCTCGCCGCTTTGAACAAGGCTGAATATGACGCGTTCATGGCGCGCGCCCGATCCCCCAAAAGTGGGTTCGATCCAAAGGATGTCGACCAAACCGACAGGATGGTAAAAACCGCCCGCAAGCGTGGTTATGCCGCCGCCTATGACAGCGTCACAGACGACGCCGGCGCCGTTGCAATTGCGCTGCCCACAAGCATCTTTGGCGATCCCATCGTGATTGCCGTCGCCGGACTCAGCAATCGCATCCAGCGCAGCGAGTCGCAAATCGCCAGGCTGCTGACAAAACACATGGGCATCACCGCGCCCGCTTGATCGTCAGCAACTCGTGCCTTTCTACCAGGCAGCCGACCGCAGGCTATCCCTCCACCTGCGCCAGCAATAACGCCAGCGCCGCAACCGAAAACGCCACCATATTCCCCACCCGGTCCCCACTGCCGGTCTCCAGCGTCCGAGCCACGACTCCAATGCCCGCCACCGCAAAGCAGCTGTGCCCCGCCGCATCCCCATAGGGATTGCCGTTAGGCCCCGAAGCGCCGGTCTCCGAAATCCCCCAGGTCGCGCTGAATCGCCGCCGCACCGTCTCCGCCAGCAGCGCCGCATAAGGCTCGCTCGCCGATTTCAGCCCGCGCACATCCTCGCGTTTCAAATCGAGCAGCCGGTGCCGCGCCCGCGGCGTATAGATCACCCCGCCACCAAGATAATAAGCCGATGCCCCCGCCACGCTCAGCAAAGCCGCCGAGATCAGCCCGCCGGTCGATGATTCCGCCACCGCCACCGTCTGCCGCCGCGCCTTCAATGCCGCTGCCAGCACCTCGGCCTGGGCAAACAGCGCCTCCATGTCGGGGCTCAATGCGGTGCCGCCGCCATGAAATCGTTGAATGCCTTCAACGTCCTGGCATTGCTGCGGAATTCCTGCCGGGTCAACACCCCGTCCTTGTTGTAATCCAGCGTGTCGAAACTGGAACGCTTGCCGCCGGCCGCCTCCCATTCGGCCACCGTCAACCGCCCGTCATCATTGGTGTCGACTTCGGCTGCCTTGGCCTCCAGCGCCCGCAACTTGGCCTCGCGCGTCTGGCCCGGAATCACCTTTGGCCCGATCGTGGCGTTGGCCGCCCCGCCACCCGGCGCATTGGCCGTCTGGGCGCCGGCTGCGCTGCCCGCCAGCAAGATCGCAGCAGCAATGAACATTCGAACCATGGCACCCAGTCCCCAACTATCGACATCCCCCGCTTCCGACACGCCGCCCGCTGCGTCAAGCACCGCTTGCCGGCGAACCCGCATCCGCGCCAGAATGGCAGCATGGAAACCAGCACCCTCACCGCCGAAGGCGGCTGCCACTGCGGCGCTGTCCGCTTCCGCGTTCGCTTTCAAAATCCGCCCGAATTGCTCGATTGCAACTGCTCGATGTGCAGCAAGACGGGCTATCTTCACCTCATCGCCACAGCCGCGGACTTCACCTTGCTCAGCGGCGCCGACGCCCTCACCGACTATCGCTTCAACAGTGGCACCGCGCGCCACCTGTTCTGCAAACACTGCGGCATCAAAAGCGTCTATGTCCCCCGCTCCCACCCGGACGGCTACAGCATCAACTGGCGCGCCCTCGACAATGTCGAAGCCATCACCCCCATCATCCACCCCTATGATGGCAAAAACTGGGAAACCGCCCGCGCCGCCCTCTGACCAAAACCCCTCTCCCCAAACCACCCCGCACCGCCATCCCGGCAATGCGAACCACCCCGATTCAGGTGTCGACTTGGTGTCGACTTCCACCCAATTCCGAACGCCAGGAAAGCCGTTCCGGGCCGCACTTTCCTCACTTTCGATGGAAGGGGCCGCCCCGTCTGCCCGCGTGACATGATTACCGCCCGTTCTGCCCCCGGTGCATCAGCTTCGCATCGGCCAGCACCAGCGCCACCATCGCCTCCATCACTGGCGCCGCCCGGATCCCCACGCACGGGTCATGTCGCCCCTTGGTGACAATCGCAGTCGCAGCGCCTGTGGTATCGATCGTCTCCACCGGCGTCAAAATCGACGATGTCGGCTTCAAAGCCATCCGCACCACGATCGGCTGCCCCGTCGAAATGCCCCCCGCCGTCCCGCCACTATGGTTGGCCAGGAAATGCGGTCCACCCTCTCCCGGCCGCATCCGGTCTGCATTCTCCTCGCCGCGCAACCGCGCCGCGCCGAAACCATCGCCGATCTCGACACCCTTGACCGCATTGATCCCCATGCACGCCGCAGCCAACTGGCTGTCGAGCTTCATGTACAACGGCGCCCCCCACCCCGCCGGCACGCCCGTCGCTGAACATTCGACAATCGCCCCCAACGACGACCCCGCCTTGCGCGCCGCATCGAGCGCCACTTCCCATTGCCCGGCCGCCACCGCATCCGGGCAAAAGAACGGGTTTCGGTCGATCTCGGCATCATCAAACCGGCTGTAATCAATCGCAATCCCGCCCAGTTCCACCAGATACGCCCGCACCCGCACCTCCGGAATCACCAGCCGCGCCACCGCCCCCGCCGCGACTCTGGAGGCCGTCTCCCGCGCACTCGACCGCCCACCACCGCGCGGATCCCGCAGCCCATATTTGGCATCATAGGCATAATCCGCATGCCCTGGCCGATACGCCTTCGAAACCTCGGAATAATCCTTGGATCGTTGGTCGATATTGTCGATCATCAATGAAATCGGCGTCCCTGTCGTCCGCCCCTCATAAACCCCCGACAATATCCGCACTTGGTCCGGCTCCTGTCGCTGCGTCGTGAACCGCGACGTCCCCGGCCGCCGCTTGTCGAGCCACGGCTGGATATCCGCCTCGCTCAGGCTCAACCCCGGCGGGCACCCATCGACCACCGCCCCAATCGCCGGCCCATGGCTCTCCCCCCAGGTCAAAAACCTGAACATCTGCCCAAAGCTGTTGTGACTCATGCTGCAACGAACTCGATTCTGTTACCGAACGGGTCGGCACTGAAAAACCGGCTGCGACTACCGACGGGCACATCCTGCCGCACCTTGAACCCCGCCAGCACCAGCCGCTCACTCAGCGCCACCAGATCGTCACTGGACAGTGCGACATGCGCCTTCATCGCCGGCCGGAAATCAGCCTCGACACCCAGATGCAATTGCCGATCACCGATCACGAACCAGCACCCACCGCGCAGCGCCATGTCGGCGGGCTTGGGTATCTCGTTCAGCCCCAGCACTTCGCCAAAAAACCGCCTCGCTTCTGCCTCGCCGCCGACCGGCATCGCAATCTGCACATGGTCGATCGCGATCAACCCCATCACGCGACCGAAATATCCGGTGCGTCCTCAGCCTTCATGCCGATGACATTATAGCCGGCATCGACATGATGGATCTCCCCCGTCACTCCGCTCGCCAGGTCGCTGAGCAAATACACCCCTGCCCCGCCAACATCCTCGATCGTCACATTCCGTCGCAACGGCGAATTGTATTCGTTCCACTTCAAAATATAGCGGAAATCCCCAATCCCGCTCGCCGCCAGCGTCTTGATCGGCCCCGCCGAAATCGCGTTCACCCGCACCTTCTGCGGTCCCAAATCCATTGCCAGATACTTCACCGAAGTCTCCAGCGCCGCCTTCGCCACCCCCATCACATTGTAATGCGGGATGACCTTTTCTGCTCCATAATAGCTCAAGGTCAGCAACGAGCCGCCATCAGGCATCATAGTGATCGCCCGCTGCGCAATCGCAGTAAAACTGAACACGCTGACATTCATCGTCAGCAGGAAATTCTCCAGCGACGTATCCACATACCGCCCGCGCAACTCATTCTTGTCCGAAAACCCGATGGCATGGACCAGGAAATCGATCGTTCCCCATTCCGCCTTCAACGCATCGAACATCGCATCGATGCTCGCCATGTCGGTCACGTCGCACTCATACAACCGCGCAACGCCCCCATGGTCGCCAACAAGCGACTCCGCCAACGGCCGCACCCGCTTCTCCAACGCCTCGCCCTGGAACGAAAAGGCAATCTCGCCGCCCTGTTCGGCAATCGCCTTGGCGATGCCCCAGGCCAGGCTGCGATCATTGGCGACACCCATGATCAAGCCGCGCTTGCCGCTCATTATTCCGGCCATGTTGCTCCATTCGTTGCGACGTCGTTGCCTTGGGCTTTTAGCCGCCTTTGCGTCGCCTTGGCGAGGGCTGCGTTCAAATGCGCCCCCGCCACCAGCCCCAGCCCGATGATATAGAAAAACAGCAACGCCACGATCACCCCGGCCAACGATCCATAGGTCAGGCTGTAGCCGCCAAACAACCCCAGCGCCCAGGGCATCCCCGTCGTCGTTCCCACCCATGTCACCGTCGTCACCAACGCCCCCGGCCACACGATGAACCCCGGTGCCCGGAACCGCTTTGGCGTCAACGCATAGAAAATTGCATAAAGCGCCACGAACAGCGCAATCGCCGGCAACCGACGCCGAAACCCGATGCCTTCGATAATCGCATCGGTCCGCGGCATGATCTCGGCCACAAACGTCTCGGCACCCGTCAACAGCACCTGCGCCGCAAACGCCGTCAACATCAGGATCACCGCAGCAAACACAAACGCCAGCGAGGCAATCCGATACCGCCAAACCGGCACGCTCGTCGACGAACCATAGGCCTTGCGGATGATATCACGGATTGTCTCGATGAAGCTCGTCACCGTCCACAGCGTCACCAATATGCCAAGCGTCAGCAGTCCCGCCGATGCCCGCACCTCGGTCACATCGGCAATCGGCTTGGCGACCAGCGCCGCCACATCCGGCGGCAGCAACCGCATGAACCCGGTAACGGCACGCATGCCATAATCCGTCCGGCCAACCGACCCCGCCACCGTCGCCAGCACAATGAAAAACGGAAACAAGGTCAACAACGACAGATACGCTAAATTCCCGGCATGGGTAAAACCATCGGCCCACACCCCAACCACGGTATCGCGAACAACCACCCAGATCCTGCGGTTGCGCAGCAACAGCCGCGTCAACAGGCTCGGTCGACCGTCTTCACCGGCGCTCACACGCCCAGCTCGCGCCGAACCTCGCGTGGGTCACTCCAGCCTTCCACAAAGCCGCGCAAGCTGACATCCTCTGCCGGGACATCAATCAACACCGTCACCAACTGGTCGCCGCGACTGCCATCCGCCCTTGAAAACCCGCGTCCCTTCAACCTGAACACCTTCCCCGATGTGGTCCCCGGCGGCAACGTCAGGCTCACCGCGCCTTCCACTGTCGGCATGCGCACCTTGGCGCCCAACACCGCCTCATGCAGCGTCACCGGCAGGTTCAACCGGACATCGTCACCGTCGCGGACAAAAAACCGGTGGCGACCAACCTCCAACGTCACAATCGCATCGCCCGCACCGGCAGGTCCGGCTTCCCCCTGCCCCGCCATCCGCACCTGTCGCCCGGATTCCAGCCCCGCCGGCAATTTCAAGTCAACGGTCTTGCCCGATTTCAAGGTGATGCGCTGCGGCTTCAACGCCGCCGCATCTTCGAACGGCACAGTCAATCGATAGGCGATATCATTGCCTTTTTGCGGTGGTGGGCTGCGAAACCCGCTCTGTCCGCCACCGCCAAAAGGACTGCGACCACCGAACAATTCGGCAAACAGGTCGTCAGCGCTGCCGCCACCAAAGTCCGAACCTCCGCCATTGCCGCGCGCCCCGGCCCGAGCAAATGGATCGGGTCCCGGCCGTCCACCACCGCCGCGGAAACCCCCGGCAAATGGCGATGTGGGATTGCCGTCCGGCCCGATCTCTCCCCGATCGAACCGCCCCTTCTTGTCGGGATCGGACAACATCTCATAGGCGCTATTGGCTTCCTTGAAGCGTTCCAGCGCCTTGGCATTGTCGGCATTGCGGTCGGGATGGTTTTCCTTGGCGAGTTTGCGATAGGCCTTCTTGATTTCGGCATCGCTGGCGCCGCGCCCAACACCCAGCACCTGATAGGGATCGCGCATTGTCATCCTGTCATGTCACACGCCGTTGCAGATGTGCAACAATTCGCCTCGCTGCAAGGGGTCACCATAGCGGCAACAATAGTCTGTCGTCACCATGTCACCAATGCGCCATAGGAAATCGCATGATATTTCGCCCAATGCTCATTGCCGCCCTGCTCGTCCTGTCCGCACCGGCCTTCGCTTGGGGCGAATATGCCCATCGCCTCACTGTCCGCATCGCCAGTGTACAGCTTACACCGCACGCCCGTGCCGAGGTCCGCCGTATCCTCGCCGGTGCAAGTGCCGTCGACACGCCCGCTTGCCCGCTCCGAACGATCGAGGACGCCTCCACCTGGCCCGATTGCGTTCGCGCACTCCCCGATCGCTTTGCTTTCAGCTTTCCCTGGCACTATCAGAACATCAACGTCTGCCAGCCCTTCGACATCACCGCCAAATGCCCGAATGGTGACTGCATCACTGCCCAGATTTCCAAGCAACTCGCCATTGCCGCCGACCGCCGCGTCAGCCCCGCCGCCCGCGCCCAGGCCATGGCCTTTGTCGTGCACTTCGTCGGCGACCTGCATCAACCGCTGCACATCGGCGAAAAAAATGACCGCGGCGGCAACGATGTCCTCGCTGCATATGGGGCGAAGGCGCCCGATCGCATGAACCTGCACAGGATCTGGGATTCAGACCTCGCCGAACGCGCCCTTACCGAGCCGCCTGCCATCACGTCGCGGTCGCCCAGTGCGACCGAGCGCCAAGAATGGGCACGGGGCACGGTGTCCGACTGGGCACGCGAAAGCTGGGATCTGTCACGGACCATAGCCTATCCCGAACTGCGCAATTTTCCCGATACCTGCCCGGCAAAATCTGATGTCCGCGCCCAAGTCGATGAAGCCTATATCGCAGCGGCCCGTGATGCCGTTCGCTTGCAGGTCGAACGCGGCGGCACCCGCCTCGCAGCGCTTCTCAACGGCGCGTTCGCACGGTAAAGCCAGTCCAAAGGGGATATGGTCATGGACCTCGACGACGAACGCGAAAGCACCAATGTCGAAGACATGCGCGGCCAGGGCGGCGGCGGCTTCGGCTTTCCCGGCGGCGGTGGCGGCCTCAGCTTCGGCGGCGGTCGCCTTGGCTGTGGCGGCATCGCCATCGTCATCGTCATCGCTCTGATCTTCGGCATCAACCCGATGTCACTGCTCAGCGGCGGAGGAGGCAGCGTGCCCGAACCCAGCCAGCAGATTGGACAGCCCAGCGCCCCCGCACAACAAACCAGCGACACCGATCGCTTTGTGTCCCGTGTGCTGGCCACCACCGAAGACACCTGGACTCGCCAATTCGAATCCGAAGTCGGCCAGGCCTATCGCGCACCCAAGCTCGTGCTGTTCACCGGCGGCGTGCGCTCCGGCTGCGGTGCCGCACAATCCGAAATGGGGCCATTTTATTGCCCCGCCGATCAAAAAGTCTATCTCGACCAAAGCTTCTTCGACGAACTCAGCCGGCGCTTCGGCGCTCCGGGTGATTTCGCCGCAGCCTATGTCATCGCCCATGAAATTGGCCATCACGTCCAGACCCTGCTCGGCATTTCCGAACAAGTTCAACAACTTCAGGCTCGCGCGTCAAAAACCGAAGGCAACGCCATCCAGGTCCGCATGGAACTCCAGGCCGATTGCCTCGCCGGCGTCTGGGCCAAGGCCAATGCCGCCAAGCTGGAACCCGGCGATGTCGAAGAAGCCATGCGCGCCGCTACCGCCATCGGCGACGACACGCTGCAACGCGCCGCCCGCGGCGTCGTCGTTCCCGAAAGCTTCACCCATGGCAGTAGTGAACAACGTGTAAAATGGTTCATGCAAGGTATGCGACAAGGCACGATCGCCGGCTGCGACACATTCGGGACGCGCGATCTCTAACCCTTGTTGACGTCCTTGATGGTCAACAAACCCTTCGCGCCGCCGGCCGCGCCGGCTTCAACCGCGATGGTGAAATCATCACCATCCTCGGTCTTGCCAGACAGTGTTTCCCCGCTGCGTGTAATCGCGATCTTCTTCGCCTCGAACTGTTGCTGATACCAATCAGCAACCGCGGCGGCATCGCCCGGCGCCGAAAAGCCAATCTGCACGATCGCGGTTTTTCTTGCGCCGGCGTCGCTGGCATTGACCTTCACCGACCTTACCTTGGCGCCTGGGTAAAGCCCAACGCCGCCAATATCGAACTTGGCATCGTCCGCCATGCCCTCGGGCACATTTACTTTAGCCTCGACGCCGCCAGGCAACTTGATTTCGAACTTACCGGTCTGGGTATCGCCCTCAGCCGTCACCGTCTCATCCGTGTCGATATCAATGCTCACCTTGGTGCCAGCATCAGCCTTTTCGGTCTCAACCTTGCTTTCGCTGCAAGCACCCAGCGCCAGAAAGGCGACACTTGCGAATAGGATGGCGCTACGCTGCATGTCATGACTCCGAACTGTATTGCTCCGACAATACGCGGGGCTAAACAAACGGTCAATGCACCCGCTTGCGCGGCACCATGTGCAGTGCCGCAATAATGACGGCGCCGATGGCCAGGCCGACGAGGCCGGAGCCGAGGGCGCCGAGAAACCATTCAACCAAGGGTCCTAGACTGCCGCTGGCTGCACCGGCCACTTTGGCGAAGTGGTGGATGCTGTGGCCCGGCTCGGCGATGCCATAGCCTTCGAGGCCGTGGATGATGATGCCGCCGCCGACCCACAGCATCGCCGCAGTGCCGATATAGGCCAGCGTCTTCAGAAACGGCGGCATCCCTGTCACCAACGCGCGGCCAATGGCTCGGCCTGGTCCGGCAAGCTTGCCCGGTCGTTTTGCCAGCGCCATGCCTACGTCATCGGCCTTCACGATCATCGCGACGGCGCCATAGACCAATAGAGTGATGCCCAACCCGACGACCGCCAGGACCACTGCCTGCTCGCCTATGCTCTTGTCGCTGACATCGGCCAGGGTAATGGCCATGATTTCCCCCGACAGGATCAGGTCGGTGCGGATGGCGCCTGACACCATCTTGTCCTCGATCTCCTTGGGGTTGTCGCCCATGTCGAGGATTTCCTCGGCCGCGTGGGGCCGAAAGATTTCGTACACCTTCTCGGCACCTTCGAAACACAGATAGGCGCCGCCGGCCATCAGCAGCGGGGTGATCGCCCAGGGGGCGAAATAGCTGAGCGCGATGGCGCCGGGCAGGAGGAAAGCCAGCTTGTTCTTGACCGAACCCAACGCAATCTTGCCGACGATGGGCAGTTCGCGTGCGGCTGCAAAACCATGGACATAGCGCGGCGTGACGGCGGCATCGTCGATGACCACGCCGGCGGCCTTGGCGCTGGCCTTGCCGGCGGCGGCGATGGTGTCATCGAGCGAAGCCGCTGCAACCTTGGCGATTGCCGCCACATCGTCGAGCAGCGCCAAAAACCCTGTTGCCACGTAAAACTCCCATTGGCCCCGAGGCGCCATCGATACCGAAGATGGCGGCGGGAGGGAATGGGCCTCAGGCGAAGACGAAATCCGCGGCCGAAAAATTGGCCGCGCTCAGGGTGTTGCCTGGATCGGCGACTATGACCGAGAAGTGCACGCCGCCCGAGGTGACGACGTTGAGCGAGACTTCGCCGCCGGCGATATCGGTGGCGAAGACGGTGCCGGCGCCGCCGCCGGCGCGGTAGGCGGTGACCCCGAGTTTTTCGAGGACGACCTTGTCGGAATTGTCGGTGAAATCCTCGAGGCGGTCGGTGCCGGAGAGGGCGCCGGCGCCCTTGAACACGAACCAGTCGGCGCCGGCACCGCCCCAGAGGCGGTCGTTGCCGAGTTCACCGAACAGGCGATCGAAACCGGAGTCGCCGTGGAGTTGGTCGTTGCCGTTGCCGCCATAGATGATGTCGTCATCA
This sequence comes from Polymorphobacter sp., assembly GCA_031422995.1. Lineage (GTDB taxonomy): Bacteria > Pseudomonadota > Alphaproteobacteria > Sphingomonadales > Sphingomonadaceae > Sandarakinorhabdus. The sequence goes on along the minus strand of JANPEP010000289.1, from coordinate 1,211 downwards.
TTGCCACCGAACAGGCGGTCATCGCCGTCCTCCCCGCTGATGAAATCGGCGCCGGCGTCGCCATAGACGAGGTCGTTACCGGCGCCGACGGAGATGCGATCCGCACCGGCGCCGCCAATGGCGGTGTCGATGCCAAATTCGGAGGCAATGATGTCGTCGCCGTCGCCGCCATCCATGTAGTTGTTGCCGTCGCCGCCATCGACGCGGTCGTTGCCGATACCGCCATAGAGCTTGTCGTCGCCGGATTGGCCTTTCAACTTGTCGTTGCCGGCTTCGCCATAAATCGTGTCGTTGCCGGCACCGCCGCCGACCGCCTGGGTGGTGAGGAGCCCGGTTGCGGGGTTGATTTCATTGAGGAAACCATCGTCGCCATCGCCGGCGTAAATGATGTCGTCCCCGACGCCGCCGTCCAAATAGTCGCGACCGGCGCCGCCATACAGGGTGTCGTTGCCGTCCTCCCCGAGGAGGGCGTCATCTCCGTCGCCGCCGTCGAGGATGTCGTTGTTGGCGCCGCCATCGAGGGTGTCATTGCCGAGGCCGCCGATGAGGGTGTCGTTGCCCTGGCTGCCGTCGAGGCGGTCGTTGCCGTCCCCGCCATCGACGTAATCATCGCCCCAACCTGCGAAAATCAGGTCATTTCCGCCGAATCCGAAGATCCGGTCGGCGAGGCTGGTACCGTTGATCGTCTCGTCTTTTGCCGTGCCGTTGATTGTCGCCATGTGCGAATGTCCCCCATCTGTTAATTACCGTAGTGAGGAAAACTTGCCAAGAGGTTGATGAAGAACGGGGATGTCGGGGGGATGGTCGGGGGTTTGCCCCGGACTGTCGCGAGGAGGCCGGGGGAGCAGCAAGACCCCGAGGGCGATTCAGTGCGTTAACCAATTTGTCAGAAAGTCACAAAAGTCACACATTTGCCCTGGTTTGGTTTCCACGTGCGCCTTGGGCGGGTCGATGGGAATTGGGGGAGCCAAAAAAAAGCACATGACGTTATAACCAAATGGGTGCTTTTGTCAACGCCTGAAGGTGACGACGGGTAGAGCCGATCCGGAACGAATCCTGGTCTTGATTGTTGACTTGGGAAGCTTGCAAGCACAGAATCAGGCCATGGTCGACAAGCCCACACAACTCGCCGAGCCGGCGCGCGAATGGATCGCGGAGCGGGTGGCGACGGGTGCCTGGCCGAATGCCGAGGCGTATCTGAATGCGCTGGT
>JANPEP010000288.1:0-4276 GCA_031422995.1 Polymorphobacter sp. | reverse complement strand
GAACACACCCTCAATGGCCCCGGCACTGCCGACATGAAGGCCGGCATCGCCGTCATGCTCGCCGCCCTCACCGCCTTCGAAGCCTCGCCCTTCGCCGCAAACCTCGGCTGGGATGTCATCCTCAACAGCGACGAGGAAGTCTCCTCCCCCGGCTCCACCCCCCTGCTGATCGCGGCCGCCAACCGCTGCCACCTCGGCCTCACCTACGAACCGGCGCTGCCCGATGGCACCCTCGCCGGCGCCCGCAAGGGCTCGGGCAATTTCTCCGCCGCCATCACCGGCCGCGCCGCCCACGCTGGCCGCGAACCCGAAAAAGGCCGCAACGCCCTCCTCGCCGCCGCCGATCTCGCCCTCCGCCTCAAATCGCTCACCGCCGACGACCTCAGCGTCAACCCGGCGAAAATCGATGGCGGCGGCCCCAACAACATCGTTCCCGACATGGCGGTCCTGCGCTGGAATATGCGCCCCTCCACCCCCGCCGCCCAGGCCCGCGCCCAGGCCGCGATAAACGCCCTTACCAACGAAATCGCTGCCACCCACGACGTCGCCATCCACGTCCATGGCAGCTTCGCCCGGCCGCCAAAACCACTCGACGCCAATCAACTCCGCCTTTTCCACCTCGTCCGCGATTGCGGCGCCGCCATCGGCCTCCCCATAAACTGGCGCGACACCGGCGGCGTCTGCGATGGCAACAACCTCGCCGCCACTGGCCTTGCGGTCGTCGACACGCTCGGTCCCCGCGGCGGCGCCATCCATTCCGCCGACGAATTCCTCTGCGTCGATTCCCTCGAAGAACGCGCCAAACTCTCCACCCTTGTCCTGTTACGCGTCGCGCAAAGCGGATGGACGCGCGGCTGCGTCGCGGATCAGACATCATGAGCTGGCGGGTCCGCGCTGCCCACGCTTCCGACATCGACGCCCTGCTCGATCTCGCCAAGCTCACCGGCGGCGGCTTCACCAACCTGCCCGCCGATCGCGACTCGCTCGCCGAACGCCTCGCCTGGTCCGATGCCAGCTTCGCCCGCCCCGACAGCCCACCGGAGGACGAGCTTTACATCCTCCTCCTGGAACAGACCTCAACGGGTCGCATCGGCGGCTGCGGCATGATCTTCAGCCGCATCGGCGCCCGCTGGCCGTTCTACAGCTACAAGCTCGGCACCCTCAGCCAGACCTCGCGAGAGCTTGGCCGCACCTTCGCACTGCCGTTCCTCAGCCTGGTTTCCGATCACGATGGCGCCAGCGAAGTCGGCGGCCTCTTCCTCCACCCGGACCTGCGCACCGGCGGCCTCGGTCGCCTCCTCGCGCGCTCGCGCTACCTGTTCATTGCCCAACACCGCGACCGCTTCGGCCACAAGATGCTCGCCGAACTGCGTGGCGTCCTCGATGAAGACGGCAATTCGCCGTTCTGGGACGCCCTCGGCCGGCAATTCTTCGGCATGACCTTCCCGGAGGCCGATAGCTTCAACGCCATCCACGGCAGCCAGTTCATCGCCGACCTGATGCCCAAGCACCCCATCTACACGGCCTTGCTGCCGCAATCTGCCCGCGACGTCATCGGCCAACCCCATGCCAAGGGCCGCGCCGCACTCGCCATGCTCGAATCCGAAGGCTTCACCTTCGACAATTATGTCGACATCTTCGATGGCGGTCCCACCGTCACCGCCCGCACCGATCAACTGCGCAGCGTCCGCGATTCCCGTGCCGCCCATGTCACCCGCCTCTGCGACACCGGGAATGATTTCACCCGCGCCCTCATCGCCGCCGGCCACTGCACGCAATTCCGCGCCTGGATCGGCCACCTCGCCACCGAAGCCACCGGCGTCGCTCTGCCCATCGGCGAAGCCGAAGCGATGCAGATCGCCCCAGGAGACGAAATCCGTCATGTCAGCTTTTGACTCGCCCCTGATTTCAAGCGACCCCTGCACCGGTGAAATAATCTGGCAGGGTGCCCCCGGCAATGTCGCCGCCGCAGTCGCCACCGCTCGCCACGCCCTCCCCGGCTGGGCCAGCGCCAGCCTCGAATCGCGCATTGCCCTCGCCCAGGCCTTCAAAGCCGTCGTCACCGATCGCGCCGATGCGTTCGCCCGGCTCATTGCTCGCGAAACCGGCAAGCCGCTGTGGGAAACCCGCACCGAAGTCGCCTCCGTCGCGGCAAAGGTCGACATTTCGATCACCGCCCAGGCCGAACGCGCCGGCTCGCGCTCCGGCGAGGTCGCAGGCGTCCGACAGGCCCTGCGCCACAAGCCCCATGGCGTGCTCGCCGTTCTCGGCCCCTATAACTTCCCGGCACACCTCCCCAACGGCCACATCGTCCCGGCGCTGCTCGCCGGCAACACCATCGTCTTCAAACCCAGCGAACTCACGCCGGCGGTTGCCGATTTCATGGCCGATTGCTGGGCCGCCGCGGGCCTCCCTTCGGGCGTCCTCAATCTCGTCCACGGGGCAGGCGACACCGGCCGCGACCTCGCCGCCGCCGATATCGATGGGCTGTTGTTCACCGGCTCGGCGCACGTCGGCGCGGCGCTGGCCCGCCAATTCGCCGAAACCCCCGGGAAAATCCTCGCCCTCGAAATGGGCGGCAACAACCCGCTCATCGTCTGGGATCTCGACCCCGCGGCCCTTGACGCCGCCGCCGCCCTCATCGTCCAATCCGGCTACCTTTCCGCCGGGCAGCGTTGCACCTGTGCCCGCCGCTTGATCGTGCGTGAGGGCACCGAAGCCCCGCTCCTCGATCGCGTCACCGCCCTCATCGATCGCATCATCACCGGCGCGCCCTTTGATGATCCGCAACCCTTCATGGGCCCCGTCATCGCCAACCGCGCCGCCGATGGCCTTGTCGCCGGCGCCGAAGCCCTCCTCGCCCGCGGCGCCAAGACCATCCGTCCCTTGACGCGCCGCAGCCCCGATCGCCCGTTCCTGCTCCCTGCCCTCTACGACGTCACCGGCGTCTCCGGCCTCCCCGACAGCGAACTCTTCGGCCCCGTCCTGCAACTCACCCGCGTCGCCGATTGGGATGCCGCCATCGCCGCCGCCAACGCCACCAAATTCGGCCTGTCCGCCGGCCTCATCGGCGGTAACGCCGCCCTTTACGACCGCTTCTGGACCGCTGCCCGCGCCGGCGTCGTCAACTGGAACCGCCCCACCAATGGCGCCGCCTCCAACGCCCCCTTCGGCGGCATCGGCCTTTCCGGCAATCACCGCCCCAGCGCCTATTACGCCGCCGACTATACTGCCTGGCCCGTCGCCAGCCTCGAAGCCGACACCCCCGAAGCGACGATCACCACAGGCCTCACCGCATGATCCGCGAAATCAACTTCGACGGCCTCATCGGCCCCACCCACAATTACGCCGCGCTCAGCTTCGGCAACCTCGCCAGCCAGACCAACGCCGGCGCCACCTCGCGCCCCCGCGACGCCGCCCTCCAGGGCCTCGCAAAAATGCGCTTCGCCATGTCGCTTGGCCTGACGCAAGGCTTCTTCCTCCCCCTCGAACGCCCCAACACCCAATGGCTGCGCACCTTGGGCTTTGCCGGCACCGACAGCGAAGTCTGCGCCGCCGCCCACACCACCGACCCCCGCCTGTTCGCGCAAGCCTGCTCGGCCTCCTCGATGTGGACCGCCAACGCCGCCACCGTCTCCCCCGCCGCCGACACAAATGACGCCCGCACCCATCTCAGTATCGCCAACCTGTCGCGCATGACCCACCGCAGCACCGAACACCCGGAAACCGAGGCCCAACTCCGCCTCGCCTTCGCCCACAAAGCCTTCGTCGTTCACGCCGCCATCCCCGCCACCTTCGGCGACGAAGGCGCGGCCAACCACATGCGCCTCACCCCCCAACACGGCGCCCCCGGCATCGAAATTTTCGTTTACGGTGAGGAAGGCGGCAAATTCCCCGCCCGCCAGAACCGCCGCGCCTCCGAAGCCGTCGCCCGCCGCCATGGCCTCGATCCGCTGCGCACGATCTTCGCGGCCCAAAGTCAGACCGCCATCGACGCCGGCGCCTTCCACAACGATGTCGTCGCCGTCGCCAACGAAACCGTCCTGTTCGCCCATGAACACGCCTTCGCCGATCCAGACGCGCTCAAATCCGATCTCGCCCGCCTGATGCCCGAAGCCACCTACATCGAAGTCCCGGCCGCCGAAGTCAGCCTCGCCGACGCCATCACCTCCTACCTGTTCAATTCCCAACTCGTCACCGTCGCTCCCGGCGAAATGGCCCTCATCCTCCCCAGCGAGTCCCGCGAAAACCCCCGCGTAAAGGCCTTTCTCGACCG
>JANPEP010000287.1:0-19575 GCA_031422995.1 Polymorphobacter sp. | reverse complement strand
GCGATACTGGTACACCGGCGCTTGCAATCCCATCGGCAGAAACTCATCCAGCACACCCAGCGCGTCGAGCATTTCAAGACTGGGCGGGTGAAAGGTCGAGGCGCGCAAATCCTCGGGCGTCTTGCTGTCCGCTTCGACCACCAGCACCTTCAACCCGGCCCTGGCCAGCGCATATCCGGCAATGGTGCCCACTGGGCCACCGCCCGCGACGATGACATCATAGTCCATCATGCGGTGCCGTCGCACTTCGTGAACAGATGCCCGCCAATCATCCGCAATACTCCACATCGGGCCTTTGCTGATCGGCCTCTGTCTCCCAAGTCAAACTCGACTAATCCCGCTGCTGCGTCACCAGGCTTTGCCACGTCGCATATGACCGCCAAGCGGACACAAGCGCGGTAACCGCGTCAACGGGTCACGCTGCGGGATTAACGTGGGCCATTGGTTGCGAAACGCCGGCTTTGGCGTTCTGATGCCGCTGCGTACACAAAGGGCGATCCGATCCCGATGGACTATCCCTATATCCCGCTCCCCGAACGCCAGCCGCTCAAATGGCCGAACGGCGCCCGTGTCGCGCTCATCATCACCTTCAATCTCGAAACCTGGGATCTGACCAAGGATACCGACAAGCCCTATTACGCCGGTGGCCCGCCCATCCTGCCCGATGTCCTGCCCGGCCGTGTGCCCGATTTCCCCAATTACAGCTGGCGCGAATATGGCCAACGCATCGGCATCTGGCGGCTTTATGAACTGTTCGATCAATTGGGTGCCAAGGCCAGTTGCACCACCAACGCCGTCACCTTCGATCGCCGCCGCGCAATGGTCCAGGCCGTGCTCGATCGCGGGTGGGAACTCCTCGCCCATAATTGGGAACAGGGCGAACTACTAAGCGACTATGCCGGCGACCCCGCAAAGGAACGCGAGATTGTCCTGCGCACCTTGGCCAAATACGAGTCGGAAACCGGTCGCAAGGCCCGGGGCTGGCTGTCCTCCAGCCTGCGCGGTACCTTGCAGACTGCCGACATTCTCGCCGAACAAGGCTGCACCTTCTACTGCGACATCATGAATGATGATCAGCCCTATCTGCTGAACACCCCTTCGGGCCCCATCGTTTCCATCCCCTACAGCAATGAAATCAACGATTTCACGCTGCTCACCCGCCGCAACTACACGACTGACCAATTCCGCGACATCCTCATCGAGGAACTCGACGTTCTGTACGACGAAGGCGCCACCACCGGCCGCATCATGAATGTCGGCCTTCATCCCCATGTCTCCGGCCGTGCGCACCGCATCCGCGCCATCCGCGAATTCATCCAACACGCCCAATCGCTGCCGGGCGTCTGGTGGGCCACCCGTACCGAAATCGCCGATTGGTACCTCGCCAACCACGAAAGCCACATTGCCGGCCAGACCAGCCGCGCCAGTCCGAAAGGCTGAACCCAAGCGCCAGCCGCAACCCCGTCCGCTACGCAATTCCCCGCACTTCGGTCTCCCGCGCCGCGCGGCTCGCCAGCAACGCCGCAATATCGCTGTCCGAAAACCCCGCCTCTGCCAGCACAGCGGCGGTGTGTTCCCCCAGATGCGGCGGCGCCCCCACCGGCGGCCGCTCGCCATCGAACAACACCGGCACCCCCGGATAACGCAGCGGCCCCGCCGGCGTCTCCACCCGCGCAAAGAACCCCGTCGCCACCAGATGCGGGTCGCTCTCCAGCGCCGCCAGGCCGATCACCGGCGCACACGGCACCTGCGCCCCCTCCAGCAATCCCAGCCATTCGGCAGTCGTCTTGCCCCGGATAAGTCCCCCCGCCAGTCCATAGATCGCATCGATATGCTGGGTCCGCGTCGAAATGCTGGCAAAGCGCGGGTCGCCGATATGCTCCGGCGCCCCCGCCACGGTGAAAAAACCCCGCCAATGCGCATCGGTATAGGCCATCATGCAGACATGACCGTCCAGCGTTTCCAGCGGCTTGCGCCACGGTGCCATCACCCGCGGATATCCCAGCGGCCCCAGCGGCGGATCGAAATGATGGCCATAATAATGTTCGACAAAATTGAACGCCACCATCGTCTCGAACATCGGGATCTCGACAAAGCCGCCTTTGCCGGTGGTCTGGCGCCGGATGATCGCCGCCAATATGGCGATGCCCGCCGTCAGCCCCGAAACCTTGTCAGCCACAATGGTGGGCAGATACCGCGGTTCCCCCGTCTGCTTGTCCATCAGATCGGCAATGCCCGACATGCCCTGGATGACATCGTCATAGGCCGGCAACCCGCCATAAGGCCCCGCCTCGCCAAAGCCATGCATGCCGGCAAATACCAGCCGCGGATGCCGCGCCAGCAGTGCCTCAGGCTCCAGTCCCAGCGACTTCAGCTTCTGCGGTCGGATCGAATGCAGCAACACATCGGCGGTTTCCAGCAACCGGTCGAGCGCCGCCTGTCCCTCCGGCGTCTTCAAATCGAGCACCAGTCCCCTCTTGCCGCGGTTGCACCCGATGAACAGCGCCGCCATCCCCGGCTCCAACCCCGGACCCGTTTGCCGCGTCGAATCCCCTTCGGGCGCCTCCAGCTTGATGACATCGGCGCCCAGGTCGGCAAACCATTGCGCGCAATAAGGACCAAAAACGACCGAGGACAGGTCGATGACCTTGAGGCCAGCGAGCGGCAACATCAGGTGAGCCTTTCCGCGTGCCAGCGCAAATGGTCGCCGACAAAACTCTGGATAAACCAATAGCCATGGTCATAGCCCGCATGGCGACGCAACGTCAGCGGGATTCCGGCCGCCGCACACGCCACCTCCAGCCGTTCCGGCTGCAACTGGTTTTCGAGGAAATTGTCCGCCAGCCCCTGATCGACCAACAATTCCCCCACTCGCGCCCCGCCTTCGATCAACGCCACCGCGTCATGTGCCGCCAATGCCGTCGGATCATCGCCCAGATACAGCGGCAGCGCCTTTTGTCCCCATGGCACCTGCGTTGGCGCCACGATCGGCGCAAACGCTGAAACGCTGCGAAACCGTCCCGGCGTCTTCAGCGCCAAAGTCAGCGCGCCATGCCCCCCCATCGAATGGCCCATGATCGATTGCCGCGCCATATCGACCGGGAAATTGCCACCAACTACACGCGGCAGTTCGTCGATCAGCCATGAACGCATCTGATAATGTGCCGCCCAGGGCGCCGCGGTCGCATCCAGGTAAAAGCCAGCGCCTTGCCCCATGTCATACGCAGCATCATCGGCCACCCCGTCACCACGCGGCGAAGTGTCCGGCGTCACCAGCATCAGCCCCAGTTCCGCCGCAACCCGCTGCGCGCCGGCCTTGATGGCAAAGGTCTCCTCGGTACAGGTCAAGCCCGCGAGGCACCACAGCACTGGAAAGGGGCCTGTCCCCGGCGGCGTAAACACCCCGAATTTCATAACCGTTCCAGTCGCGGCGCTCTCATGCGAATGAAACGATTGCCGACCGTCGTGGCAGGCCGCCGAAGCCAAAGTCTCCACTAAAACACCACCACGGACCGGATGCTCTCTCCCGCATGAATCAAATCAAAGCCCTTGTTGATCTCTTCCAGCGTCAGCACATGCGTGATCATCGGGTCGATCTCGATCTTGCCGTTCATGTACCAGTCGACGATTTTCGGCACATCGGTCCGCCCCTTGGCGCCGCCGAACGCCGTGCCGCGCCAGTTGCGTCCGGTCACCAGCTGGAACGGCCGGGTGGAAATCTCCTTCCCCGCTTCGGCGACCCCGATGATGATGCTGGTGCCCCAGCCGCGATGGCAGGCCTCCAGCGCCTGGCGCATCACCGTCGTGTTGCCGGTGCAATCAAAGGTGTAATCGGCCCCGCCGTCGGTCAGCGCCACCAGATGCGCGACAATATCGCCGTCGAGCGACTTGGGGTTGACGAAATGCGTCATCCCGAATCGTTTGCCCCATTCCTCGCGGTCCGGATTGATGTCGACGCCGACGATCATCCCGGCCCCCGCCATCCGCGCCCCCTGCAACACATTCAGCCCGATGCCACCCAGCCCGAAGACGATGACATTGTCACCCGGCCGCACATTGGCGGTATTGACCACCGCGCCGACGCCGGTGGTAACGCCGCAACCGATGTAGCAGCTGGTCTTGAACGGCGCGTCGCTGCGGATTTTCGCCAGCGCAATCTCCGGCAACACGGTGAAGTTGGAAAAGGTCGAACAGCCCATATAGTGATGGATCATCTGGCCCTTGTAGGAGAACCGCGACGTGCCATCGGGCATCACCCCCTTGCCCTGCGTGGCGCGGATGGCGGTGCACAAATTGGTCTTGCCACTCAGGCAGGATTTGCACTGCCGACACTCGGGTGTGTACAGCGGGATGACATGGTCGCCTACCGCCAAGCTGGTGACGCCGGCGCCGATTTCGCGCACGATCCCGGCGCCTTCATGGCCCAGAATCGCCGGGAACAACCCCTCGCTGTCCAACCCGTCGAGCGTATAGGCATCGGTATGACAGATGCCGGTCGCCATGATCTCGACCAGCACTTCCCCGGCCTTGGGGCCTTCCAGGTCGACTTCGACAATCTCCAACGGGGTCTTGGGCGCAAAGGCCACGGCGGCACGGGTTTTCATGGGCGTTCCTTGGGCAGGCGACAGCGAATTCCCGCCTTGTAGCCCGGCGGCGGCGAATGCCAAGAACATGCTGCGCTTGCTTTTTGCGGCGGTTCGGCGCATTGCCCCCCAGCGCGAAGGTGCCTGCAAGCGATCCGCGGTGCTTCGGCCCCCTCTTCGATGAACGGTCCCCGATGGCATTTCGGCGGAGCGTTTCCGTCGAAAACTCGGTAATATCAAGGAACTGACATGGCCACTGGCACAGTCAAATTTTTCAACGCCACCAAGGGCTACGGCTTCATTGCTCCCGATGGTGCTTCCAAGGACGTGTTCGTCCACATTTCGGCCGTCGAGCGCGCTGGTCTTTCGGACCTCGCCGAAGGCGCCAAGGTTGTCTTCGACCTCGAGAACGACCGTCAGGGTCGCGCTTCCGCGGTCAATCTTTCGATGGCCTGAGGCACTTCATGCCAAAGGAAGAGGTGATCAAGATCGAAGGCGTCATCGCCGAGATCCTGCCCGACGGCCGCTTTCGGGTGCGGTTGGAAAACGAACATGAAATCATCGCCTATACGGCCGGAAAGATGCGCAAGAACCGCATCCGTTCGATCGTTGGCGATCGGGTTCATGTCGAAATGACGCCTTATGATCTCGACAAGGGCCGCATCGTCTTCCGCGAGAAGACAGCGCCCATGCCGATGAACCAGAGGCGCTTTTTCCGGCGCTGAAACGGCTTTCGGGTTCACCCGAAGATTGAAAGGGCGTGGGGCCGGTCCCCACGCCCTTTTTGTTGCGCCGCGCATTGACATTAACAACCAAATAGGATAAATAGTAGTGCGGGCAGCTCTTTGACATCGTCAGCATTCGCTTGTCGCCACGCCGGGCTCACGGCGTCGACTTCCACCGCCCCCGGGATCGAAAACAGCGTCGAAATCTGTGACCTTTGTCAACTTCCAGGGATTGCCTCCTATTCGGCAACCTCGAAATCCGCCCGTTCCGGAACCCGCGTCGCATTCCAGTAATCGACCAGCGCAAACGGCCAGTTCTGCGCCACGCGCCCCTTGGCATTCTTGTACCAGCTGTTCACATCGGGCGCCGCCCAGGCCATGCGGGCGTTTTCGGCATCGACCTTTTCATTGAAGGCCGCGGTAACATCGGCCCGCGGCGTCAGCGACGTCACGCCATCCTCGATGAGCAGCTTGAGGCAACCCATGATGTAGCGCACCGAACATTCGGAAAAGAACACGATCGAGCCGTTGACGACGATATTGGTATTGGGACCATAGATCATGAAAAAATTGGGAAATCCCGGCACTGTCATGCCGAGATAGGCGCGGGCATCGCCATCCCAGACTGTGTGAAGGTCCTGGCCACCCTCGCCGGTAATGTGCATCGGGGCGAGAAACTCCGAAGCGGTAAAGCCGGTAGCGTAGATGATGACATCGACTTCGACCGCCCGCCCCGACGCCAGCCGCACACCACTCGGCTCGATGCCGGTGATGGCATCGGTGATGAGCTCGACATTGTCGCGCTTCAGCGCCGTCGCCCAGACACCATTGTCGACGAGCATGCGCTTGCCGCCCGGCGCATAGGGCGGGATCGACTTGGCCAGCAGGTCCGGCCGATCCGACAGCTGCGCGGTCAGCGCCGCTTCGAGCAGCATCCTCAGCTCGGCATTCATCGGTGACAACGACCCCGGCTGGTTCCAGCCTTCGGTTCTCGACACCGCCGGCCGCAGGAATTCCGTCAGGCTCCAGAACAGCCCGAAGCGATTCCAATTGGCATAAAATGGCATGTGGCGCAGCAGCCAGCGCACACCCTCGGGAACCGCCTCGTGATAGACGGCGCTCGGCAACAGCCACGGCGGGGTGCGCTGGAACACCGACAGCGAAGCGACGCTGGCGGCAATTTCCGGCACAATCTGAAAGGCACTGGCGCCGGTGCCGATCACGGCGACACGCTTGCCGGCAAGGTCGATGCCATCGGGCCACAGCGCCGAATGAAAGGCTGGCCCCGCAAAACTGCCGACGCCGGGAATGTCAGGCAATTTTGGCGTGTTGAGTTGCCCGACAGCCGAGATCATGGCGCGGGCCGTCACGGTTTCGCTGCCTTCAGGGCCAGACAAGCTCGCCTGCCAGGCCGCGCCATCCCAGCGTGCCGCAACAACCCGGGTCCGAAAGCGGATATGTTCATGCAGGCCATATTTGCTGGCGATGCGCTCGAAATAATCCTGCAACACGCTTCCGGTCGAATATCGATACGGCCATTCATGCGCCGGCTCGAACGAGTAACTGTAAAGGTGGTTGGGCGTGTCGACGCGGACGCCGGGATACCGATTGGCCGTCCAGGTGCCGCCGACCCGATCCTGCGCATCGATGATGGTGAAAGGAATGCCCGCTTCCTTCAACGCGATCCCGGCAAGCAGCCCGGACATGCCGGCGCCGATGACGAGCACCGGGAAAGCCGATTTCCTGGCGTCGGGCGCATCGATGCTCACGCCGCTGGCACTGGGTGTGCCATCGAGGTGCAGTTCGCTGGTCAGCAGATCGGTATATTCGGGCGGCACCAGCCCGCCAGCGACATAGTGCATGGCCCGATCAACCGCCGCGGCCGATGGCCGGGGCAAGGCGGGATAGCCGGCGTCGCGCCAGCGCACCAGATGTCCGGCAGCAAGGACGCGGGCCTCGGCCTGCTTGTCGGCGGGAATGCCGCCATTCTCATCGCCCCAGGTGCTGACATCGGTCACCGGCAACGGAAAGGCGTCGAGATGATCGGCATTGCCGGTGAAGTGGATGAGCGCAGCGAGCAACGCCGGAATATTGGCAGGTTCGAGATGTGCGCGGATGTCGGCTTCGCTGTCGGTGAACGCTTCGGCCATGATGCTGCCTCGAGATGGTTTGCAATGGATTATGCGGCAGCGCGGCGCCGAGTCCACCTGCCAAATTGAAAGGCGAGTGTTGACGTCGATGATGCTGTAGCGCCCTGGGCCAACATGTCCGGCCATTCGAAAGGCACAATTGATGATCCAGTCCCGCTTGTTTTCGCCGATTGCGCTGGGCGACATTACGCTGGCCAACCGCATCGTCGTGGCGCCGATGTGCCAATATTCGGCCGCGGACGGCTGCATGACCGACTGGCACGTCATGCATCTGGGCGGCTTGGCGCTGTCGGGTGCCGGGTTGCTGATCATCGAAGCGGCGGCGGTGGTTCCCGAAGGACGCATCACCTATGGCGATGTCGGCCTGTATGACGATGCAACGGAGGTAGCGATGGCCGGCGTGCTGGCAAGCGTACGTCGTTATTCGGATGTGCCGATCGCCATTCAACTCGCTCATGCCGGCCGCAAGGCGTCGACCGAATTGCCTTGGAAAGGCGGAGCGCAGATTGCGCCGGATGCAGCAAATGGCTGGCAGACAGTGGCCCCTTCGCCGCTGGCCTGGGGGGCCGACGAGTCTGAGCCCGTGGCACTCGATGCAGTCGGGATGGCGCGGGTGCGCGACGGCTTCGCAGAAGCTGCGCGACGAGCGGCTCGGATCGGCATCGATGCGGTGGAGATTCATGCGGCACATGGGTATTTGCTGCACGAATTCCTGTCGCCGCTGAGCAACGTGCGGACGGACAAATATGGTGGCAGCGCAGAAAATCGGATGCGTTTTGTGCTGGAGGTGTTCGATACCGTGCGGGCGGCTTTTCCGGAGGGCAAACCGGTTACGGTGCGAGTGTCGGGGACGGATTGGGTGGAGGGCGGCTGGGACATTGCCGGGACGGTGGCATTGGCGCAGGCGCTGGAGCTACGAGGTTGCAGCGGGATGCATGTTTCGAGTGGCGGTTTGTCGCCGAAGCAGGTGATACCCGCAGGACCGGGGTTCCAGGTGCCTCTGGCGCGGAAGGTGAAGGCGGCGGTTGCGATGCCGGTAATTGCAGTGGGACTGATCACTGGGTTCGACCAGGCGGAGGCGATTGTGGCGACGGGAGATGCCGATATGGTGGCGTTGGCACGGACGATCCTGTTCGATCCGCGCTGGCCGTGGCACGCGGCGGCGCATCTGGGAGCGAAAGTGACGGCACCGGCGCAATATCTCCGGTGCCAGCCGCGCCAGTTTCCGGGGTTGTTCGGGGGATAGCGTTTCCAACGAAAGTGAGGAAAGTTGTGCCAAGGACATGTCTTGCGCCATGAGGTTATTTACCTAATATACTGTAATTAAAGGAAACTATTTTAATGATACGTCGGGTGATGTTGGTGGTGCTGCCGGTGATCCTGGGTGGGGCAGCGCCGGTTTCGGAAGGCGAGTTGCGAGCGACGATCGAACGGCTTGTGGGGTTCGGGACACGGCATTCGCTATCGGACACGGTGTCGGAGACGCGGGGGATCGGTGCGGCGCGGCGGTATGCAGCGGGGCGGTTTGCGGCGATTTCGAAGGACTGCGACGGGTGCCTGGTGGTGGAGACGCCGGGCAAGATGATGACGAGTGCGCGGGTGACGGTGCCGGCGGAAATTGTCGATGTGCTGGCGATCCAGCGCGGCACCAGCGACCCAGAGCGGGTCATCATCATGTCAGCGCATATCGACAGCCGGAATTCCGATCCCCTTGATGCCAAGGGCGACGCGCCGGGGGCGAACGATGATGCTTCGGGAACGGCGGCTGTCATCGAGGCGGCACGAATTCTATCACAGTCGAAGTTCCCGGCGACGATTGTTTACGCTGTGCTGTCGGGCGAGGAGCAGGGTTTGCTGGGCGGCAAGTTGCTGGCCGAGACGGCGAAAGTGAAGGGGTGGCGGGTCGAGGCGGTGCTTAACAACGACATCGTCGGGAATTCGACGGGATCATCGGGCGCCAAGGATGACGGGACGGTCCGAGTTTTTTCGGAAGGCACGAAAGCGACCGAGACTCCGGAGCAGGCAGACAAGCGGCGGTACAATGGCGGCGAGGTGGATTCGCCGGCGCGGAACCTGTCGCGGTTCATTGCGGCCTTGCAAGTACCGGGATTGCGGGTGGAGCAGGTGTGGCGGACCGACCGATATAGCCGCGGCGGGGATCAGGTGCCGATGTTGCAGGCAGGATTTCCTGCCGTGCGGCTGACGGAGCGGCAGGAGCATTATGACCGGCAGCACCAGAATGTGCGGACTGAAAGTGGCCGGTCCTATGGGGATGTCATTTCAGGGGTGGATTTTGCGTATCTGGCCAAGGTTACACAATTGAACGTGAAAGCGCTGGCAGCGTTGGCAGGGGCGCCGGGGGTGCCGAGGGGGGTGACGATTTCCGGTGCAGTGACGCCTGACACGACATTATCGTGGGAAGCGGTGCCAGGGGCGGCAGGGTATCGAGTGTGGTGGCGGCCAACGACGTCGGCGGCGTGGGTGCGCAGTCGGGATGTGACGGAGACTTCGGTTGTGTTGCAGGGGGTGGATATCGACAGCTGGTTCTTTGGGGTTTCGGCACTGGGATCGGACGGGCAGGCAAGTCCGGTGGTGTTCCCTGGGGACGCGGGGGCCTCTTAGTTTGCAGCACCGGTGTACTGAGTTCTGGCAGGTTCAAGAGCGACCAGCGAGTTGGTGCCATCAAACCGCTCCGAACACGTCTGAGGTAGGCACGGGCCTCGCCCGCATTTCTTGTCGGGCCATATCGTGTGCCCATGTTTGGCATTGAGCGGTCGGCTTCGGCCCAAGCCTGATTTTTCTGACACTTGCTGCGCTGCGCCCTCGATAGGGTTGGCTAACTGCCGGTACATTGGCACAGAATTTATCGCGAAAGAGGCACATTCCATCTCAAATGGGCATGAGAAATATTAAGTAGTAATCTTTTTGAGCAACATATGCATAATAATTTGCCATTTGACGACATATTCGGTGCAACTCGTTGTTATTCCAACGCTCCAGATTGTCAGCATGAGGGCGATGAATCGGCCAGCAAGTCTCCGACGTGTTTGCCATCTACGTGTTTTGCCATGCGGCCAGGAGCCTTATGTCGCCATCGTCCTTCACACCTGATCCAAATCTTGTTCCCTCGATTCCGCCGCGATCACGGCGTCTGACCATTCCTGTGGTTTTGGCGCTGCTGGTGCTGGCAGTTATTGCGATCTTTGCCTTTTCCGGGCGCGCTGCCGCGCTTGCCATTGGCAACATCGTGACGCTGACGACAAATTTCCTGGTGCTTGATGCCGATCTGACGACGGGAATTGGCTTGCAGCAAGCCGGCGCCGCCGGCCGCATAATCGCTGGTCCTGTAAAGGGGCCCAATGAAACCGGACAATGGTGGAAGGTAGATTTCGATAACGGTCCCGATGGTTGGGTCGTATCGACCCCTTTGATTGCAAGCAGTGGTGGCAAGCCTGTTGTGACCTTGAGCGCCACCCCTTCGAGTGTCGCACCATCTGCCCGGTCGACCTTGTCCTGGACCGCAAGTGGCGCAACGGCATGCACCGGCAGCGGAGGTGCACCGTTTATCGGGACGCGCCCGCTATCGGGATCCATGGGAGTCTTTCCCAAGGTGTCGACAACCTATGCCCTCAACTGCACTGGTCCAGGTGGTTCGACGACGGCGAGCGCAGCAGTCACCGTCATCACAGGTGCGCCGGGCGTGCCGGTGGTGTCGTTGTCGGCATCGCCAACGTCGATCACGGCTGGCGGCAGCAGTGGCCTGACCTGGGGGTCGGCCAACGCGACATCATGTACTGCGAGTGGTGGCACCGGCTTTATCGGCGCCAAGGCAGTGTCCGGCATTGCCAGCGTCCAACCGGCCGTGTCCACGACCTATGGCATCACCTGTTCCGGTGCGGGGGGCAGCGCATCTGCATCGGCAGTAGTGGGCGTCACAGCGCCCGGCACCATTACCCCAGCTGCCTTTGCAGATCCCGACAATGGCAATATTCCGGATCGTGCCCTGCACCCGTTGGCATTCCCAACCGCGGTGGGATTCGGTCGTGTCGTCTCGGTACGCAGCCCGAACGCGGTGGTTTACAAGATCAATTCACTCGAAGATGTCGCAAATCCAACCGATGGCAAAATCACCTATCGTGAGTGTGCGCTGGCACTGGGGGTGACCACGCCTTATGTTATCCCGGCCGGGCGACCACGATATTGCGTGTTCGATGTAGCCGGCGCGATTTCGATCAATTCGCCGGCGCAGATACTCGTTCCGAAAATCTATATTGCCGGGCAGACATCGCCTGGCGGCATCGAGTTCCGGATGGGCGGCAGTTACAACCCACCCGACAGCCTGATCGATACGCGCAAAACGGGGGAGAATTTCATCCTGCGCCATGTCCGCACGCGGACTGGTGAGCACCTGGGCCGGCCGTCCGACAATGGTGATCCTATCCGGATGTCGGGTACACGATACCAGATCATCGACCATGTCTCGACAATGTTCGGGACCGACGAGAGCCTGGATATGTCGTGCGTCGATTGCACCGTGCAATGGTCGATTATCGGGCCGAACATCTGCATCAATGCTGGGCATAGTTCGTACCTGCATTGCAAGACGTTCTTCCTCAAGCCGTCGTCGAGTATAACCATCGCCTATAATCTGTCGCAGCACGGCGAGCAGCGTGGTCTCAACATTTCGGTCGGCAAACCGCAGCCCGTCGCGGCGAACGCAGGGCAGGCCGATATCATCAATAATGTTTTGTATGACTTTATTGCTGAAACGGGCCTAATTTCGAACCAATATGGCGATGTTTATGCCAATTATGTCGGCAATGCCAGCTTGCGGGGGCCACGCTATAATGCATCGGACGGCAATTTTTTGATTGGGCTGTACGGGCAAGTGCTGCCCTTTCCGTTCGGTTTCAGCATTTACGCCAATGGCAATGTAACGCCGCATACTCGTATCGCCGGGCAGTTCGGTTCGACGGTCACCGATCCGCAAATTAACCTTGTCGGACTGATTGCCAACGTCAAACCGGACAATGTTTGTGGCCTTACAGCTGCCGGTGACAGGGACTGCACGAAGCTGGGCAAGGGTGTCGTACAGACGCTGTCGGCGGCGGTGACGCCGGGAAATCCCGGGCTGTCAGTGCGGGTATCGCAGATCGTTTCAGCGGAACAGGCGATGCGTGACGTGCTGGCCTTTGCCGGGGCCGACCTGTGCCGCGACGGGGTGTGCCGTGACAATGTCGATGCCATGTATATCGACGATGTGCGGACATGCGATGCCCCGCCATATCTATTTGAAAATGCTTGGCCGTCGTCAGTAGCCGGGGCCGGCGGTTGGGCGAAGATCACCCAGGCTGCCGCCAAGGTCGATACCGATAATGACGGCATGCCCGACGATTGGGAGCGGCGGTTCAAGAATACCAACCCGGCGGTGTGGGATGCCAACACCGACGCCGATGGCGATGGATACCCCAATATCGAGGAGTATCTGAATTCGCTGGCAAAGGACGATGAGCGGTATTTCGGCCAGCTGGGCAAGGGGACAGGCGCCTTACCGCGGTACAACTGCAACCGCGCGCAATATGCGGTGCAATAGGAGTCGGATCAGACTTCGCAAGCGACGGTGATTTCGATGCGACTGCGGCCATGGTGGCGGTGACGGAGGATGGCGTCACCAGCCCTATCGTGTATCCGGCGTCTTTTGCGGCTGAAATATTCTGTTCACAGCTATGCCGCGCGTCAGGGTGAAGAGTCATGATACCACGCGTTTTGTTGGCGACTGCAGACATTCCCGGCGGTGGCGACCTGCGGTTGTTCAAGCATGGCGACGATTTCATGATTTTGCTCGGACGCAATGAACTGATGAACAGCCGAATGAGCGGATCGGAGGAGGCGTTGGCGTCCATGACCTGTGTGCGGCTGGCGGACACGCAGGCCGCACATCTGCTGATCGGAGGCTATGGAATGGGCTTTACATTGCGCAAGGCGCTGGCGACGCTGGGGCCGGAGGCAACCGTGACGGTGGCCGAATTGGTGCCAGAGATCATTGACTGGGCGCGGGGGCCGATGGCGGCGTTGACGGCAGGGGGGCTTGATGACAGCCGCGTGCGGCTGTTCCCCGGCGATGTTGGCGAGATGATCACCGGGGTACAGAATCGCTATGATGCGATTTTGCTGGATGTCGACAATGGTCCGGATGGCCTGGTGCGCGATGCCAATAACCGGCTGTATTCCAAGACCGGGCTTGGCGAGGCGCGAGCCGCGCTGCGCCCAGGAGGCGTGCTGGCGGTTTGGTCTGCGGCGCCTGATCCTGCGTTCACCAACCGGCTAAAGCGTGCGCGGTTTGATGTGGAGGAGGTCGTTACGCACGCGCGTGCCAACGGCAAGGGGCCACGGCATGTGATCTGGTTCGCTGTTAAACGCTGACTGACGGAGCAGTAGGTCTGTAACTGGCTCGTACGCCGCCTGAGGCAGTCTTTCCTAGAGTTCGCGGGCAACGGAGATTTCGATGAGAGTCGGGGTGTTTGCGGCCAGCGCAGCGGTGACCGCGGCATGGACTTCGGCAAGGGTTTCAGTGCGGACGCCGTGGACGCCGTGGGCCTTGGCGAGAGCTATGAAATCGATGGCGGGGTGTTCGATGTCCATTGCGACATAGGTATCGGTGCGGGCGCTATGGTCGGCGATAGCGCGAGTGCGTTGCTTGAGGATGCGATAGCCGCGATTGTTGAAAATGATGGTGACGACGGGCAGGTCGTAGTGGGCAAGTGTCCATAGTGCGGCGGCTGAGTACATTGCGCTGCCGTCGCCGCTTAGGACCACGACTGGTCGATCCGGGTTGGCGAGTTGAATGCCGGCGGCTTGCGGGATGGCGACACCGATGCCGCCGCCGCGCATGCCGAACCATGAGTCTGGACGGACGGCGGGCACCAGATGCCGGACGGTGTTCATGCCGCTGCTGAGCAGTTCCTCGATCACGATGGCATTTTCGGGGATGAGTTCACCGATGAGTTTGAGGACGGGCATCGGCTGGAGGGGCAGGTCGGCGGCCATGGCGTCAGCCTTGGCGAGCAGTGCGGCCTTTTTGGCTGCGAGGTCGGCGGCGATGGCAGGCGTACGGTGGGTGCCGGCGTTGGCGACGAGGGCGGTGAGTTCGGGGAGGCTCGCCTTGGGGTCGCCCTGTATGGCGGCAGTAGCAGCGAAATTCTTGCCTATCTGCCAGGGTTCGTCGTCGAGATGGATGATTTTGGTGTGTGGAGCGAACGCCTCGATACCGGTGGCTTGGCTTTGGGTCATCAGGTCGGCGCCGATCGAGATGACGAGGTCGTGATGCGCCATGGCGCTGCGTAGCGCGGGAGTCATCCGCGGGATGGTGCCGGCGTAGAGCGGATGGTTGGAGGGGAAGGCGGCGGTGTTGGCCATGGCTTCGAGATACACGGGCGCGCCGGCCGCTTCGGCGAGCGCGGCGAGTTCGGCATGGGCGTTTGATTTGGCGACTGCGTCGCCGGCGAAGATGATGGGGGATTGGCTGGCGCGGATGAGCGCCGCGGCGTGGGCGATGGATTCGGTGTCGCCGCGCAGGCGGGGGCCGATTCGGGTGGGGGCGAGGGTGTCGAGGTCGGCGGGGACTTCGGTGGTGAGGATGTCGCCGGGGATGGAGAGGAATACGGGCCCGGTGGGGGCAGTGAGCGCGACCTTTGCGGCGCGGCGGATGGCGCGGGGGAGTTCGGCGATGCTGGCGACTTCGAAGGACCACTTGCACAAGGGCCGGGCCATGGTGGCGAGGTCGTCCCAGAGCAAGGGCTCGGTGAGGCGGATGCTCATGTCCTGTTGGCCGGCGGTGACGAGGATGGGGGCGCCGGCTTTTGCCGCATTGTAGAGCATGCCCATGGCGTTGCCGAGGCCGGGGGCGGCGTGGAGGTTGCAAACAGCGAGTTTGCCGGTGGCCTGGGCATAGCCATCAGCCATGCCCATGACGACGACTTCGTTGAGGCCGAGGACGTAGCGGAGGCGGGTTTCGACGACCATCGCGTCCATGAGCGGCAGCTCGGTGGTGCCGGGGTTGCCGAAGATGAAGTCCACGCCTTCCGAATGGAGGAGGTCGAGGAGGAGGTGTTTGCCGGTGGTCATGGGATGACCTCGCTCTGTTCGATGGGGGGGAGGTGGAAGCTGCCGTCGAGCAGGGGAGCGCGGGGGAGATAGGCGCGGAAGACGAGGACGAATTTGCCCTTTGGCGCGGGGAGCCAGTTTACGACGCGCTCGCCTTCGGGCTGGGTGGCCTGGACGAAGATGTCGTAGCTGCCGTCGCGCTCGGCGCGCAGGTGGCGGGAACGGTCGCCGATGGCGAAGCGGTTGAGAGAATTGGCGACGAAGAACAGCCGTCCGTCGGGCTCTTGCTGGTACATGGTCAGGGACCAGAAGGCAGCGACGGGGATGTTGGCGGGGAGCTTGACGGTATAGGCGCGGGAGCCATCGAGGACAGCGCCGGATTTGTCGTTGCGAGCGGTGAGGTACATGGCTTCGACGCGGGGCAGGGCGCCGAGGCCGCCCAGGGCAACGTAGGATCGCAGATCGTCGTTGTCGCCGAATTCGCCAATCGCGGGATCGGGGTAGGACCAGCCGTCGATTGTGGTGCCGGCGGATGTGAGCCCGGATTTGAGTTCGGCGCGCAAGGCCGGGAGATATTTGGCCCAGAGGTTGGGGTTCGCAGCGAGCGTAGTGAAATTGGCGGCGCGTGCGGTCAGGTCCGGATTGGCGGCAGAGCGGGCGAGGGCCTGGTTGACGACGGCGAGGAAGGTTTTGGCGTCCGGGTTGGCAGGCGCAGCGAGCGTGCGGATGGCAAGCGGGCGATCGGCGGTGGTGGCGATGCTGAAGCCATCGAGAGCGCGAGCGGCGGCTTCGAGGTCTTTCGGGCCATTGACGAGGACGCGGATGAGCAGCCAGGCATCGTTGCTGGCGCTTTCGATGCGTTCTGTGCCGAGGGGGATGGGGCCGGTGTAGCCGGGACCGGTAATAGCGTAGCGGCCGGCGCGTCCGCCGGTGCGGGTGCCGATGATGGCCGTGTTGTCGGTCTGCACGGACATCAGGGCGGCGGAATTGTAGCGGCCGGGCAGCGCGGGGACGTTGAGGATGACGGGGCCAGCGGCGAGATCGAGCCAAGCGCTGCCGTAGAGGGTATCATTGTTGGGGGTGGTGACGTCGCGGCTGCTGGCGTCGGCGAGGGTGAGTTTGGGCAGGATGAAGTTGAC
Organism: Polymorphobacter sp.; assembly: GCA_031422995.1. Lineage (GTDB taxonomy): Bacteria > Pseudomonadota > Alphaproteobacteria > Sphingomonadales > Sphingomonadaceae > Sandarakinorhabdus. Next base: position 2,875 of record JANPEP010000287.1, on the reverse strand, counting down.
CGCGTTGGGTAGGCCGGCAGATTCGGCACGAGCCAGTTGCACCGAGCGAGTGCGCATGATTTCGTAGATGGGAAACGCGAAGCGGAAGGCGCGACGCAGTTCCTGGGCCTCGGGGGTGTTGGGCAGGCTTGCCGCGACAGCGGGCCTGGCGGCGGGTTTGGCGATTTTTGCCGGGGCGCGTTTTGGGGCGGCGATGGCCGGTGTTGTTGCCAGCAAAAGGGCTGCCGCGAACAGGTTGAGAAATCGCATTGCCATGCCCCTGGAAAATTTCGGGGGCGTTTCCCCCTGTCACTTCCGTTGTCATTGCCGGGGCGCGGCTTTGGCGTAAAGTCCGCGGGCAGAGAAAATGTCTTTTGGGAGTCCTTCGCCATGCATGAAGCCTATATCGTTGCCGCAGCGCGGACCGCGGGAGGGCGACGGGGCGGAATGTTGCGGGATTGGCATCCGGCTGATCTGGCGGGCCAGGTTCTGAATGCGTTGATTGATCGAACCGGGGCTGATCCGGCGCTGGTCGAGGATGTCATCATGGGCTGTGTGGGGCAGTTTGCACAGCAATCCGCCAATATCGCCCGCAACGCGGTGATGTCGTCGAAGTTGCCGGAATCTGTGCCGGGGACGAGTGTTGACCGCCAGTGCGGAAGTTCGCAGCAGGCAGTGCATTTTGCTGCGGCGACCGTGATGTCAGGGCAGATGGACATTGTGATCGCGGCCGGTGTCGAAAGCATGACGCGCATCCCGATGGCGGCGCCGGCCAAGTTGGCGCATGAATCGGGGATGGGATCGCCATTTGGCAGTGCCGGCATCAAGGCGCGGTATCCGGGCATTCAGTTCAGCCAGTTTGCCGGGGCCGAGATGATCGCCAAGAAGCATGAGCTGACCAAGGACATGCTGGATGCCTTTGGCTTCGAGAGCCAGAAGCGCGGCGCGGCGGCGGCAACCTCGGGCGCGTTCGACAAGGAGATCGTGGCTATCGAGGTGACGACGCATGAGGGCGCGGCGCATGTCCACAAGGTTGATGAGGGCATTCGTTTTGATGCCAGCCTGGAGGGGATTCGTGGCGTGAAGCTGATCCTGGAAGGCGGGCGGCTGACGGCGGCGACGTCATCCCAGATCTGCGATGGGGCTTCGGGGGTGATGATTGTCAATGAGCGCGGATTAAAAGCGTTAGGAATCAAGCCGTTGGCGCGAATCCACCATATGACGGTGGTCGGGGAGGATCCGGTGATCATGCTGGAGGCGCCGATCGGGGCGACGCAGCGGGCCCTTTCAAGGTCTGGGATGCGACTGGAAGACATTGATTTGTATGAGGTAAATGAGGCGTTTGCATCGGTGCCGATGGCCTGGCTGAAGGTTTTGGGGGCCGATCCGGCGCGGCTGAATGTGAATGGCGGGGCGATTGCGCTGGGGCATCCGCTGGGCGCTTCGGGGACGAAATTGATGACGACTCTGGTGCATGCACTGCATGCGCGGGGCAAGCGTTGGGGGTTGCAGACGATGTGCGAGGGCGGTGGGCTGGCGAATGTGACGATCGTGGAGGCTTTGTGATGACGGCGTTCACGCAGATTGCGCTTGAGATTGATGGGCCGGTGGCGACGATCACTTTGGATCGCGAGGCGAAGTTGAATGCCTTTACCGGCACGATGATGAACGAGTTGATTGCGGCGTTCGATGTGACCGATGCCGATGATTCGGTGCGGGCGGTGATTGTGACCGGGCGGGGGAGGGCGTTTTGTGCTGGCGCTGATCTGAGCGCCGGAGCGGCGACGTTCGATTATGAGAAATTGGGGGCAGCCAAGGACCTGAGCGGCCCGGTGCGGGCGGATGGGTCGGTCGATTATTCGCATGATGCGGTGCGGGACGGCGGCGGACGGGTGACGCTGAGGATATTCGAATCGTTGAAGCCGGTGATTGCCGCGGTGAATGGCCCGGCGGTGGGTATTGGCGTGACGATGCAGCTGGCGATGGATGTGCGGATGGCATCCGAAGCGGCGCGGTTCGGATTTGTGTTCGCGCGGCGCGGGATTGTGCCGGAGGCGGGATCGTCGTGGTTCCTGTCCAAGCTGGTGGGTCTGCCGCAGGCGCTGGAATGGTGCATGACCGGGCGGGTGTTCGGTGCCGATGAGGCCTTGCAGGGCGGGCTGGTGCGATCGGTGCATGCCGCCGAAGATTTGCTGCCGGCGGCGCGGGCGTTGGCGTTGGAGATTGCCGAGAATACGGCGCCGGTTTCGGTGGCGCTGACGCGGCAGATGCTGTGGCGGATGGCGGGGGCGGCGAGCCCCTGGGATGCGCACCGGCTCGATTCGCGGGCGATCTATGCCCGGGGGCGGGCGGGCGATGCCAAGGAAGGTGTGGTGTCGTTCCTGGAGAAGCGTCCGCCGGTTTATCCTGACAAGGTCAGTGCCGACATGCCGGACTTTTACCCGTGGTGGGAGAAGGAAGCTTATAGTTGATAACCTATATGGTGTTTTGTTGTTGACAAGCGCCACGCTTTTGGTTAGAGATTCGGCACGCTTCAGAAATCCGCCGACAGACAGGCGCTCCGGACCTCCGGGGCGCCTGTTTCGTTGGTGCCGCGTTGGGGGTGCATATGGACTATCGGAACTGGCATTGGCGGGTGAAGGATCGCCAGTTGTTCATCACGGTGCTGACCGAGACCGGAAATCCGGCGACGGCGGCGGCGGCGATCGGGCAGACATTGGCGGCGGCGTACCAGATGCGCGATCGGTGGCCGGCGTTGGCCGAGGATTGGCGGCGGGCGCTCGGCGTTGCCTGGGAACAGGTGGAAATGCGAGTGCTGGGGGCGCTGCTCGATAGCGATGCCGGGCCGATCGACGCCAAGGTGGCGCTGGAAATGCTAAAGCGCCGGCCGCAAGCC